>JAWVCT010000113.1:0-12000 GCA_033858155.1 Blastocatellia bacterium
GTCTGGGCTACCTGGGTAAAGAGTGTGTGCGTATAACCCAGGAGCAGATTCCGCAACTTGCCCTCCTTGCCAAACTCTGTCCGCACATCGGCAGTGGACATCCTCAGCGCGTCACCTTCGCCTTGAACCAAGGCCTGGTTGGGAGTTGAATCGGCGCCCAGAATCACTGCGATTCCGACCATGCCCTCAGGGCCAATAAGTCCGGCTTCAACCGTGGCGCCATTTTCCAGCGCGGCGAGCAGAGATACCACTCCGCTCTCAACGAAATAAACGTGTTCAATCTTTTGCTCTGGAATGTAGAGAATCTCGCCGAGCTTGAGGTGTACACGGCGGCACTTTGCCGCGATCTGATCGAATTCCTCAGGGGATAGGGCCGCGAGAATTTTGTTGGTTGTTTGCCGATCTTCCGTCATGGGGGCGCCTATTGATGGCTTGAGGGCCTCTCCTCGCTCCGGTCGCTTGTGAAAACACAGCTGACGGCACAAGGAGGACTTTTTCGAAAGAGCCCTGACCCGATGTCGGTAGTTGGCTTTGAAAAGAACAGATAGGCCTGGTACGTCAACAAAAGTAGCACTGCCCGTGCGCAATGTACAGGAGGAGGGTGCCGAAGATTAAGGCGCGAGCTGATTAAAGGGTTAGCCGCCGCGACTGTTGGCGATCAGATGCTGGTAACGTTCAATGCCGTCAGAATCATAGGCGCTCTCGTGCCCGCAGGTTGGGCAAGACCATTTGTACGTCGCCTTAATCTTTGATTCACCCTTGGACAGGTCGCGAAAGAGTGGATGTCTCGTTTGGCACTTCTCGCACGAAATGATCAGGTACCACTCTCCATCCTTGAGGTCAGACAAAGGAGACATCGCAACACCTCCGTTGCACTGGGATAATTTCTTACAGTGGATTTTTTAGCCGATCCGGCTGAGCCAGTCCGTACGATTCCGTACAAAGATTTGGGCGCGCGTTTCTCTTGTGGAACTGGAAATGCTATGCGGTAAAACGAATGGCAAAGCCTAAAGAAAATCTGCCCTGGTGGCTGGAAGCGGGGACCGAGACATGTCCGGCATGCAGTCACGCGTATTTAATCGAGACGGAATCTCGTTGTGTAGCGTGCGACGGGCCGGTTTGTATCGAGTGCGTGCAGAGCGTATCGCTGGAAATATTTTGTCCGGCTTGCGTTGAACCGGTGGAGAGCACGAGGTAAATGATGGCAGCCCGCGCAATTTGGAAAGGTGAGCTTAAGGTCGACTCGACGAAGGTGCCGGTGAAGTTGTACGCGGCCGTGAAAGACCAAACCGTCCGCTTTCATATTCTCGACGAGAGGTCAAAGACGCGAGTCAAGCAGCACATGATAGATCCCGGCAGCGGCAAGGAAGTGGCCACTGAAGAGATTCAGAAGGGTTTCGAGGTCGAGCCTGGATCGTTCGTCATTCTCGATGAAAAAGAAATTCAAAGTCTGGAGCCAAAGGCAGATCGCCAGATTGAAATCAGGCACTTTGTTCCACCTAAGGCCATCGCTCCCGAGTTTTACGATCGGCCCTACTATCTTGGTCCGGACGGCGACGAAGCCGCGTATTTTGCCCTCGCCGAAGCTCTGAGTAATCAGGAGCGTGAGGGCATTGTTCGTTGGGTAATGCGCAAACAGCCTTACGTTGGCGCGCTCCGCAACGAAGGTGATTACCTGATGCTGTTCACGCTGCGCAGCCCGGAGGAGGTACTGTCGGCGAAAGACCTGCCGCGGCCGGCCGGGCGGGCGCCGGATAAAAAGGAACTCAGCATGGCGAAGCAATTGGTCGAGATGCTCAAGGGTGAATTCGATCCCAAAGATTACCAGGATGAATACCGGCAGAGAGTAACGGAGTTTGTCGCCAAGAAAGCCAAAGGTCGGGCGCCGAGGCTGCGGCTGGTGAAGAATAAACGGCAACCGGCGTCGCTCGATAAAATCTTGTCAAAGAGCATCGAGTCTTTGAAGAAACGGAAGCGCGCGGCCTGAACCGGCCGTCGGGTTAGTTTGCAGCGAGGCTTGAAAAAATGCCAGCCAGGAAAAAAAAGAAGACAACGTCCGCCGACACCGAGCAGAAGGGGGTTCGTCCTTTCTGGTCGGGCACGCTGACGTTTGGCCTGGTGAGCGTACCGGTCGAACTCTATCCGGGCAATCGCACGAATCGCGCGCCACTGCGGATGCTGGGACCGGAAAATGAACCGTTGGCGCGTCGTTACTATTCGGAAAAAACCGGCCGCGATCTCGACTCCAACGACATGGTGCGAGGCTACGAAATCGACAAAGACAAATACGTAATCATCACCGACGAAGAGCTTGAGCGGCTGGCGCCGGAACAGAGCCGCGACATCGACCTGCGACGTTTTGTCGACCTGGAGTCGATTCCGCCAATCTATTTTGATCGCTCTTATTTTCTGGTTCCCGCGGAAGGCTCAGAAAAAGCTTACCGGCTGTTAGTCGACACGATGGACAAGAGTCAACTGGCGGGGATCGCTACGTTCGTAATGCGCGGGAAAGAGTACCTGGTGACGATCTTTGCTGAGAACGGAATTCTTCGCGCTGAGACGATGCGTTTTCCCGGTGAACTGCGTTCGCCGAGGGAAGTGGGTTTGCCTGCGAAAGCGAGCGTGCCGGCGGCCACGGTGAAGAAATTCGAGCGCATCATCAAGAAGCACGCCGCGCGGACGTTGCCGCTCAAAGAGCTTAAAGATGAGCACACGGAGCAACTCCTGAAACTGATCCAGAAGAAGCGCGCGCAACACAAAGATGTCGTCAAGGTCGAAGAGCGGGAACGTGACGAAGGTAAAGTTGTCGACATAATGAAAGCACTCAAGAAAAGCCTGGCCAGAAAACGTAAGGCCGCATGACTTAGGATTTGTGGTGCTGAGAAACTAAACCACTGGGAGGGAATACGTTGGAATGTATGCCTTAAGGAACAAAAGCTCGATCTACCATATTCTTGATCCAAAGACCGGCTTGACCGTCTGCGGCCACCATGTGAGTAAGATTCGACGAAAATTCACCTCGGGTGAAGCTTCGTTGCATTGGACGCCTACCCAGCCGCTGGACAAGATCGTGTGCAAGCATTGTGTTCGGGCTGCCGGGACTTCAATGTGAATCAGTCCCAATCCGCAACTGCCCTGCCACAACGCGCCAAGCGCCTCGCTTCCGAACTGATTGTCCCTATCACAAAACCGATTGCAGTCCTGCCTGATAAGGAAACGAATCATGGCAAAGGAAGCCAGTACCACCCGCGTGAGCGTGTGGGTCGAACACTCAAGACACAGATCCGAGACAGATCCGAGTTAGGCTCGACCTTGAGTGCTGGATCCAACTGCTCACGCAGATGGTACTGACTACGTCTGGCAACTTAAATTAACAGATCTGCCCGCTGACTCGAGTGCTGGCGTGGTTGCTATGCGCGTCGCCCGGTGATCAGTTGCACAATCAGAAGGATCACCGCAATCACCAGAATCAGGTGAATCAAACCGCCACCAACCTTGAGCGCAAAACCAAGCAGCCAAAGAATCACTAGTATTACCAGGATGGTCCAGAGCATCTGTGTCTCCCTTTCGTTACGTGGTTAAGAACCATGGTCCGTGTAGCGATGGTGAATCTCAGACTGAACTCTGAGCCACAATCGCGCGTCGAGGGTTTAGTAACTACCGAACAAAAGCGCGTCTAGGCTCCAGGGGCCGCCGCCGGCAAACACCAGGAACAGAAAAATGAAGCAATAGAGCACCGCCATCTCGCCCTGATTCTTCGCCGGCCAGAAACCCCGCGGCGCATGCGCGGTAAAGTAAGCGACCGCCATTAATCCCGACAAGATGAACGCCACCGGGCGAGTCAACAGACCCGCGATGATCAGTATTGCGCCAAAGAATTCAATCAGGCCCGCCACTCCATACAATGATGCCACGGGGGGCTTGCCGCCGGGCGGAGGCGCCGGATAGCCGAAGAGCTTCTGCATGCCATGCTGCAGAAATAGAAATCCAGTGATGATGCGCAGCACGCTCAGCAGATAAGGCGCCCACTCGATCAAAAAAGTTTCGATCTGTTTCATGGCTTGGCTGGTACCTGGTCTCCCTTTGGCGTCACTTTATCCAGTCGCTGCTTACCGTTGGTTGCAGGCTCAGTTCCTTTGCCGGCCGCGGCCACGCCGGCGCCCTGTGAATAGACCATCTCGCCTCCGTACCAACCCTGGAAGAGCGTCAGGCCAACCACCAGCAACGCAGCGATCAAATAAGGAATTCCAGGTGACAGGTCGCGCCGGGCGTACCCGAACCAGCGCCAGGCGGTCAGCACTACCACACAGCCCACGAGGATGAAACCCATGTCCATATGAAAGTCTACGTACTTGTAAGTATCGCCGAGCGCGTCGCGGCCGAAATCGAAATAACCGGTCGCCGCCGTGACCGCGCCTCCCAGCAAAGCGCCAATCAAAGACCAGAACGCCGCGGCTCGAAGCGAGGCCCGATTCAACACACGTCCCAATAGGTCTGTAACAAACGAGAAGGCCACCAAAGCAATGGGAAAGTGTACGAAGGCCGGATGAAGTGGCGGCATCGTTTATCCTTTCAGGTGTTTCTCAACAACGGCGCCGGCATAATAGCGGCATCGTTCCGGAAAAGTAAGAACCGATAGCAACGAGGGACTATTGCGCTCCAACTTTCTTGGCGGTGTCGCGCGCCATCTGCAGGTGACTTTGAAGGGTCGGTAGTGTCTTGCCGGCAAACGCCTTGACGTCCGGATCGCTGCCTTCGCTGGCTTGGTTCTGAAAATCTTTAACGTCGGTCTCGTGATCCTTCACCATGTCAGATATGTATTCTTTGTCGAACTCAGCGCCGGAAAGTTTTGAAAGCTTGTCGATCATCGACTTTTGATCAGAGCTGACATCCGCCGGAAGTTGAATGTTCTTTCGCGCAGCCACGCCTTTCAATTCTGCATTGGCGGCGGTGTGATCGGTGACCATCCGTTGGCCGAACGATCTTACCGAGGCGTCACCGGCATGCTGCAGCGCCAGCCGGCCCAGTTCGACTTCCATCATGCCGCCTTGCGCTGCGTTGGCCGCGAACTTGGTGCTGTCTTTGGCTGACGAACACGCCAGTAATAAAGCGATCGCCATTATGCAAACAGGAGAAATGAAACTAAAAGTCCTCTTCCAAATCATGGTGGCGGTCCTTTCTTCGGAGCAATTTTCTCAGACTTGCCGGTTTGCCGGGCCCGGCCTTACCAGGCTTTGCGGGATTTTGTCCCGCTTCAGTACTGCTTAGGTTCGAAGATGTTGGCTAACCGAACGCGGCCAGCCTTCCTCGACGGCCTTTGCGCCCTTCTTGTTTAGACTGTGAAATCAACGGCTTTTTGGAATAGCAATGCCGATGCCGCAAAGTGAGCAAAAAGGAAATGTTTGCGCGCCCGCGTTCGTTGCTGAGAGCCGAAAGCGCAAACTAAAAACAAGACCAGGCATGAAAAGGGCCGGCATCGCCGATCACAATCGACAACACCGACCCTAATTCGATTACGAGTAATTACTCGCGGAGCTCAGCTAATAATCAACTCGTACACGACTAATTAACGTGGTTTGGGTTTCACCATCAGGAAGGTACGTCACCCGATAGGTTTCGCGGTAAGTGTGCCATCCTCTTTGGACCACACGCGTCTGGATGACGCTGCGCCCGTATCCGTAGCCGACCCTCTCACCACTATTCCAATCGCGGCCCCGGTTCCAATCGCGATTTCGCCGCTGGCGCTGCGTACCAATCTGAATGCGGAACTGAGGATTCAACGCCTTTGCGTTAACCGTCGTGGCGCTCCCTGCACCGAAGAACCCGAATGAGGCCAATACCAATGCGAACGTAAATAGTTTTTTCATGTCTTCCTCCCTTGTTCGAAAATCTCAATGCACGTATTGGCAATTCCGACGCCTCAATCCGCGGATCGACACTAAACCTTCCGATCGCAAATCAAATGAATCGCAGGCGCAATAAGGCTGAAAAGATTGGGGCTCCATTATTACGATTTTCTTTTTGAAATCATGATTGGGTTGCGCAGTAAGGGCCTCGGAATATACGAATTCGCACCATCATGTCCGATCACGTAGATGATTCGCGGCCCTAATCCTCGGCAGGTTGGTGCGGACAGACCGAAAGCGGCCCGGTGGCGGATTCAAAGTTTTTTATTCGCTGGTGTCATTTCGTCGTACCCGACGCCAACTGTGATTTGCGATAGGCGGGGAACGCGAACCAAAGACCGAAGAAGAATAAAAGGATCAAGAGAGCGACGCCGATTGATATTGAAATGGAATCAGTTACCTTTCTAAAGACCACAAACAAGTCTCCACAGATTCCCAAAGGCAGAGGGATCATCACCACGAGTAACAATGCGCTGGCCAGGCGATGAAAACTCTCCGTGTCTTCGCCCCGCTCCACGATTCGGTGGTAAGACGCCGGGGTCATCAGGAGAATTACACATAGACCCATCAAGATCAGACTACTCACATGAACGTACTTGGACGATTGCGGGAGTTTGTCAAAGCCGTCCATCAACATTGTGGCCAGTTGGAAACCGAGCAGCGCCTGCACGCCGGGAAGCACCACGCGCGCTTCGGTCAGCACTTGTTCGACCCGGTCCTTCAACGGCGTCTTTTCCATCTCAACCTCCCGAGTAGTTTTCTTTTCTGATCCGCGCTTCCTCTTGCGCCAAAATATTCCTGGTACATACCAAAACAAAAGTGCGGTTGTGGCAATGAGCACTCCGGCCACGACTCCGCCTGTTCCGCCCAAAAACTTTCCGACAATCACATAGAAATCGATGCCCAGCGTAAGCAAAAAGGGCAATAAGGCTATGTCCATGGCCCTCGTGGCGAAGTCCTGAACATCCTGCGAGTCGTTTCCCCGCCAGACGATTCGGTGGTAGGCGCCGGGACTCATGATCAGAGTAATAGACACAAGGAGGAGCAGCAGGCCGGCCAGCTTCAGATGCTGCGAAGTTGCGGGCAGGCTGGCGAACGCCGGTTCAAACGGAGCCCGGTAATCAAAGCCCAGGAAGACCGAGGCGCCGAGAATTAACATGCGACTCTCATCCATGGACACTTTGATTTTGTGAGTAAGGTTTGCCATTCCGTTTTGCTAAGTGCGCAAGTAATAGTCACCGATGCTTGGCGACTTTTATGCCAACGGACTTTGGCCCATTGATTGCCAAGGCGAGCGTGAAGTAAAGAATTTTCGGCGGCAGATCAGGGAATGCTGTTTGAACCACGTAATGGTAAGAGGCACGTTGCGACTGATTTCGATACGCGCCTTCAGTCAGTTGAATCGATCTTTGATCGCAAACTGTTGACAAACTTTTTCGACGATGCTTTTGCACCAGCGTTTCTAATCTAAATTTCAGAGAGGTGAACAATGGATCCATTTGAGCTTTTGAAAAAAGATCACAAGATAGTCTCGAAACTCTTCGAGCGGCTTGAAGCCGCGTCGGGAAAGGCGAAGCTGCCAGTCTTCAAGCAGATCAAGAGCGAGTTGGACCTACACACGCACATCGAAGAAGCGATTTTTTATCCCGCTCTGGAGAAAGCGAGAGAGACGAGAGATCTTACGCTCGAAGCTTACGAGGAACACAAAGTAGTCAAGGAACTCTTGAGCGAGCTGGATGCTGCCAAGACCGTCTCTGACGAATGGGAGGCCAAGCTCACGGTTTTGAAAGAGAACGTTGAGCATCATGTTGACGAAGAAGAAAACCAGCTGTTCGACAAGGCGAACGACGTCCTAACCGGTGAAGAGGCGGAAACGCTGGGTGATCGAATGAACGCTGAGAAAGTTAGACGCGGTGGCGCAGCCGCGGCCGCCGAAACAGAAAAGCCTGGCCTGATAGAGACAATCGCGAATGCCCTGGGGCTGGGTTCGCCAAAACCTAATCCGAAGAAGGCCGCCAGGAAGAGCACGAGCGTGACGGTGAAGCCCGTGGGCCCGAAGTCAACGAAGTCATCCAGGGCCTCGGCAGTTAAGAAGAGAACCGATACCGGCAAGAGCAAATCCGTGAGCCGAACCAAGGCCGCCTCGGCCTCGTCTGGAAAAGGGACCGGCAAAAAATCCGGCAAACGACCGGCGCCCAGGAAAAAAGCCGCAGCGAAAAAGACTGCGGCGAAAAAGACGAAACGAGGTAGATAAACTCCGATCTGGGATTTGAAGGGTTGATAAAACGAAAGCGGCGACGTCCTCACCCCGTCGCCGCTCTCCTAAGCACAACCATTTAGGCGTGCCGGGGGCGCAACATTCAGCCACGCCCTAGTTGCACTGATTCTAACCTATTCGGCGTGCCCGTCAAGTAAAGATTTTTCTTGCAAGCGAATAGGCCCTCAAAGCTGTCGCGCCAGCTAACGCGAATAAGTCGAGCCTGGAGAGAGAGACCTATGGGTTCTTTGGCGGAAAATAGCGGTGTCAGGCGAAATCTCGCGGGGCAAAATAAACCCGTCGGAACGGTGAAGCGTCCCGTCTCGCTTATCGCTCAAATGAACGTCAACTGAGGAGGACTGGTATGAAGTGCAGAGAAGTCATGACCGACAATCCCGTCTGCTGTCTACCGAACGATTCGGTTAGTCAGGCCGCGCGAGTGATGCGGCGCGAACGCATTGGCCCGGTGCCGGTGGTTGGCGACGAGCGCACCAGGGAAATAATCGGCATAGTTACGGATCGCGACCTGGCCATCAAAGTAGTCGCTGAATCGAGAGATCCCAATCGCACCACAGTCGGTGACGTGATGACGCACACGATCGTCGTCTGCCGGGAAGATGATGATGTCTCGACCGCGATTGCGGCGATGGAGGAATATCAAATCAGGCGGATTCCGGTGATCGATCAAGGGGGCCGGATCGTCGGTATCATTTCACAGGCCGACGTGGCTACTCGGCCTTATCTGCCGGCCCAGACGGCTGAGATGATTCAAGAGATTTCGCGGGCAGCATAACCAAATGCACCGATGCTCAATGCGTCAGGGTTGAAATTGATAGCGGTGAAACAGTCCGGCCGGAGTCGTTCAGGTAGGTGCGCACTTTCGGCGGCACATAACGTCGCAGCAGAGCATTGCGCGCCTGCCACTGATCCGCGGGGCTCATCTCGACCAGAAAGCGCAGTTCTTTTGCTTCCAGAATGGCAATTGGCACCCCCTCGCGATAGAGCACTCGATTAGTAGCCGACTGAGACAGCCGCGGGCCGGGCATTATGATGCCTTGGAGATTGAGCGGGTCGGCGGCACTCAGCGAAATCATCATTCCTTCGGCGGGCGTGCGGCGAATTGATCTGAGCAACTGCACCGCTTCGGTTAAAGCGAACTGTTCGCCGGAGAATCCGCCTACAAAGCGTCCACCTCGGATTTCGCCGCGCGCTTCCAATCGACGATACACTCTCAACAGATCGCGCCAGGGCAAATTGATCGCTTCGCGGTCGAGGACCTTGCGAAACACCACTCCATAGCGTTGCAGCAGTTTCTTTGCGATCGCTTCGATCGTGTCCCGATCGATCGTTTGATTGTGATTGTTGCCGTTAGGCCCGGTCAGCGACACAGGCTGGTCGTCCCTGCGCAGACGCACCCAGCGTCCGGCGTCATCCATGCTATACACCTGTTTCCGTTTTCGTTTCCGTTTTTCGATTTCGCGATGTGTCGACTTGCTGATCGGCGTGATCAAAGCACGCAAGCCCGTGAAACTGTCGGCGCTCACCAATCCACGAAACACTAACTCGCCTAATCCTTCCTCTACCATGCTCGGCAACAGATTCGTGCCGGCAACGATGTCGACAAAGAACGAAGCGCCGTGATCTTTCATGTACTCGTACACGGCTTTCGTGTTGGTTGAGAGTTGCCCTTCGTTTGATTCCGATCCTGATCCGATAGGAAACCCTCTACTCCAGGTCTGAACATTCCGCCGGTTCAGCAAGACTATGGGCGTGCTGCGCACGGGCGCGGAGCTGTTTACCTTATCCGGAGAAACCCGCGATGGTGACAAACGCAGCCAGGTGAGCCTGCCCGACAAACAGAGGGCGTCCAGCCAAGCGGGATCATAATCCGCTACCCGCGCCGGCAGCACTTCTGATTCCCATGAACCGGCCGGCGCCTCGAAGCCTTCAAGCTGATCGATGATCGCCGCCACACTCTCTGGCCCTTCCACGCGGTGATCGGGCGCGACTTTCTGCCAAACAAAAAGGAAGCGCATGAAATCAGATGCCGACACGGGCTCGATCTCTTTGCGCAGCCGATTAAGCGTGTAGCGGTGGATGCGTGCGAGCAGACGCCGCGAACACCACTCCTGAACCGAAGGGAGGGCAGGCATCCCTGCCTGCGGTTCACCGGCATCCCTGCCGGTTTTATTTACCGGTGTAAAGCTGCCCTGCATCGCAAACCCTTCGCCCTCAAGCCGGATCAAGGCAGCTTCAATTTGATTTACTGTCAGCGAAAAGGAGGTCGCCAGTTCCGCCACCGTCACCGGACCGAGCCCGTCGAGCCGGCCCCGCAGAATCTCAACCAGCGCATCCTCAAACGTCCATGATTCGTTGGCATAGCCGGCCGGCGGATCGATCTGAGGAGTCATCACAGCCTGCTCGTGAATCGCCCGAAACTGCTTTACACGCTCAGCCGCAATCCAAAGATCGGTGTGGCCCAAGTTGTTAACTTGCTCTGGTCGCAGCACAGCCGCGCGTCGATCCCTCACCAGTTCTTCAAACAACTGCTGCCAACCGTTTCGCTCTCCCTCAGCCACAGTAATCAGGCCGAGTTGCATTAGCGCATCGTGCAACTCGTCGGCATTCTCAGCCTGCGGCCAGGCCTCCTCGCGCACGCGCTCGATCGCGGCCACGTCCAGCCGCCCCAAATCCGCCGCCGTTTCGGCGTCGAGAAAACGACGATTCATGACGGCCAGGGTGCGCCGCTCTTCGGCAGGCGCATCGTCGAGAAACGCGTAGGGCTTCGCGGTCAGAATTTCCTGGGCCAGCGGCGAGGGTTCGTTCATTTCTCGCGCTATCAACTTCCGCTCGCCTTGTTCGATTGATCGCAGCAAGCCTTCCAGCCCGCGCAGGTCCATAGCTTCTTCCAAACAATCGCGAATGGTTTGGGCCACCAACGGATGAACCGGAACTTCAATCGGCCCGGTAAGGTTTTCGGCGCACGCGACCTGATCGGGAAAGACAAGCGCCAAAAGATCTTCCGCGGCCATCCGCTGAAGCTGCGGCGCAACTTTGCCGCCGCTCCGCCAACGCGGAATCGCCAGCGCGCGCGTCGCGTTCCAGCGCCAACGAATATCAAACATCGGCGCGTCGAGCAGCGCCTGCGTCAGCACGTCGCAAACAGTTTTCGAGTTGAGATAACTGAAAATTGTCTCGAGCGGAAAACTGTGGGTGGGACCAAGCGACAGTACGATGGAATCTTCCGTAGCGGCAGCCTGTAACTCAAAATTAAACGTGCGGCAGAAGCGCTTGCGTAACGCCAGGCCCCACGCGCGATTCAGGCGGCTACCGAACGGCGCATGAATCACCACATGCGTGCTTCCGTTTTCGTCAAAGAATCGTTCGACAACTATGTTTTCCTGAGTCGGCATCACGCCCAGCGCCAACTTTGTCATCGCGAGATATTCGACGATTTGTTCAGCCGCACCCTGGCTAATCCCGACGACATCAACGAGCCAGCTAATACTCGGAGCGCGGGCGTGGCCCAGACCTAAGTCTGTGATTGCCGCTTGCCCCAGTGGATCTTTTGAGTCAGAACACAGACTGAAGTCTGTGCCACTTTCAAGCTTCTCAGAAATCTCGGAGCGCAATCGCGAGACTGCGATTGAAAGCTCCTCGCTTCGCCCCGGAGCTTCGCCCAGCCAGAAGGGAATCGAAGGAGGCTGTCCGTGCGCATCTTCCACGCGAACAACGCCGGTCCCTACTCGCTTGATGCGATATGAAGTGTTGCCAAGTTGAAAGATGTCGCCCGCGAGACTTTCGATTGCGAAGTCTTCGTTCAAAGTCCCGACGAAA
>JAWVCT010000114.1:0-27810 GCA_033858155.1 Blastocatellia bacterium
GAATTCCATCAGAGCTTTGTCCCATCGCGCACTGCTTCGATTTACGACAGCATGATCGATTCGCTGGGAGGACTGACCGCGTTGACCTTCCTGGCGGTTCGTAAGAGACGTGGCAGTCTCAGATAGCGGCGGCGGGCATTAGAGTTTTTCAGAAGCCCGCGCGCCAGCCCGGACTAATTCGAATATGTGAGCTTATCGCGAGTTGAACCCCGCCCGCGTTTTGACCGTATAATACCTGCGGCCCGAGACCTAATTGCACAGGGCCACAAAAGGAGACAGGAAACAAATGGGAATTCTTGACCGGCTCAGTCCGAGCGCACAGTTCATTGAGGTCATTGAGTGGCTCGACGATTCGAGCAATACGATGCTTTATCGATTTCCGGTTCGCGACCAGGAAATCAAGAACGGAGCGCAGTTGATCGTGCGCGAATCGCAGGCCGCAGTCTTTGTTCACGAAGGACAGATTGCCGACGTGTTCGGCCCGGGACGTTACAGCGTCGATGGTGGCAATACTCCGATCCTTTCCAAGATTGGGGCCTGGAAACACGGATTCAACTCGCCGATCAAGTCGGAAGTCTATTTCGTCAACACCAAACAATTCACCGATCTGAAGTGGGGCACTTCGAATCCCGTGATGATGCGCGATGCGGACTTCGGCATGGTGCGTCTGCGGGCCTTCGGCATCTACTCGATGCGCGTCGCAGATCCGCGCGAGTTGATCAAGCAAATTGCCGGGACCAACGCGCACTTTGTCACCGAAGACATCGAAGGCCAACTGCGCCGGACGATGGTGAGCGCGTTCTCTGACTCTCTGGCCGAATCAAAGATCGCGGCGCTCGATCTTGCGTCGAACTATGACGAGTTGGGCGGCTTTGCGCGGCAGAAGTTGCAGGACGAATTCAAATCGTTGGGATTGGAACTAACGAAATTTGTCGTCGAGAATATTTCCCTGCCGGAGGAAGTCGAAGCCGCGATGGACAAGCGCACTTCGATGGGCGTGATTGGCGACGTGAACAGATATACGCAGTTCCAGGCCGCCGATGCGATGCGCGATGCAGCCCAGAATCCATCGGGCGGCGCGGGATTGGGCGCGGGGCTCGGCGCCGGCTTCGCAGTCGGTAACGTGATGGCTGGAGCGATGACTGACGCCATGCATCAACGCGGGGCAACCACTTCGGGTGGCGAGGGCGGCGGCGCCGCCGAGACCGGAAAGTGCGTGAAGTGCGGAGCGGCAATGCCCGCCGGGGCCAAGTTCTGCAGCGAGTGCGGCGCTTCCCAATCGCCGGCCAAGTGTTCCAACTGCCAGCACGAACTCAAGCCGGGCGCAAAGTTCTGCGACGAGTGCGGGACGAAAACGGATTAACTTAGTTGAGATCGTAAGTTGGAGAAGGCCGGGCGTGATTAGCGTCCGGCCTTTTTTTTCTTAGCCACAGAGTATCTTTGTCCAAGCGGAGCGGCATTGTCTTAGCCGCGGAGCGGCGAAAGATCTATAGCCCACGGCGTGAGCCCTGGGTCTGCGATTCTCCTCCGACGATTCACGTTTCGCCCCGCTGGGGCATCGTCGGAATACCAAACGCATACCCACAGCTTGCGCTGTGGGCTACAGATCTATCGTCGGCTTCGCCGACTGGTGGCCTCTTGCACGAAAGAGCCCAACTCGTGTTGGACTCTACACACCTTAACTTGGGACACAACCAACGCTCTTCCGGAAAGTTCGCTCTCGTACATGGCCCGATGGTATGCTTGCCGCCCCGACTCGAGTGACCAGGACCGCATGCTAAACAATTTCACCAAGCCTCGCCGCGTAGTCATCACCGGGATGGGGTGTGTTACACCGATCGGAATCGGCCGCGAAGCTTTCTGGGCCGGTCTGCAAAACGGCGAGAGCGGCGTGCGCCGCATTGAGTCGTTCGACGTTTCCAAGTCGGCGGTAAAAATCGCTGCCCAGGTCCAGGACTTTGATTGGGAAGCTCAACTCGATCCGAAAGATCGCAAACATGTCCCGCGCACTGTGCCGCTGGCATTGGCGGCAGCCCGCGAAGCCTTTCAGGACGCGGGAATTCCCGCGAAAGATCTCTCACCCGAAGAGAAGCAAAAGATTGGCGTCATGCTGGGCACGGGAGGCGGTGGACTGCCTTTTGTCGAGCAGCACTACGCGTACTGGTATGAGAACGTTCATCAGCACAAGGCCAGCATCTACATTATTCCGGCAGCCACACATGGAACGCTATCGAGCGAGCTTTCGATGGCCTTTGGGCTGCGTGGTCTCTCGCATGTGATCTCGACCGGATGCACCAGCTCGACCGACGCGATTGCTTATGCAGCACAGCACATCGCGCTCGGACGTCAGGAAGTAATGCTTGCCGGCGGGGTGGACGCGCCGCTGGCGCCGGGAATCCTGGCCGGGTTCAATCTGCTAACGGTGCTGACTACTGCCTGGAATGACGAGCCGCAACGGGCCTCGCGTCCTTTTACACGCAATCGTTCCGGCATGGTCCTGGGCGAAGGAGCGTGGATCTATGTGCTGGAAGAGTTCGAGCGCGCCCAACAACGCGGCGCGAAAATCTATGCCGAGATCAGCGGTTACGGAACGACCTGCGACGCCTATCATCGGGTGCGGCTGCAGGAAGGCGGCGACGAGCCGGCGCGGGCGATGACTCTTGCAATGAACGACGCCGGCATTGAGCCCGGCAAGATCGATTATGTCAATCTGCATGGCACATCGACGATGCTCAACGATCGCATTGAGACGAATGCGATGAAACTGGCGCTCAACGGCAATGCTCATCAAATTCCCATGTCCGGAACCAAGTCGCAGCTCGGTCATCCCCAGGGCGCCAGTGGCGCCGCCGGTTTAGGCGCGGCCCTGTGCGCAATGGAAACGGGCATCATCCCTCCAACAATCAATCTCGACGATCCAGATCCCGCTTGCGATCTCGACTACGTTCCCAACACCGCGCGCGAAGCGGACGTGCGCACCGCGCTCTGCAACTGCATTGGTTTCGGATCGAAGAACAGCGCGCTGGTGATCGAGAAAGTGTAAGGGCAGGGCTCGTCCCTGCCCGGATCTTAAAAAACGGGCAGGGACGAGCCCTGCCCCTACAATCATGTTCGAAAGATTCCGCCAACGCAGCTACGAACTCGAGAACATCGACAAGGGCACCTACACGCCCGCTGAGTACGAAGGCTGCATAGTCGAGCTGCAACGCGTAAACAAATGGCTCGGCGACGCAAAGGCCCTACGCGGTTCGCTGATAAAAGAAATCGAGCGTCAGAATCTGAGTTCATTTTCAGTTCTTGATGTCGGCGCCGGATCAGGTGAGCTGCTTCGGGTGGTGGCGGCTTGGGCGGGGGAGACAGATCGCACGCCGTCGCTCGTCGGCCTGGAATTGAACGCGAGATCAGCGCAAACGATCCTCGAAGAGTCGGCTGAGTTTCCCGAGATCTCTTCGGTGCAAAGCAGCGGACTCAAGCTTCCCTTTCCGGACGCTTCGATTGATTACGTCATGTCGTCGTTGACGCTGCACCATTTCGATGATGATGGCGCCGTCAACCTGCTCCGCGAAATGGGCCGGGTCGCGCGGCGGGGAATTTTTGTTATCGACCTGCATCGCAACCCGACGGCGTATTTCTTTTACACCACGCTCGGGCATGTGTTTCTGCACAATCGCTTGATCCGCGAAGACGGCGCGCTATCGATTCTGAAAAGCTTCACGCCTGATGAATTAGAGAAACTGGGCCAGCAGGCGGGCCTGAAGAACGCTGCCGTCGAGAAGCATTTCCCCTCGCGGCTGGTTTTGAGCGCAAAGTTCAAGAGTGCCGTTTAGAGCGCGCACTTGTGCGCGCAGAGGCGGGACAAGTCCCGGCTCCAAACAATGTAGTGGTGTTCTTAGTTCATGGCCGATTCATCGAATTACGACGTAATCATTGCCGGCGGCGGGCCGGCCGGCGCCAGCGCGGCGATTCATTTGTCCACACGCGGCGCGCGGGTACTGCTGTTGGAACAGAAGAAATTTCCGCGGGCAAAGCTTTGCGGTGAATTCATCTCGCCGGAATGCACGCCGCACTTTGAGCGGCTGGGCGTCGCCGAGCAAATGTCCGCGGCGGCTCCGGCTAACCTAACCGAAACTGTTTTTTATTCGCGCCGGGGCAAGAGTGTCAGCGTGCCGAGCGCGTGGTTCAGCGCCAATGGTGTCGCGCTCGGTCTGAGTCGCGCTGAGATGGATGAACGCCTTTTGCGGCGCGCCAGGGAAGCCGGCGCGGTGGTGGTGGAAAATGCACAGGTTGTAAATCTGCTCTTGGACCGTGAACGCGTCAAAGGCGTCACGACTAAGCATGCCGGCACAGAGGACTCTCACTTCGCGCCGGTAACCATCGACGCCACGGGACGGACGCGGGCGCTGGCCCGTCGCGTCGAGAAATCACAGAACGGGACGACATCGCATCGGCCCTCATTGGTGGCTTTCAAGGCGCATTTTCAGGGAGCTCGCGTCGCGCCGGGTGCTTGCGAGATTTACTTTTATCGCGGCGGCTACGGTGGGCTGAGCAGCATCGAAAACGGCCTCAGTAATCTTTGCTTCATTGCCTCGGCGCGTGCGGTGCGCGAATGTGGGGCTGACGCTGAACGCGTCATGCGCCAGATTGTCTGCCAGAATCGCCGCGCCGCTCATGCGCTCGCAAAAGCTGAAGTTTGTACGCCGTGGCTAGCTGTTTCGCTCGAAGGCTTTGGCCGGCACCCGGTCACGCCGGCGCCGGGGCTGATTTCAATCGGGGATGCCGCGTCGTTCATCGATCCGTTCACCGGAAGCGGAATGCTTATGGCATTGGAAAGCGGAGAACTGGCTGCCGGCGTGATTGATGATCATTTGCGCGCGGAGGCGGGACCCGTCGATCTTGAAACGAGATACCGGGCCGCGTATAGGGCGACGTTCCATTCACGCCTGCGCGTCTGTTCGCTGATACGCCAAGCGGCATTCGTACCCGGCCTGGCGCAGATGGCGATCAGCATCTTCGGCGCCAGCGAGAGTCTGCGCCGCCGCGTGTCGTGGGCCACCAGGGGCGGCACACCGGAAACTTTCGGTCTCTCGCAACGTTTAAATGACGGTGGTGAACGCCGGTTCGATTCCTTCAAGAGATAGTCGCTAAATTTAATCAGTCCTTGCCACGCGCCGGTTTTTGCTGTAAAAAGCGCGTTAAGGTATGAAGTGCGACAAAGTTTCCATCCCGAACAAAGTCCGGGACAAAGCGCGAGTATTCGATGTCTATCAACCGCACCCTTGCAGCCGCGCGTTAAATCGGTCTCCCATCGAATGGCCGACGCATGAATGCGTCAGGTAAGGATTCGTCGGCGTTAAGCAAATTTCCGAGTTTACTTTCAGAAGGAGCAACGAAGATGTCTTTTCCCCTCAGGCAGTGTCTCAAGAAGTCTATGCAGGTTCTATTGGCTTGTTTGCTTGTAGTCTTAAGCTTCAGTGCCGCGATGTCTCAGGCGCAATCGAATGCCGCGGATTTGCAGGGTTCTGTACGCGATCCTAAAGGCGCAGTGGTGGCCGGCGCAACGGTTACCGCCCGCAACACCGCCACGAACGGCTCACGCGACGCGACGACCAATGATGATGGCTTTTATAAGATCGTGAATCTGCCCCCGGGGGAATATGAAGTAACGGCTAAGGCGGCGAATTACAAGACCGCGCAAATCCCCAGCGTAAAACTGACCGTTGGGCAGACGGCAAATCAGGACATCCCGTTAGAAGTTGGCGACTTGACCGCGATAGTAACGGTGAACGCAGCGGCGCCGAACATCGTAGAAACGACGGCGACGAGCGTGTCGACAACTGTCGACCAGCAACGCATCGAAAGTCTCCCGATCAACGAACGCAATTATCTTTCTTTTGCGTTGACGACTTCTACCGTGGGGCGCGACAACGGCAGACCGATTGGCCCAGCACCAACGACCGGATTGAACTTCGGCGGCCAGCGAGGTCGATCCAATCTGGTACAGGTCGATGGCGCGGACAATACCGACAACTCAGTCAACGCTTCGCGCTCTACCGTCAGCCAGGAAGCCGTGCAGGAGTTTCAGGTAGTAACCAATTCCTTCGCTCCTGAGTTTGGCCGTTCCTCTGGCGGCGTAGTCAACGTAGTCACGAAAGCCGGAACCAATAGACTTCAGGGAAACGTTTTCGGCTTTCTCAGACACAAGAGTTTCCAGGCGCGCAATCCATTCGCGCCGGTGGACAAGCCACCTTTTACGCGCGCTCAATACGGCGCGACCCTCGGTGGTCCACTGCGAAAAGATCGTTCGTTTTTCTTTGCCGCGTTTGAGCAACGTCAGCGGCACGAATCCGGCTTCTTTACCAGCGATGTAACTTCGGGGTTGGGCGGCACCGTTACCATTGGCGCGCCCTTCTTACCTTTCACGCAGACGTTCCGCAATATCACGCCAGGACAGAGTAGCTATGTCAGCACTTTGCTCAGCACTGCCACAGCTTTGATTGGCTCGGGCGTGCCTGCCAACATCGCGCAGGGCTCGGCCCTCGCTAATGCGGCCGTGCAGTATGCTTACCTTGCTTCGAGCGGCGGCCATACGGCCCTGACCGGGACGAATCCTTTGATCAGTCCGGGGGGCGCTATCCCGGCCGGAACGGTAGTGGGCGGAAGGTTCTTTCTCTCCGGCGCTCCGGTACCGGTATCGACCACCAACGCAGCGGGCCAGCTAATCGCATTTCGCCCCCTGCAGTCACTACAAAGAATTTTTCCGGTTACCGACAAGACGACCTTCAATTCATTTCGTCTGGATCAAATGATTGACGAGAAGCAGAATCACCATCTGACTTTCCGTTTCGGTTATAACCCGAGCACCATTACCGGCATTCAGGTTGAATCGCAGAACCAGTCGCTGGGCCAGAATGATTTTTCGCGCACCGGCATTCAAAAACTGAAAGACACTTCAGCCGTAGTTTCGCTGACGTCGACGCTTTCGAGTAATCTGGTCAACGAAGCCCGCTTTAATTTTGGGGAGCGGCGCGCAGTCTTTAAGTCGCAGAATGGCGATGCCGTAGCATTCAATATTTCAGGCACCGCCTTCATCGGGCGCGAACTATTCTCGCCTGTGGTGCGCACCGAAACCCGTTATGAGTGGACCGACAACTTGAATTTCGTTGCCGGCAATCACACTTTCAAGTTCGGCGGAGATTACGCTTCGGTCAACATACCCTCCGCAATTTTTGAGTTGAATTTTGCCGGTCTCTATAATTTCGGCGGTTTGAGCGCCTCATCGGTGGCGGCTTTTCCGACCATCGGCGCCGCCGCGCCACCAGACTTTACCCCGGTGCAACAATACGGCCTCGGCCTGCCGACCAATTTTATCCAGGGCTTCGGCAATCCGGTCAGTAAGCTTACCAACAAGCCAATCGCCTGGTTTGCTCAGGATTCATGGAAGATCAGGCCGAACTTCACGCTTAATTACGGTGTGAGGTATGACTATGAGATCACGCAACAAATTCCTACTGTGGGCGTCAGGGATCCCTTCTCGGGAATTACCCTGACGGCGAGCGATATGCTAGCCGCGCAAGATGCCATGGGTGTACAGCAGGGATTTCCTCGCGATAAGAATAACTTCGCTCCTCGCGTTGGTATTGCCTGGGACATCAAGGGCGACGCGAAGACCGTGATTCGGGCGGCGGCCGGAATCTTTTACGACCACCCTCTGCTGGCGGTTGCTTTCAACTCAGACATCGCCGATGCGTCTCAGCAGCAGCAGGGTATCTTAACGCCTGTGGGTGGGCCAGCTCCGACGGCAACGCTCAACGCAACGCAGGTATTTCAGGGAACGGTCTGCACGGCGGCGACTATCAATCCGTTGTGTCCGCCAGGGTTTAATACGCCTGGCGCGGCTGCCACCGCCCAGTATCAATTTGGTCGCCAACGGTTCAATGACCAGACCTTCCCCGGCTTTGGTCCAGTGCTGCCGTTCACTCTGCATGTCAGTAAGAATTTTGAGTATGCCTATGCTACCCAGGGTAACTTCACGATCGAACGCCAGCTAACAAAAGACATGTCGATTTCAGCGGGTTATTTGTTTGTCGGCGCGCACCACCTGCCGCATCCGCTGGACATCAATGCGCCGCGCACCGATCTCCAGATCGAGAACTACCGGCGTTGCTTCGGCACCCTGCCCACCAACACTACCGCCGCCTTGACTGTGAACCCGGCAGCCTGCACCAACATCGTGGCGCAGCCTATTCCCGGACTGATTTCCGTAACGACTCGCGGGGGAGTTATCGCTCCGGCCGCGGCTAATTTCTTCCGCCCCAGCGCGCCTAACTACTTTCTTGTTCAGGCCCTGACTGGCGGCGCGGTCACTCCGGCAGTTCTTAACGGCGCCCTGGCTGCCAGCGGCACCCTGCGAACTCCGGGCGTCGTATCGCCGTTCGGTTCGATTAACGCGCAAGTTTCCGATGGCAATTCCAACTACAATGCAATGACGCTGGATCTGAAGAAGCGCTTCACGAGGAACTTCCAATTCCTCGCCTCCTATACCTGGTCGCATTCGATCGACGATTCTTCTGACTTGCAGACTCTGTTACTGCCGCAAGACAACCGAAATTTCCGGGCTGAGCGCGCCAACTCGCTCTTCGATCAGCGACAACGCTTTGTCTTCAGCGCCGTGTTTGCTTCGCCGCAAAAGTGGCGTTCGGGTGATGGGCTGCACAAGTTCTTGGCCGACTTCACCCTGGCGCCGATCTTTGAAATCGCCTCAGGCCGGCCTTTCAACATTCTGAGCAACCAGGACACCAACAACGATCAGTCAAATCAGACCGACCGTCCGTCCGTGCTGCCCAATGGAACTCTTTGCGTCCCGGGCTCGCCAGGTTGCACGCCCCTGATCGTAAACGGCGCGTTCGCGAACGGCGATCTGGGACGTAACATGGGCATCACGCACAGCTTTTCGTCGCTCGACATGCGTCTGATGCGCAGTGTCAGGCTGGGCGAACGCGTGCGGCTCGATATCGTCGCCGAAGGCTTCAATCTATTTAATCGCTTTAACGAAGGCGCCGCCTCGGGTTTTATCGACGACGTCAATGGCTTTAAGCAGCGCGCCGGCAACGGTAGCTACTACAGCCGCGCCACTGCGGCCTTTGACCCGAGACAGTTCCAGTTCGGATTGAAACTGAACTTCTAGGAAGTTGAGGGCCCGGGTCCTTAACTTCTCTTCAAAGCGTAATTCAGCGGTCAGCGTTCACGTCTTGCGCTGGCCGCTTTTCTCTCCTGCCCACGGTCAAGGCGAGCAAACCTGCCTTCGGGCCCGGGCATCCGAAGTACCGTTGCTCGTCTCTCTCCCGGTGTAGTTTGGAAAAATTCGTGCAAATCTGAAAGAATCACACCCCATGAGGAAGCTTCTTCTAATATTTCTAACTATCTGCGCCTTGCTCGTCATTGCGGTCGCCGCAGGGGCCCAGTCACGGCCACGGCGCGTTACGGCGCCACCGCCGGAAACTCTGCTGGGACCTGAGCCCAAGGCCCCGCCGACCACGGATCGGAATGCTCCGCTGTTGGACGTCAAGCCTTCGAAACCTGTGGGTAACGCTCCGGTGTCCGCTGATACCACCCATGCGTTTCAGCTCTTCCAGCAAAAGCAGTACGCCGCGGCAGCTCAGGAAGCCAAACAGATCGCTGCCAGCGATCCGGGCAATGCCGAGGCCTGGAAGCTGGCTGGTTTTTCTGAGTTCTATCTGAAGCAATACGCAGACGCATCTGAGGACCTGCAGAAAGCTCTCGACCTCCAACGCCGGTCCAGCCAGGAAGATTCGCACACCGTCGACGCCCTCGCTGAGAGTTATGTGCTGGCCGAAAAATACGATCGCGCGCTGCCCTTGCTGATAGCGGCGATCGAACGACCTGGCGCGAAGCCCGACCCGTCATTTCTCTACTATCGCGGTCTGGCTGAACTCAAAACCGGGAAGCCCGCCGACGCTGAGCGTTCATTCAACGCAGCCATAAAGGCCAACCCAAAAGACGCCGCTTCACTTCTCTATTTGAGTCAGATGGCTCTGGCTCGTAACGATCTCGACACGGCTATTTCGACTTTGAACCGGGCCACAACCAATGACCCGCGGCTTGCCTCCGCCTGGTTTCTACTGACCTCGGCTTACCTTCGTCGCGCCGCTTCGGCTGCGGATGAAGTGAAGTCAAGCGCGGACTATCTTGGCGCTGTGCGATCCGGCGAGGCCTTGACCCGTCTGCGCTCAGATGAAGAAGCGATGGGTCTGTACGCCCGCGCGCTAATCGGCGCAAAGCAATATGCGCGCGCCGCCACGGCCCTGGAACGGACCGCGGCAAACGAAACCGCGACCGGCATCACGCTCTACCTGTTTGGGCTGGCCCACTCGCGCGCCAACAATTTTCCGAAAGCGATAGCCGCGTTAGAGCGCGCCCTGGCCAAGTCCCCCAGCGACGTGAACGTTTATCGCGAGCTCGGTTACGACTATGAAAAGACAAAGCTGTACGCCAAGGCTTTCGCGCTTTATCAGAAGGCTCTGACAGTGGCGCCCGACGACGCTGATTTCAAGGAGTCCGTCGAACGCCTCCGGCCCTTTGCAAAACAGTAGCGTTCGATTAGCATCATGGCCGTGACAAATAAAACAGCACAGCACGGGCGCTCCTTAACGCGAGCGATCATGGTTGTCGCGTTGCTTGCGTGCGCCGGTTTCGCTACCAATGTCAGCGCCGCATCATGGAACGGGATCGAGCCTTTGAAGAGCCGGCGAGACGATGTCATGAAGATAATGGGTCCGCCTGTCAGCGAAAGCCCTGACGGTCTTCTCCGTTACAAAGTGAGTGGTGGCTCTGTTCAAATTGCTTTTGTAGACGAAAAATTCGTCAAGAATAAAAAGCTCAGAACGGAACTGGCCGGAACTGTACTCGAGATTGTGCTGCAACACGAACACTCGTCAAACACTGCTGAATCGATGAGCCTGTTGCAGAATCGAGATTTCGTACGCGACAACGTGCGCAACGTCTCAGTCTTCCGAAATCTCAAAAACGGTGTCGTCTACACGTTTATCGACGGTAGTCTGAAAACTACTCGATATACTTTTGCGGATACTCAGTTGGGCCGCGCCCGGCGTTGAGTCTGTTTTCCAGAAAGTTTGGCAACTTCGATCTGATCGAGAGCGTCTTTAGTTCGTCTTTCCCACGGTATTTCGGCTCACAAACAGAGAGGCTATCAAATGCTTAAGCGACTCACGTTACTTACAGGAGTGGTTCTGCTAATGATGACTGCCGGCGCGGCAATGGCGCAGCGGCCACGCACCATCAATCAGGACAAGGCTGAAAGCACCGCAAACGTGCCTGCGCCTGCTCCCGCACCGCAAACCGTCAACGCCAAATATGAGGGCGGTGTTTTTGGCTATAACAAGAAGATGGAAGGTACGCTCAGCTTTGATGACGCGAACCAACGCCTGGTCTTTCGAGATGGCAAGCAGAAAGAGATTCTGTTCGTCCCCTACAATGCGATCACTGGTGCGTACGGTGATACGCATGCGGTGCGGCCTTCCGCCGCGACGGTGGCCAGCAACATCCCGTATATCGGTCTTCCCGCCAGTCTCATCAAGACCAAGGTTCGATACCTCGCGCTGCAGTATAACGATCCGGATAGCAAGGCTTCCGGAGTCACCAGTTTTAGGCTGGAGAACAAGGACCTTCTCGCGTCTGTCTTGAATACGCTGGCGGGCAAAGCGGGCTTGTACAAGCGCGGGGAAGTCTTCATCAAGAAAAAGGACTAGACACTTACTTTACTCGTTCCGCCCGCACGACCAACTTCCTTATACTCGCGTTAGCGTAGTCAGCGGCGTCATCTTAAGGTACAATCACTCGCATTCATGGATGAAACTTGCGGGAAAGCCGAGCAATTGCTCAACTCGATTTTCGAGAGCGCCGCGTTTGACGTACGCGCCTCAGCGTCTGAATCCGAAATGGGTTGTTTGTTGGCGATCGAAGGCGCTGACAGCACCTTGCTGCTGAACGAGGGCGGCGAATTACTTGACGCGCTGCAGCAGATTCTCAATCAAGCCCTCGGTCGAGAACTGCCGAAGGGCCAAAGGATCATTTGCGACGCGAATAATTACCGGGCCGCCCGGGAAGCGGAACTTAGGGCGATGGCTGAACATGCGGCCCGCCAGGTGCGCGCAACATCCGCGGCTTTTGTGTTCGGTCCGATGGAGCCAAGCGAAAGACGCGTGATCCATCTCTCTCTGGCGGCTGAGGAGGATCTCATCACCGAGTCTGTCGGGGAAGGCAATGGGCGCCGTCTGAGAGTCACCTTGAGACCGGCTTCCGCCGACTAAGATCTTCCCTCCTCGACTAGTTCATATCACTAACGACCGTGGCTGTTCCGACCGATACTATTGTCGCCTTGTCCACTCCGCCGGGCCGTAGTGGCATCGGGGTGATCAGAATCAGCGGCGCACATTCCCTCATGATGTTGCGCACCCTCCTCCGCGCTGAATCCTACGACCCAATCCCCAATATGCTGAACTTGAAGAGTCTTGTCGATCCGACTAGCGGAGACGTTCTTGACGAGGCTCTCGTCTGTTTCTTCAAGGCGCCACATTCCTTCACCGGGGAAGACGTGGTCGAATTGCACTGCCATGGATCTCCCGTCTTGTTGAGGGTGGTCATCGATCTGATCCTTCAGCGTGGTGCTCGCTTGGCTGACCCAGGGGAGTTCACGCTCCGCGCGGTCACCAACGGGCGGCTGCGTCTTACTGAAGCGGAAGCAATCCGAGATCTAATCGACGCACAGACCGATACTGCGCTGCGTCAGGCCACGCGGCAATTGAAAGGCGAACTCTCAAACCGGCTGCGGCCTGCCAAAGAAAAACTACTCGATATAATCGTAAAGCTAGAGTCCTCACTCGAGTTTGTTGAAGACGATCTTCCTGCGCTGGCTTCGCAGGAAATTGGCGAATCGCTCCAAAACCTCCGGGAGGATCTCACAAAACTAGGGAGCACCTTTAGCACGGGCCGGCTCCTGCGCGACGGTATTCGGGTCGCTCTCGTAGGACGGCCGAATGTCGGTAAGTCCAGTTTGTTCAATAGGTTAGTGGGCCATGGGCGAGCCATTGTCACGGGCATCGCGGGAACTACGCGCGACACGCTCACCGAGGCTATCGGCGTCGATGGAGTGCCGGTAATCCTCATCGACACTGCCGGAATTCGAAGCTCGAATGATGAGATCGAATCGATTGGCGTTGAACGCGCTCGTCGAGAAGCCGCGGATGCTGATCTTCTAATTGTAGTCATTGACGGATCGGAACCCCTTCACGATGAAGATCGATCGGTAATCGATGAGGTCTCGGATGTTCGTCACATCATCGCTCTAAATAAGCATGACCTTCCGACGTTCTCTTCAAGCACATTCGCTGAGAAGGGGGCGGGTCCGAATTGTTCTGCGGTGGTATTCGTTTCGGCCAGGAGTGAAGCGGGACTTGGGACCTTGCGCGCTGCTATACTGTCACCTTTCGCGAATGGAAGTGCACGCAGTGAGGGAGTCCTCATTACGAACGCGCGACATCACGACCTGTTAGTTCGAGCGATAGAAGCTATCGCTTCGTCGGAACAACTTTTGAACGAGCGTGCAAGCGAAGAGTTGGTTCTGGTGGGACTGCACAATGGGCTGCGCTACCTGGGAGAGATTACCGGAGAGACGACAACCGAAGAAATCCTGGGACAGATTTTCTCGACCTTTTGCATCGGCAAGTAAACGCCCATCGGTTTGGATATAGCAGCTATGATATTCGACGAATACTTCGACGTGATCGTAATCGGGGCTGGTCACGCAGGTTGCGAAGCCGCTTCGGCATCAGCCAGGCTGGGCGCCAACACTGCTCTGCTCACCCTTAATCTTGATCTCATTGGACAGATGTCCTGCAACCCCGCGATCGGGGGAATCGGCAAAGGCCACCTCGTCCGCGAGATTGACGCCCTGGGCGGCATTATGGGAAGGGTTATCGACCGCACCGGTATCCAATTCCGTTTATTAAACCGCTCGCGTGGGCCAGCGGTGCGCGCCCCGCGGGCCCAAGCAGATCGAGCCCTTTACCGCGTCGAGATGCGCCGAACCTTGGAGGGCACGCCGAACCTCAGTCTTCGGCAGGGCCTGGTGACAAGCCTCTTGATTGAAGGGGGTCGAGTCCTCGGCGTCGAGCTGCAGGATGCGCGCAGAATGGGAGCCGCTGCGGTGGTGGTTGCCACGGGTACATTTCTCAACGGGCAGATTCATACCGGCCGGCAGACATACTCAGGAGGTCGGGCTGGCGAACCTGCTTCAATAGAGTTTGCAGAGGCGCTCAAGCGGCTTGGCTTGCGAGTTGGCCGTTTGAAAACCGGTACGCCGCCGCGGCTTGATGGACGGACGATCGACTGGGAAGCATTTGAGCCGCAACCCCCGGACGAACGCCCGGTGCCGTTTTCTTTTTCAACCGAAGAGATCGAACAGCAACAATTGAATTGCCATCTCGGTTACACAACCGAGACCGTCCACGATGCAATCCGAGCAAACCTGCATGAGTCCCCTCTCTATTCAGGAAAGATCACAAGCATCGGGCCGCGTTATTGTCCATCGATAGAAGACAAGGTCGTCAAGTTCCCCGATAAGACGAGACATCAGCTCTTTCTTGAACCTGAAGGCTACGTAACCAACGAAGTCTACCTGAATGGATTTTCTACTTCTCTCCCAGCACAACTACAACAGGAGCTGGTTACGCTCATCCCTGGATTCGAGCGTACGCAGATCATTCGCCCGGGGTATGCGATTGAATATGACTTCGTGGATCCGAGAGAGCTCACGCCGTTCCTCGAAACCGCTAAGATCAAGGGTCTGTTCCTGGCGGGACAAATCAACGGTACGACCGGCTATGAAGAGGCCGCGTGTCAGGGTTTGCTTGCCGGCGTTAACGCGGCCTCAGGGCCCGTTGGCCGACCCATGTTTCGTCTTAATCGACGCGAATCTTACATCGGAGTGCTCGTTGACGACCTCATCACCCACGGAGTGGACGAGCCCTATAGAATGTTTACCTCGCGGTCCGAGTATCGATTGGCGCTTCGACACGATAATGCCGATGAGCGTCTAGAACCCTACGGCAGGGAGTTGGGCTTGGTGGGCGACAGCGAGTGGGAGCGATTCAATCAGCGCAGGGCGCGACTGGCCAGGGCCCGTACCTTATTAAAAGAGTCGAAGCTTCGGCGCACAGACGAGCGCTATTCAATCTGCTCTGAGTTGACCGGACAGGATTTGGGTGACTCACTTACTCTGGCTGAACTGGCGCTGAGGCCAAGAATTGAGGGCGCAATGATAATGGACCTCATGCCTTCCTCTGCGAAGAGTGAATTCACGATCGGAGACTTGGAAACGGCTCTTGCGGACCATCTGTACGCAGGCTACCTGGATTCCCAGGACGCCGGCCTTCGTCGGCTTAACCAGCACGACGCCCTCAACATTCCCCGCGGCTTCTCATTTCGCACGGTTGGCAGCCTTTCCCACGAAATCCTTGAACGTCTGGAGCGAGCGAGGCCGGAGAGTTTTGGCCAAGCCCGTCGGATTCCCGGAATGACGCCTGCCGCACTATCCAACCTTCTGGTTCACCTAACCACAAACCAGCAAAGACGCACCGTCGCCTAAACGTGCAGAAGGTTTCACGTGAAACATAGCGGTCTTCATTGTTATCGGCGACTTGCGGCCTAAGGACAAACATTCCCAGTGGTATCATACTGACCTCTTGTGATAATGTGCTGCCTCTCCGTCAGCTAGTCTACCGAGCCGGTGAATGGCAAAAATACTCGCCATTGCAAATCAGAAAGGCGGCGTTGGAAAAACCACCACCGCCATAAACCTAGCTGCCTCCCTGGCGAAACTCGACCAGCGCGTTCTCCTCGTCGACATCGATCCCCAAGCTAACGCTACTTCAGGGGCCGGAATCCCCCGAAGCGTTTCCCGGCATAGCACTTATCATATTCTGGTTCTCAAGGCACCAATTAACAATGCGATCCTTCCAACCGAATTCTCTTTTGAAGTCATTCCGTCCGACCGAAACCTGGCCGGCGCCGAGGTTGAAATGGTTGACCTTCCAGACCGAGAACTCTTGCTTCGCAACGCCCTCGCACCCCTCCGCGACCGTTACGATTACATCATCCTCGACTGCCCCCCTGCACTGAACCTCCTCACTCTTAATGGCTTGGCTGCTGCCGACTCGCTGCTTGTGCCAATTCAGTGTGAATACTACGCTCTTGAAGGTGTCTCTGAACTCTTCAACACGCTCTCTCGGATTCGCCGCCTGTTAAATCCGCAACTGAAGATCGAGGGCTTACTCCTGACGATGTACGATGCGAGCACGAAGCTTTCGGCGGCGGTCGCTTCGGATCTCAGGGGGTTCTACAGCAGCCTGGTTTTTCAAACTATCATTCCAAGGAATGTCCGCTTGGCCGAGGCCCCTAGCTACGGAAAGCCGGTTATGTACTACGATCAGAGATCGAGAGGGGCGGAAGCCTACTTTCAACTTGCAGAGGAGATTGTTGCCAATGACCAAAAAACCGCTGGGCCGCGGACTGAGCGCCCTGATCTCGACAGACTCGCCGCTAGCGGACAGTGACGAGATTCGCGATATTGAGATCGATCTAGTCCGGCCAGGCCACCAACAGCCTCGCACAAGTTTCGACCAGGCCAAGCTTGAAGAGCTCGCTCAATCCATTCGCACTAGTGGCATTATTCAGCCTCTGCTCGTGCGGCCGCGCGGCGGGCTGTTCGAACTAGTGGCTGGAGAGCGGCGCTGGCGGGCAGCACAACTGGCTGGGCTTCCTCGGGTCCCGGTAATAATCCGCGAAATCCCTGACGATAAGCTTCTGGAACTTGCTCTAATCGAGAACATTCAGCGTCAGGAATTGAATCCGATAGAAGAGGCCAATGCCTATAAGCGACTCATCGAGTCATTGAATCTTACTCAGGAGGAGGTGGCACAAAGGGTCGGGCGTGATCGTACATTCGTGACCAATTACCTTCGGATCCTGAAGCTTCCGTTAGAAATCCAAACCCTCCTTGAAGAAGAGAAACTATCTTTTGGTCATGCCCGCGCGCTCTTGGGAATCGGAGACATCATTCTCCAGCGGCGTTACGCGCAGAAGATAGTCAAACACAATTGGTCAGTCCGTGAAACTGAGAGGCGGATTAAGCATGCGGCTCCGGATATTTCTTCCGTCGCGAACCCAGCTCCGAAGCAGACCGATCCGAACATCCGCGCCGCCGAGGCCAAACTTCGGAGACATCTTGGAACTCAGGTACAAATAGTTCCGGCGAAAGCTGGCTCGGCTGGCAAGATTCAGATTGAATACTACAGCCCGCTGGATCTAGACCGCCTATACACGATCATCATCTCAAGCAACGAGTCCGAGAACCCCAACACGGTAGCTGCTTCGCGCTCACTGTAGTCTACATAATTCTACTAATTGCAACCGCGTAAATAGGCCGCACTTCAACACACGCAGAAGTTAAAGCGAACGACATCTGAGGTGCTCCTTTCGGCTCGTCCCGAAGTTTGTAGGGTGTTTTTCTTGCATCCAGTCAGAAGGTTATGTTAGCTTCACGTTTTCCACCCGGGCACGGGGTTTCCCCAGCAAGGGCTCAACCCTACTTTACATAGTAGTCTGCGTTATTTCCTTAAATGCTGTCACAATCGGAAGATTCCGCACCTCAGTCCTTTTTCGCCGCTCTGGAGCGTCGGCTAAGCAAGCAAGCCTATGAGACTTGGTTTCGGCCCCTTCGGGTAACGCGATCTCAAACAGAGGGAGTGCTCAGGATTGCTGTGCCCAATTCGGCCGTGCGTGACTGGATACTCTCTCAGTATTCCGGGGCCCTCAAGGAAAGTCTTATTGAGGTGAAGCTAGGAGACGCGCGGATAGAGTGGGCGACGCCTCTCGCGGACAGCGGGAAAGAAACGCGCGATCTCGACTCTGGAAGCATCCATAGTCTCGAAAGATCGGCCAAGGAAAACCCTCTCGAACCCATTGAGACGCCTCCGCTCCCGGAGATTCCTTCAGCTCCTTTGAATGAAAAGTACACGTTTGGCAGTTTCGTTGTGGCCTCTTGCAACCGATTTGCCCATGCGGCAGCGCTCGCTGTGGCTGAGGCTCCCGGGAAGACCTACAACCCTCTTTATCTCTACGGTGGTGTGGGTCTTGGTAAAACCCATCTCGTTCAAGCGACCGGTCACGCGATTAAGAAAGCCAATCCCAAGTTACAGGTTTCGTATCTCTCTCTTGAGCGGTTCATGAACGAACTAATCAACGCGATCCGGTATGGGTACGACAAAACCCAGGTTTTCCGCGAGCGGTACAGATCCATCGACGTTCTTCTGATCGATGATGTTCAATTTATCGCTGGGAAAGAGAGAACTCAGGAAGAGTTCTTTCATACGTTCAATGCTTTGTATGATGGTCAGAAACAGATTGTACTTACTTCCGATTGTCCCCCGAGGGAGATTCCAGAAATTGAAGAGCGTTTACACTCGCGCTTTGAATGGGGATTAATAGCCGATATTGAGCCTCCAGACTTGGAGACGAAGGTAGCAATCCTCCGGCGAAAAGCAGAACTCCAAAGAGTCGATCTGCCCGATGACGTCGCTCTTTTCCTGGCTGGTAACAGCAAACACAACATAAGAGAATTAGAGGGCTCTTTGGTTAGAGTACTGGCAATGGCTTCTTTACGAGGATTGCCACTCACAAAGGGGCTTGCCCAGGAGGCAATGCGCAGTGTCTCGCGTACGAGCGATGAAAACGTGGTGTCTATTCCACGCATTCAGAAGGCTGTTGCTGACTACTATAAAATCAGCGTCGACAACCTCAGGAGTCGTTCAAATATGGGAAATGTTTTGGTGCCCAGGCAGGTCGCGATGTATCTCTGTAAGCGATTAACCAAGAAGAGCTATCCTGAAATCGCCCGGCAATTCGGAGGCAAACATCACACTACGGTGATTCACTCCGTTGAGAAAATCAATAAGCTAGTTGATTCCGATCGAGAAATGGATACATTAGTTAAGCGAATCGTTAGCAGTATTGGAGCCTAGCTTACGCCAGACAGGACGGCCGGTTTTTACTTCCACAGACTGATTGTGAAAACTTGCCTTCCCAACTGTGGAAAAATCGTTGTCACAAATCTTCGGCTATTCCGATCGATTCATCTCTGATCAACTGCGTGCGATTGTCGACTGTTTTCCCTTTGATCGAATGAGGTTCACAGTTCCACACCCCCTACTACTATTACTAAGGATCTAATATAGTTTTTATTGTCTACTACTAATAGTAAAGCAGGAAACATTTTTCGAACTGTGATATAAGACACTGCAAAATTATAGGAGCAGGTAAATGCAATTTGTTATGGCGCGTGGAGCGCTACAAAAAGAACTAGCGTTTGTGCAAGGTGTCGTCGAACGCAAGAATACTATTCCTGTCTTAGCTAATATTCTTATCGAGTCAGCCGGTGAAGATGCGATTCGAATCAGCGGGACCGATCTGGATGTCACTATTAGGTGCGACGCAGACGCACAAGAAATAAAGTCTCAGGGAGCTATCTGCGTTCAGGCTCGCAAACTCTTTGACATTGCACGATTGCTGCCGGATGCTCCCGTAAGTTTTCGGAAAGAAGAAAACGAATGGGTGACGGTTGAGTGCGATCGTTCAAAGTTTCGCTTGCCTGGAATCTCGAAGGACACTTTTCCCGAATTGCCGGGCTTTAAGTCGACACCACTGAGGTTGCCGGCGTCTCTGCTGAAGTTACTTATCGACCGGACGATCTTTGCTATCACTCAGGAAGAAGGCCGTTACACTCTGTCAGGAGCCAAGTTTGAACTCGATAAGAATGGCGCCAAAATGGTTACTACTGACGGCCATAGACTGGCTTTCGTAGCTACCGAAGATATCGGTACTGAGGCCCAGGACGCGGGTCTCGATGTTCTTATTCCCCGGAAAACTCTAGCGGAACTGACCAAACTAACGGCCGATTTTGATGGCGATATTAACCTGGGCGCTGACGAGAATCATGTTTACTTTCAGGTCGGCTCCCGGCTTTTGATTTCCCGAATGCTCTCGGGACAGTTTCCTAACTACGAAATGGTCATGCCGAAAGGTAACGATCGATCGGCCGTCTTCGATACTGTTAGTCTTAACCAGGCAATTCGACGAGTCGCTTTGATGGCTGACGATCGCTCGCACGCAATTCGTTTTCATCTAACCAAAGAGCAATTGCTGATTAGTTCACAGAACGCTGAAGAAGGTGAAGCGCGGGAAACCCTGGGTACCGATTTTAACGGTGAAGAAACCGAAATCGGTTTCAACGCGCAATACCTGCAAGATTTTCTTAACGTTGTCGGATCCGAGAAAGTGGCCTTCGAGTTCAAAGACGGTAATTCACAAGCCCAGTTGCGACCGGTCTCCGACGATAAACACGATTACCGGTACATCATCATGCCGATGAGGTTGTGAAAGATGTAAAAGCGTAACGATCAATTACAATCAGAGATCTGTTGAGACGAGCGCCTGAACTTTTGGCGCTCGTTTTGACTTTGAGGCATGCTGAAATCCCCAGCGCAGCGGCCATGCTAAAGCAAGAGCCTATGTTAGAATTTCGATCATGTTCCTTAGATCGACCCGGGCACACGACTTCAGAAACCTCGAAGGCGAAATCTACTGGGGGAAAGGCATCAATGTCATCTACGGGAACAACGGTCAGGGGAAAACGAACTGGTTGGAAGCCATTCATCTACTGGCTCATGCAAAATCATTTCGCACGCGGCATCTTCACGAAACAATCGCGTTTGGTAAATCCGGCGCTTCGGTTCAGGGCCAGGTGGCGCAAGGCAACGAAATAGAACGCGACCTGCAAGTCGACATCAGAGCTAACACCAGGCAGACACTTGTTAATCGCAAACGAGAGTCTCTGGCGCACTATGCAGCGCAGTTGCACGCCGTCTGGTTCACGGCGGACGAGTTAGAAGTCGTGCGCGGCGGTCCCGAGGCACGCCGCAGTTTTATCGATCGCGGCGCAATCTCGCTCCACCCATCGTATGCGCAAGCCTTGAGCAGCTACAGCAAAGTTCTTAAGCAAAAGAAAAGGCTTTTGCAGCAAGCGGCGGAAGGCCGTTTGAAGTTTGAAGAAGTCTCCGAACTCCTCGCACCGTGGAACGAACAACTGATTAGTTTGAGCGCCGGGATCCACAGGGCACGCACAGCCTATGTGGACTTACTGAACGATGCCCTCGAGCACAGTTTGTTCGGTGATACGCTCTCAATTCGCTACGTTTCTTCGCTGGAAAGCAAAGGCGATCTGAATAATTACGAGGATCTGATTGCTCAACGGCTGCAGATACGAATGCAGGCTGAGGTGTTCGCCGGAGCTTGTTTGATCGGGCCGCACAGAGATGACTTGAGCGTGCTTTTTGGCGACCGCAATCTACGCAGTTTTGGCAGCTCCGGTCAACAGCGTAGCGCATTGATAACGCTTGATTTAGCTGCCATTTCAGTGTATCATTCACAGCATCAGGATTATCCAATATTCCTCATTGACGACGTGGACGCAGAACTCGACGGAATCCGCATTGAACGACTGCTTGAATACCTTGACGGACGCACTCAAACGTTCGTTACGACGTCAAAGAAAAACCACTTTGAGCAGTTCAGCCGGCGGGCGCATTTTTATGAGGTCAGCGCCGGCCAGGCGAGGGAAGATTTGGCCTTGAGAGCAGCAATTGGATGACGCTGAGCGGGTAAGAGAAACGGAAGTGAAAGGTAAGCACGAATTGGCAACCCCATCATCAAACTTGAAGAATAAAAAAGAGATTTATGATTCGTCATCGATAGCCGTCCTCGAGGGGCGCGATGCCGTGCGCAAGCGTCCGGCGATGTATATCGGATCGACTGGCGAAATCGGACTGCATCACCTGGTCTATGAAGTTGTCGACAATTCTATCGACGAAGCCCTTGCGGGTTATTGCGACACCGTAGAAGTCAACATCCACATGGATAATTCGATTACTGTAATCGACAACGGCCGCGGCATCCCCGTGGACATGATGAAGAAGGAAAAGCGCTCTGCCGCCGAAGTCGTAATGACCAAGCTGCATGCCGGCGGAAAGTTTGACTCGAACGCTTATAAAGTTTCCGGTGGTCTGCATGGGGTCGGCGTCTCTTGCGTGAACTTTCTTTCTGAGACGCTGCACCTGGAAATCTGGCGCGACGGACTGACCTACGAACAGGACTATGCCCGCGGCATTCCGGTCGACCCTCTCAAGCAGACAGGCAAGACGCGTAAGCGCGGCACCAAGATCACCTTTAAACCGGATCCGCAGATCTTCGATACGATCGAGTTTGTTTTCGACAAGCTCTCGGAGCGTCTGCGCGAGAAAGCCTTTCTCAACAAAGGCATTCGCATTACGATCAAGGACGAGCGCGAAGAGCCGGAAAAATCACACGAGTTTTACTATCGCGGCGGCATCGCCGAGTTTGTTAAGCACCTCAACAAAAACAAGAGCGTACTGCACGACAAGCCGATTTATTTCGAGCGGGTTAGCGACGTGCTGGCGATCGAGGTGGCCATTCAATACAACGACGGCTATGACGAGAAGGTCTATTCGTTCGCCAACAACATCAACACGGTCGATGGTGGCACGCATCTTTCCGGATTTCGTTCGGCGTTCACGCGCACGATCAATGCCTACGCGCAATCTTCCGGTCTGGCAAAGAACTTCAAAACCTCTCTGACCGGTGACGACGTTCGCGAAGGACTGGTGGCCGTGATCTCAGTCAAGCTGCCGCAGCCGCAGTTCGAAGGACAAACCAAGGGCAAGCTCAATTCCGATGTGAAGGGCGCCGTCGAATCGTTTCTTAACGAGCGCCTGACTGAATACCTCGAGCAAAACCCAACCGTCGCGCGTCGCATCGTCGGCAAATCGCTGGACGCCGCGCGCGCCCGCGATGCGGCCCGTAAGGCCCGCGAAATTGTGCGCAAAGGCGCGATGGGTTCCACGATGTTGCCCGGCAAGCTCGCTGATTGTCAGGAGCGCGATCCGGCGCTGTCGGAAATCTACATCGTTGAGGGCGACTCGGCCGGCGGTTCAGCCAAGCAGGGCCGTGATCGTAAGAACCAGGCCATCCTGCCGCTCAAGGGAAAGATCCTGAACGTTGAGAAAGCGCGCTTCGACAAGATGCTCGGACACAGCGAGATCAAATCGCTGATCACCGCGCTCGGAACTGGAATAGGCAAAGAAGACTTTGACGCGAGCAAACTGCGTTACCACAAAATCATTCTGATGACTGACGCGGACGTAGACGGTTCGCACATCAGAACGCTGCTGCTGACTTTCTTCTATCGGCAAATGGCTGAACTGGTCGAGAAGGGTTACGTCTACATCGCCCAACCGCCGCTGTTCAAGGTGAAGCGCGGCAAGAAGGAAGAGTACATCAAAGATGAAGGCCTGATGACGCGCTACCTGATGCGGATGGCCACCGCGGACATGACGGTAAAGTCAGTCGGCGCCAACCATGACATTGAAGGTAAGGCGCTGGCCCAGTCGCTGGAAAAACTTGTGGACCTGAAACGTTACTGCGAAAAAACAATTCGCCGGCTCGCCGGAGACGCGCGTTTGCTCGACATACTTCTCGAGGCTTTCGCCGGCAAGAAAGGCGTGTGGCGAAAAGAAGGGGCGACGTTGCGCAGCATCTTTCAGGACGGCGACCTAATGGCCAAAGTAGAGAAAGCCTTGGATCAGGCAGGTTTCAGAACTGATCTGTCGACGGATGAAGAACACGGTTTGTGGGAGGTTGAAGTTACGACGACCTCCGGAGTGAATGTTTCGATCGACTGGAACTTTGCCAGCTATGTCGAGTTTCAAAGAGCCGTGGAACTCTACATGACTCTGGAAGACGAGTTGGCGCCGCCCTTCATCACGGGAACGAATGGCACCAGCGAGGAGATCGCGACGCGCGAGGCGCTGCTCGAGCGAGTGCTGGCTGCGGCGAAGAAGGATCTTTCGATTCAGCGCTATAAGGGTCTGGGCGAAATGAATCCCGAGCAGCTTTGGGAAACAACCATGAACCCCGAGAAGCGCACCTTGCTGCAAGTCAGGATCGATGACGCCGTAGAAACCGATGGAATTTTTTCGATCCTAATGGGAGACGCCGTCGAACCGCGGCGCAAATTCATCGAAGACAATGCGCTGGATGTAAGGAATCTGGATATCTAAAAACTTAGTGGCCGTTAGCTCAACACTTCTTGCCAATACCGACTGATACGATCCTTATTAGCAGCGAGACTTGAAAACTGCTTTTCACAAACATCGCTGAAGCGGGCAAGTACCTTCCGATTAATCTCTTCTTGGTCCTCAAAGATCCCAACAGAGCCAAAATTCAAACCCCATCTCTCGAATTGAAGTAAGCCAATAGTTGCATCTCTAACCTTGTCATCGCTGGGCAAACCATAAATGAATACTGGACGGGCCATACCATTCACCCTACAGTCGACAACATACTTACCATCCGGATCGTGCTCCTGATCATGCCAGTCAAAAGTTCGGCGCTCTGCCGGTATGCGTTCCTCTATAAAGGCCCGAAGATCTTCCATGAAAGTTGAGCGAACACGCTCCCTCGACAGGTAAGCGACATCGGATATCCTTAGGAGGCCCTGTACAAAACTATAAAGCGCGTCACCATAGCGTTCGTCATCAATTCTTAAGATCAACTCTCCATTTCGGTCGTCGACGGAAAAAGCTGATAAGGTATTGCTAATAATCTTTTGTCTTGTGCCCCGCTGAAGATCTTTCTCATCCAGATCATAAGTGAGGTGCATGTAAGTATGACCCTCGTCAGATAGAACCCAACGTCCGTGCTCTCGTTTGAGAACTACAGCTAAATGATCGCCGTCTTCAAAGAGAAAAGGAGTAAAGACGCGATAGCGATCCAGCCCTTCGGACACTACACGGAGACTGTCGCAGACCTTCTTTTTAAAATCGTGTTCGATAGTCTCAATAGGCACTCTAGGTCTCCTCGGCAAACAGCTCAAACTGTGGATCGGCGGGCACATCAAACCCGCAGTCAGCTAACATACACTTAACCGCGCCCTGAAAATCTGCGAAGCGGGCAGTGACCTGAGCAAATGCGTCTTCGCGAAGCCCCGAGTCTTGGTATCGTTCCGTGGCCATGTGTATATGAAAGTCGTAGAAGGTTTCACTTTCAAGCGTATTCGTGTGCTCATGACTCTTGCCGTTGTACCGACGCAGGCGAAACAGCTGATAAATCTTGGGCGGTCTGTATGCAAGAATGACGGAGAAGTCGAGAGGGTTGAATTCGCTTTGGCGTAGAATCAAACGGAACTCAGAGGACGAGACCCCGGTTATATCTAGTTCACGCTCCGAGTGGCCGCGCTTTGGCTTTGTTCGGATACGATCCCTGTAGCCAGAAGGTAAAGGCTTCCGCTCAGAGATCAGTCGTGAAATGTCAGCGTCGTCCAAATGGATGGTCATATTGGGCTAGAGCCGGTCTAAGATTTAGTCAACTGATAATAACCGATGTCAGGGATGCTTCCGCAACTCTTTCTCTTAAAGACCCTGCGTCGCTTGTCACGCCATGGCTGCCTAATGCTAAATTGCATCGCGGAATGCAGAACGCGAATATCCTAGAATCAGATGTGGCGAGTTTCTCGAAATCTCTCCGACCGAAATCGCCACAGCTTGATCTCTTCTTCCTGCCGAATCCCGGCTTTGCGCGAAGCGATCTCGACCTGCTCCGCCGCAGTCTCTACACCTTTCAGATTTGGCAGCAACAAACCGCGGCGCAATCCTGTTTTGTCTTCGACGATGACTCCGTAAACAGATGGATCGAGATCGTCCGGCTTCGCCGGCTCGGGTGAAGAAAGCACATCGACCGAATACTTCAATCCTGGTAGTTCATCTTCGCGGATCGGTGAGAAGCGAGGGTCACGCGTAGCCGCGCTGATTGCGTTGAGGATTATTTCTTCAGCCAGGGTGTCCTTCACTGGTTCGATTGTGCCGATGCAGCCGCGCAGATCTCCTGCGCGGGTCTTGATGGAAACAAAGCAGCCGGCGCGCTGGTTTAGCAAGTCCGAAGGGTTGTCAGGAGTTGGCGTAACTTTGCCTTCCTTAACGAACGTCTCAACCACTGCGCGGGCGAGTGCTGGTAACTTGTGGCCAGTCTCCGTAGGTAAGACTTGAGCGCGCTCTGCGCGCTGTGCGGACAGGATGTCCGCGCTCCGTGCGACCAGTTGCGCTACCAGGTAACCGACGCCGAACGGCGCTTCGTAGCTGATGACTTCGCAGGAGGGTTCGAGTTCCTCCGCGAGTCCGATTGCCACCAGAATCGAGCGATAGCCACATTCTCCGGCCGCCTGGCGCAACTCTTGATCAACTTCAACGATACGGTCGATCGCGCAACTGCGAATCGCGTCCACTACCTCTTCGTCGAACAGGTGCGCCTGCGGGTTAAAGCCCGCGGGGGCCTCGCGCTTTAAACGGTGACTGAGATCGCCGCTGGCGATGAACGCGGCCGGCCGCCCCACCCGTTCGATGGCTTGCCTGATGCAGTTGCCGAAGCGTACGTGATCTTCGTTGGCAAGAAAGCTGTAGCCCAATGCGACCACGCTCCCGCTCCAACCGTAACGTTGCAGAAAATAGAGAGGAACCGCGATTCCATGATCGAGATCAAAACCCTTGATTCTGATCGTCGCCAGATTTTGTCCAGCAGCAATGCGGGTGATCTCGTTCAGCAGTTCGTCGTCGAGTTGAGCATGAACGGTTGCGGTAGGCGCGCGAAAGTTCGCAAAGTCCCCATACAGTTGCGGCCCCTCGTAGGCGACAAAAGCATCTCGCTCGAGCGGCGCGTGCGGCGAAATCAGCACAACCGTCTCAGCGCCGCTGCGGATCACACGCGCGGTGAGGTCGGCCATTGCATCGATCGAACTGCGCACTTCGACAGACGCGTCTCGTCCGACTTCAGGTACCATGATCGGAGGATGCGGGGCAATTCCGGCGAAGACTACTGAACTCATGTTGGCCATAATTTGATCGCAGAGGCCACAGAGGATTCACAAAGGTTTGTTTAAGTGAACGGCGAGATTTTAGCACCGGCCCGAGGCGAACGCGCAATCGAAAGGTGCGGCGTGAAAACTCTTTGCGGCTTTGCAGCTTGCTGATCGGAAAGCCTTCGGCTTTCCGATCAGACCATTCCTTGATCTTAATCAGGCTCCGCCTCTGTATTGCGAGGCATAGCCTCGCGACCCTCCCAAATGGAAGTTCCTTATCGGTAAGGCAAAGCCTTACCGCACATCGGGCGGCAGAGCCGCACGCAGCAGCGAACTTTCCAGGTTCTTGTAAAAGCAACTATGATAACTCCCACATGGATCACTTCGAGGTTCTTATTGTCGGCGCCGGCCCGGCGGGATCGTCTGCCGCGGAACGTCTCGCGCGTGGCGGCGCGCGCGCGGCCCTGTTTGATGGCCGGCCGCCCGGCGAGCCGAAAGCTTGCGGCGGCGGCGTGACCTCGAAAGCCTTGAAGGCCTGGCCGCACCTGCTGGAAGCTGTCGGACGCACGATCGATGAACTCGACATGTACTCGCCCTCGGGCAAGCGTCTGCATATGAAACTCGACGAGCTGTTTGCCGTCTATTCACGGATCGCCTTCGATACTTTTCTGCGCGAACGCGCGCGCGAAGCAGGCGCCACAGTCTTCGCGGAAAAGATCGCCGGCCGAGGCTTTAAG
>JAWVCT010000115.1:0-64992 GCA_033858155.1 Blastocatellia bacterium
GGGGATGTTTTTTCGTGGCATCTACTTTCCGCAGATGAACACGCGCGCCTGGGTTAAAATAATCGTCGCTAACCGTCTGCAATTTTACAAGCTGGTGAAATAAGGAATCGGCAAGTGGCGCGCCAGGCGCCGAGAAGCGACCGTTGCGACGGTTGCGACGAGCTAAGCGGCTCCGGCTTCTTCCAGAACCAAACCCCATCGTTTATTTCTTTTGCAGTATAAATGTGCGGGGTATGCCCTGCAGGTCTTCGCGTCTCTCGATCAGATTCCAAACGTGCCGATCAATCAATTGTTCGATCGCCTCGCTCTGACCGAATCCAATTTCAAAAACCAGATGGCCGCCCGAACGCAGGAAGGGCCGCGCTTCGTGAAGCAGCCGTCGAATGATCGAGAGACCGTCCGTGCCCGCCGCGAGTGCCGTTCGTGGTTCATGACGCACTTCGCGTTGCAGGGTTTTCATTTCGTCTTCGGAAACATACGGCGGGTTGGAGACGATGAGATCGAAACACCGTTCGACATGCGCGGCATCCAGGGCGGACAGGGTATCCGACCCCAGCAGATCCAAACGATCTGCGACACCATGACGTGCGGCGTTTCGTTGGGCGATTCGCAGCGCCGCCGGCGACACGTCGATTGCCACCGCGCGCGCCCTGGGCCGTTCGTGAAGCAGTGAAATCGCCAGGCAGCCCGACCCGGTGCCAATGTCCGCGATGCGCACCGCACGATCATCGCCCAAGAGTTCCAGGGCTGCCTCAACGATCAGTTCAGTCTCGGAGCGTGGAATCAGGACCGCCGGGGTGACGAGAAAGTCCAGCTTATAGAATTGCTGATTGCCGGTGATGTATTGCAGAGGCTCGCCGCCGGCGCGGCGCTCAATCAGAGATTGATAGGTCTCAAACTGTTCTTCGTTTAGCGCGTCGCCGGCGTGCGCAATAATGAAAGTTCGATCTCGACCGAACGCGTGGGCCAATAGCGAACCCGCGTCGCGCCGCCACTCTGCAACGCCGCCTTCGCGCAACCGTTGCGCTCCTTCCTTGATTGCCTCTTCAATCGAAGGATTCGTTGGCTTCTTGATCACCTGGTTATTCTATATTACGCTTTACAACGAAGCGTAAGAAGAAGTGTTGAGGCCGCTAGCCGCGAATCTCCCGCTCTGGGGAAATTTTTGGTTAGCGTCCGCCGTTCGCCGGAAGAAGACGCTGATTGAGACTTTACTTTGCTAGCACGAAGCGAGTCTCGTTTCTTCCCGTACGGACGGTGGAACCTCCGGGCCCAAGGGTTCGGAGGTTTCGCAGTTCCGAAGGCCAGAGGTTTAACAATTTTGGGCGCAAAGGAGAAGCAGTTCTAAAAAAATATGGGCGCTCTAGCAAAAAGCCTTGTTCTCTTTGCGTTGAACTGGATCGACGCGCAACTCACTCTCTTCTGGGTTCATTCAAACATCGCCAGCGAAGGTAATGGTCTGATGAACCAACTGCTCAACTTTGGGGACGGTCCCTTCCTGTTAGTCAAACTGGCTGTCGGAGCCTTCGCGGCCTATACCCTCTATCGGTGTTCGCATCTTCCTCTGGCCCGTCGCGGAATGCAGTTGGTGCTGGCCATCTATGCAGGGTTGATGCTGGCTCACGCCGCTACCGGCATGTCGGCTTTGGGCTGGTCTGAACCGCTCGCGATGATTACCTATGTTACCAACGCGCCCTACGCGCTGATCAGTCTTTTCTCCTAAGCCACAGCTTGGTTTGGTAAAGCCTCGCGCTCGTCTTACCCTTCAGTCTCCAAATCAATAATGTTTTATTCGGGTTCCGGGAACCTGTACCCTGCTCGCGCGTTTTGCAAAGGCTGGCAGCACAACCGTAGACTAAGACCGGCGCATCTCAGTCAACGCGTTCTTGATTTAAGGAGAATTAATACATGTATAGACTTTCAGGCCGTCAGATTCTGGTTCTTGCCCTCGTCTCATCGCTCTTTGCCGCGGTTGCGGTCCTGGGATTTCAGCAGTTGTCCGGACGTTTTCAGCCGTACAGTTCGGCTTCCATCGCGACACCGGCCAACATCACCGATCCGTCCCTGGCTACCGACGAGCAGAACAACATTGAAGTGTACAAGGCGTCCTCGCCCGGCGTCGTCTACATCCAGTCCATGGCCATCCGCGATTTCTATGGTTTGTTTTCACGGCCAGTCGAAGGGGCCGGCTCAGGCTCGGTCATTGATGAGCAGGGAGACATCCTTACCAACTTTCACGTAATCGCCGGCGCCGACAAACTTACCGTTAGCTTTGGTAGCGGGAAGGCCTATCCAGCCAGGGTAGTCGGTCGCGATCCCGACACTGACCTGGCAGTAATAAGATTATTGGAAACACCGAAAGAGCCTCTGACGATTGTGCCTCTGGGGGACTCTGACAGACTGATCGTAGGACAGAAAGTCCTGGCTATTGGAAATCCTTTTGGTCTCGATCGCACGCTGACCACCGGAGTCATCAGCGGTTTGCAGCGGCCTATTCGAGCCCAGAATGGACGACAAATTGAAGGCGCAATTCAAACCGATGCTTCGATCAATCCCGGAAACTCTGGCGGGCCTCTATTGGATTCGCATGGGCGGATGATCGGAATCAATTCGCAAATCGAATCACCGTCGGGCGCCTCTGCAGGAGTGGGCTTTGCGATTCCAGTGAATATCGCCAAACGGGTGGTGCCCCAGCTTATTCGGGATGGCGTAATCCGCCGACCCAACCTGGGTATTGCTCCCCGCGATGTCGAGTCTTTAGGAAACCAGGTGCGTCTGCCGGTTTCCTCCGGCGTGTTGATCGTGAGTGTCACACCCGGCGGCGCGGCGGCCAACGCCGGCCTTCGCGGGGTCGTTCAAACTGAAGAAGGCGATCTTGAACTGGGCGACATTATCGTGGGGGTTGACGGCGAGAAGGTCGCCAACAATGACGATCTATTCCGGATCCTCGACAAGCATAGTCTGGGTCAGACCGTAAACGTGGAGATATTCAGACAGGGTCGCCGCACGAGCGTGGCGGTACGCCTGATCGAGACCCCGGCTGGGCGTCGTAACGGTCGCGAATAGACGCTGGTGTCACGCAACAGAAAGTGCGCGCGTCGGAAAGCCGGCGCGCGTTTTCTTTTTTGGCTGATGTGTCCCAGGATCTGCGGCGTTAACCTGGAGGCCAGGTCATCTCTCGCCCGCCCAGCACGTGAACGTGAAGGTGGAAAACTGACTGGCCGGCGCCGCTTCCGGTGTTTATGACTGTGCGGTACCCGCCACTCTCGGATAGTCCGTGCTCATAAGCCACCCGCGCTGAGATGCGCAGCAAGTGACCAAGCAGCGATTCGTCCTTCTGTGACGCGTCATCGAGGGATTCCATGTGTTCGCGGGGAATTACGAGCAAGTGCGTGGGCGCCTGCGGATTCGTGTCGCGAATGACGACGCAACGATTGTCTTGATAAATCACGTCGGCCGCTGCGGTGCCCGCTAGAATCTTACAAAAAAGGCAATCGGTCTCATTCATGGGCAGATAATACCACAGACTTTTCTTCCGTCCAGTCACGCGACGATAGTTCAGAGTTCACGCGTTTGCTTGTCTGACTTGTCCCGCAACCTAAAGGTTGAACTCCAAACCGAATTAACGCCTTGCAGCTTACGCGGCGGCATCTTCTTCTTGAGATGGCAGTGGGGAGGTGACCGATTCACGCAGGCGTTCAATATCAGCGCCAACTTTTTTTAGCTTGGTCTCAATCTTTTCGTAACCGCGATCGATGTGATAGACGCGATCGATCAAGGTCTCGCCGTCGGCCACCAAACCGGCCAGCACCAGCGAGGCCGAGGCCCTCAAATCCGACGCCTGCACGCGCGCGCCGATCAGTCTGCCGGGACCATCAACAGTCGCCTGGTCGTGACTGATCTGAATTCGCGCCCCCATTCGCTGGAGTTCCGAAGCGTGCATAAATCGGTTCTCGAAAATAGTTTCGGTGATTAGCGAGCGCCCGTTGGCTTGAGTCATCAGCGTCATGTATTGCGCCTGCATGTCCGTCGGGAAGCCCGGATAGGGCGCCGTGCTTAGGTCGCCGGCTTTTATTCCACGCGGGCCGCAGCGAACATGCAGAGTGCGCTGGTTGATCTCTTCAATCTCGACGCCGACTGCGCGCAGGCTGGCAATGATGCGATTACAGTGCTCGGGATTACAATCCCTGATTTCCAGTTCGCCTTTGGTGATCGCAGCGGCAACGATAAATGTTCCGGTTTCAATTCGATCGGGAATGATTGTGTGCTCGGCGCCTCCCAGCGCCTCGACTCCTTCGATTTGAATCGTCGGCGTCCCCGCTCCGCGCACGCGCGCGCCCATTTTGTTCAAGAGTTCCGCCAGATCGTTGATCTCTGGTTCGCGGGCCGCGTTGTGAATCGTTGTGGTGCCGCGCGCAAGGGTCGCCGCCATCATCAGGTTTTCAGTGCCGGTTACTGAGACTTTGTCGAAGTGAACTTCGGCGCCCACCAAACCGTCTTGCGGCGCACGGGCCACGACGTCGCCGGCCTCCAGAAACACTTTCGCGCCTAACTTAGTAAAGCCTGCCAGATGCAGGTCGATGGGGCGCGCGCCAATGGCGCAGCCCCCGGGCAGCGAGACTCGCGCTCTACCGAAACGCGCGAGCAGAGGGCCCAGCGCCAGCACCGAAGCCCGCATGGTCTTAACCAGTTCATAAGGCGCGGCCATAATTTCGATATTGGCGGCTGATATTTTGTGCGTGCGCAGTTCAGGCGTTAGTACGTGTGCCCCGATGTCTTCGAGTAGACGCCGTTGCGTGATGATGTCGCGAACGTAGGGAATGTTGTGCAGAATAATCGTCTCAGGCGTGAGAATCGCCGCCGCCATGCAGGGCAGGGCAGAGTTCTTTGCGCCGCTGATCGAGACGCGGCCCTTGATGGCGTTACCGCCGCGAATGCGAAATTTTTCCACGTCAGAAGATTAAAGGAAAAGTTATCGGAGGGCGAGCGGGCAAGGGTAGTTGACCTAATCTGGATGTGCGCCTTTTGATTTCACTCAGCGCCGTTGCGCGAAGTTCATTCTTGCTCGAATTTGTTTCACGCAAGGGCGCAAAGCAAATGTTGAAGGCGCTAAGAAAAAGCCAAATTAGGACACGACCGCGCGAAACACTATCCCGGCTTGTCATCAGGCCGGGAGCAGGAAGGTTGCAATCTCGCCCGCTGTTTCAATCGGCGCTTTGTGGCTCACGATCAAGCGAAGTTCCGCCAACTCGTAACTGGCGCGGCGATATTGAAACAGCGTCTCCGTGCTTTCGCGGTCAGGCGCCATCGGTCGAAGCGTCTCACTGTTCGACATGATTCGAGCCCAACATAATTCAAGTGGCGCGTCGAGCCAGACGCTCAGGCAATCATGCGCGGTAACAAGTGCGCGACTGGCTTCGATGGTCCACGCGCCGCCGCCGAGGGCAATTACCCGAGCCTCGTCGTTTTCGAGCACGTCGTTCAAGGCGCTGGTTTCGATCGATCGGAACGAGCTTTCGCCATCTTGTGAAATAATTTCAGCGGGGGAACGTCCTTCGCGTTCAGTAATGAATGAATCGAGGTCGAGGGATTCGCAACCGAGTTGACGCGCGAGAGCTTTAGCGACGGTTGTCTTCCCGCAGCCCATGAAACCAACGATGACTATGCGACGATTCATGTTAACGGAGCGCGGGCATCCTGCCCGCACTGAGCGCGAGGCGCGAAAACTACTGCTCTACCTAATCCAAAAAGAGTATGAGCCAGGGCAGGGGGGCGAGGGCGCCCGCGCTCCCAGCAATAAGTGGCCTCTTGCAAATCATCTCTCAACCACCGATTCCAGCAACTCAAAGAATTCCGGAAACGAGACTGCCACACAATCCGAGTCACTGATTTCCGTTTCACCTTCGGCGAGCAAACCCGCGACGGTAAACGCCATTGCGATGCGGTGATCGCCGCGCGGATCGATCTTCGCACCTCGCAGACGCGTGGGACCGGCAACCCGCAACCCGTCGTCGAACTCTTCCACCTGTGCGCCCATCGCGCGAAGATTCTGCGCGGTGGTGGCAATCCGATCAGATTCTTTCACCCGCAGTTCGGCGGCGTCGCGGATCTCTATGCCGCCTTCTATCTGCGACCCGGCCACCGCCAGCAGCGGCAGCTCGTCGATCAACTGCGGAACTGTCAAACCATCGATCGTGATTGGCGAATCCAACTGTCCTGATGGTTGTCTTCGCGATCCACGAGCTCGAATTGTCCCAACTGGTTCGTTATTGGCCTCCCGTGCGTCGATGACTTCGACGTCCAATCCGAGCGCACGCATCTGCTCGACGAACAGAGCACGCGTGGGGTTTACGCCCACGTCGCTAATGTCCAACGACGATCCGGGCAGGAGCGCCGCGGCGGCGACGAAATAGGCCGCCGAGGAAGCGTCTCCCGGAATTGAGATGTCCTGACTCCCCAGACGTGCCGGGCCGTTGACTGCTATCGACCGAGCGTTCTCGCCTTCGCGTTCTGCCTCGCCCACCTCAATCTGAACACCAAAACTGCGTAACATTCTTTCGGTATGATCGCGGGTCGGTTGATTCTCGATAACTTCCGTGCGGCCGGCAGCGTTTAGTCCAGCCAGAAGAATGCAGGACTTAACCTGAGCGCTGGCAACCAACAGTTCGTAGCTGATCGATTTCAAATTCGGTTGACCGTGAATTACCAGCGGCGCGCGGCCGTCGTTAGACGAAATCCTCGCCCCCATAATCTGCAGCGGCTCAATGATCCGCTGCATCGGGCGCGAGCGCAACGAATCGTCACCGGTCAATGTTGATTCGAAATCCTGACCGGCGAGAATTCCCGCGAGCAAGCGCATCGTGGTGCCACTGTTGGCGCAGTCGAGAGGCTGCTTCGCTTCCCGCAAACCGTCTCTACCGACGCCGGTTATCGCAATCTCATTATCGTAACGTTTAATAACGACGCCCAGCGCTGTCAGGCACGAAAGGGTGGCGGCGCAGTCCGCGCTGGTCGAGAAATTCTTAATTGACGAAGTGCCTTCAGCCAGCGCCGCCATCATTGCCGCCCGGTGCGAAATGGACTTGTCACCCGGCACTCGCATTCGTCCGCGAATCAATTTTGCCCCATGAATAATCACGGATGAATCTTAACCTCTGGCATGTCATGCGAGAAAGTTCAGAGTTCACGTTAAGAGTGTTAGCGCATGCGCGACATGCTCAAGCGTGAATTCTAAATTCCGGTAGTGCTCCGTTAGCTGGGTTGCCAATCGCACAAAATCAGACGCCGCCCCCTTAACGTGAGAGCGGCGTTTGAAAAACGGCTCGAACTGCTAACACCAAAACTTCAGATGTTCCGTGCCGTAAACAACTATGTACTGAGTCTTGGTTTCAATAAGATGCGCGTCTTGGGCTCTAACCAGTTCTAACAACTTCTCCCTTGATGCAGTCTTATGAACGTCCTCTTTGCTGCGGTGGACAACCGGCCCAGCGTTTTGCTTTTGGTCAAAGGCTCGATGTAGCGAGCTAGCAATCCTCATGTTAATAATCCTTTCTTATTAGTGTTAATTATGTCGGTTTGTTTGCCGCGTTAGGCAGTCAACAAATCTCGCAATGTCCAAACGTGCTGAGTGATAGCACTTTCCATTGCCGGAGTGCAACGGATGGTTGAGTGAATCCGACAGAAATTATAGAACGCGAAATAGATCGCCATCATTGCTTTTAGGTTTTCCCACTTCTTTGAAAAGCCATTCGCGGAGCACTACCTAAAGCACGGTAGTGGGGTAAGGTTGCGTTGTTAATTTGGTGGCCCTCTGATTTGGTTAGCCCAATAGAATCTTGAGAGCCGCCTTTGCATCGCTTTTAAGGTTCCTGCTTTTTCATCTCGCCGGTATCAACGTCCAGCACAAGGGGAAGCCTTTGCTGATATGCTGGAGCACAAGCCTTGTTATAAAAATCGTCAAACTCCCGTTTGTTGTCGGACACCTCTAAAAGTGTGGTCACTTTGACTATTTGCTTGTCTAAATGATCGCAGCCAGTGTCCGGCATAAACTGAAAGTGTTTGAAGCGTCTCCAGCCTTTTTCTGTAACTGGATTTAGCTCTTGCAGTTTAGGCAAGACGTTGGGGGGCATCCCTCGGTAGATATATTCGTTGATGAACTTACCGACCAGCGGGGGCCGCTTTGTCGACCCTGCCTTGTAAGGCCAGCCATAAATCTTGTACACCTGCTTAAAGAATTCGTTGGGGAATCGACTAATGTACGGTCTTAGTTCTTCTTGGACGTACATTTCCAAGAGCTGATTTAGCTCTCCCTGGGTGCGCAAATCCTGATAGCCCGTCGCCTCGTCGACCAGCGCGATAATGCCTACGTGCGCCAGCCCTCGCATCAGGACATCGCACGTTAAAGCGATATGTTCCTGAGCGCCCGTCAAGACGCGAGCGTCCCTGGCCTTTAAGTAGACTTCGCAAACCATTGGCAAAAGTCTCGCGTCATAGCCAAATGCTCGATTCCCGCGCAAAGAGCGAAAAATAACGGGAGTCGTCGACTCGCGTAACTTATCGTTAATAAAGGGTCTAAGGTTCTTCGCGGCCAGAAAAGGCGGCAAGCCGTCGACCGAGCTTGCGAGTCGGACGCTACCCTGCCCACCTTTTGCTTTACCGGCGCGGCCAATAGCCGTCAAGAATGTTTCCTGAGTGAGCAATCGTTGACCGTTCTCTAGTACGGCGCAAGCAATTTCCCTTTGCACGATGATGATTGAACTTTCGAGAATTGCCTGCGGTAGTGGCCCCCATCGGGCTTCAGCGGCCTTTTGGGCGATTTCCTTGCGATGATCGGGCGAAAGCTTTTCAGCTCTCGCCATGCCACCTTTAGACGCATCTAGCCCCGTCGTCGACCCGTTCTTATCTTCAGCTTTCACCCTAAACCACCTCCGAAAATAAATCGTCTTGAGCGGCAAGCATCAGGCCGAATACACTTGACATGCTTGCTGAGTAAGCATAGACTACGCTTGTTCTTTGGGAATGTAAAGCGGAAAGATTAAAGGCCCCGCCGATTGCTTGTAACAATCAACGAGGCCTGTTTTGAAAACCTAACGCGATTGCTCGCATCAAGCTTCTAAGCAAAGACATTGTGAGCCAAATCGCAGAAAGAATCAAGGCTCATAATGACCTGCCACAACTGCAAAATCGAAGCTAAGAAATTCGGCAAGCATCGCAACGGCAATCAGCGGTATCGCTGCGGCCAGTGTCGCAAGACGTTTCAGGAATACAAGGAAAGACTAATCGGCAATATGTACCTCGCAGAAGAAAAGTCTTTGCTGGTTCTGAGGCTCTTGCTTGAGGGTAACAGCATCCGAAGCATCGAACGGATCACGGGCGTTGAAAAGAAAACGATCACCCGCATTCTGCTAAATGCTGGCGAGCATTGTGAGCAACTAATGGCGCGGAAGATCAAAGGCGTGGCCGTCAAAGATGTTGAGGCCGACGAAATTTGGGGCTTTGTTGGTTGCAAGAATCGCCACAAGCTAAACAAGGGAATTACTGATCCGAAAGTTGGCGATGCTTATACTTTTGTCGGCATTGAGCGAAACACTAAACTCGTTTTGGCATGGCATCTAGGCGAGCGTGGAATGGAAGATACTGAGGCTTTCACTGAGAAGCTACACGAAGCCACGTCCGGCCAATTCCAATTGACCACAGACGGATTCCGGCCTTATGAGAATGCGGTTAGCTACTCACTCGGAACTCGCGTTGATTACGCGATGCTGATTAAAGTTTATGGCGCGAACCCTGACGGCGAACAACGATACTCGCCACCCGTCGTGGTGGAAACAGCAACGAAGATAATGATCGGAAATCCTGACCCTAGCAGAATATGTACTTCAATCGTTGAGCGTTCAAACCTCAGCATGAGGACATCGATCCGCCGTTTAACTCGCCTAACCAATGCGTTTTCTAAGAAGTGGGAACATCTAAAGGCGATGCTGGCTGTCTATTTCGCGTACTACAACTTCTGCCGGATTCATTCGAGCATACGCTGTACGCCAGCAATGGAAAGCGGCTTGACTGAGCACGTCTGGACGCTGCGAGACTTGCTTGCCTAAAGGGTCTCGCCGCCTTTTGCTTGCGGTTCCTTGCTTTTGGTGATACAAGGCGGCATTATTTTGTAGGGGTTCTATCTAATAGACTCAAGAGACCTTTTCGCAGGTGACTCATGCCAGAGCCTTCAACAAACGAACAATTCCAAAAAGTCCTCGATGTATCTGAGCGCCAAATCAAGGAAAATAAGATTTTGCTTCGCTTTGGCCCTACTGGAAAATTACGGGTTGTTATAGACGAGGCGAGTTTGAAAGTCGCGCTTACTGACTCTGGCATGGATGAAACAACTTTCAGCCAGATATTCCACGGCGAAGTGGCTCCTCCACTAGAAGCCGTCATTCAAAACAAGGCAGAACAGTTTCCACAACTGCCATCGCCTTTTACTGCGGACGTAAGCGGCGAGATTCTAGAGGCGCGTAAACGAATACTTGGTGAACATGTTGCTCTAGTCGAAAAGCGTCTATTTACTTCAGAGTTGCGTGCGCGATTTCTCCTTAAGGTTTCGTCAAAACATCCGAGATTGAGATACTCCAGTTGGGAGGTAGCAACGAAGCGCCAATTATCAACTAAGGAAGAATTACAGAATTACCCTTATGCCACCTTAAAGCTGGAGACGCTTGACCCGGAACGGAACCTCGGATTCTTTTCGTTCCTGGCACTTGAGGTTGGAAACGTGAGTTCAATCGCCTTTGATTGTGACGAGAATGATCTAGATGATTTAATACAACTTCTAAAGGACGCAAAGGCGGCACTCCAAGCGTCACGGAAAGGAACCTAAATTCTGTGGAATTTGAAAGCAAGGATTATCTTCTCCTATCCCCGTCCATCACTCTTCCGAAATCTGGAGAAGCAACATTACACGCGACTGTGAGTTTGCAGGCTGCTTTTCAGCAACAACGTGAATTGGCTGAAGGTGCGGCAAACTACGCCGATGTAGCTAAATTCATAAAAACCATTGTTCAACACGAATTATTAAGAGAGGGCCAATCAGCGCAAGCATTCGAATTGGCGTACCGTGTTGCCTTGCTAGAGAACAAACTTGAGAAGTTGAGTATGCCAGATGTTCAATATGTACACGTGTTACATGATGCGGCATGGGAGCCTTTGGCTTGGGAGTCTTTGCCAGAGAGCGCAGAGACTTTGAATGTCATTTCTATCAGTAAATTCCCCAGAGCAGTGATCGTCTTTTACTCCCTAGGCCTTATTTGCACGTTGGTATTTGCTGTTCTAATTGCCTTGTCAGCTCTCGGAACCAACCTCATTCATCCCTTTCTTTCGCTTCTCGGCTTCGTGGGTGGGCTAGGTTGGTTGACAACCGCATGGACAGATCTCCTTTTATGGAAGAGAGAGAGGTGCCTTGATCCCTCGACCTCGACTAACAAAGCCGACAACACGGCGAGAATTGTCGCCGCCTAAGACAAAAGATTGGAAGCACGCGGCCGCACAAGGACTGTCCCAGATAATCATATCAGTCCCTATCCCCGCGAGAGTCAACCTAGTCTCTGATGTCTTATTAGTTGCCATCTTTCTAATCGGCGGAATGTATTACAAAGACCTCCCTGTGTCCGTGAAGGCCATAGGGTTTCTATTCTGCTTAGCATTTGTCACGGGGTGCCTAATCTTTTCGTTTCGTCCCCGCAGAAGATAAGCAGACCAACGCAACTTTACCCCACTACCTAAAGCACCAACTTCTTGACATGCGGCCAGCGGCCATGTTACACGTCCGTCTTCCGTTTGCTAATGGATAGCAGCAGCCAAACCGTGAGTCCCGGGCGAGAAAGGCCGCGCTTTTTTGTGACCGAACAAACGACTCGACTCGTTTTGCCCAGCCACATTGAGGCGGTTGCTGATGTTGCCGCCGCCATGACGGATTTCGTCAAGAGTTGCGGCCTGGATGAACAGGCTGCCTTTGGATTAGACATGGCCGTGCGGGAAGCTGTTACGAACTCGATAGTGCATGGCAACCAGGAAGACGAAACCAAGTCAGTTGAGGTAATCTTTAATTGCCTGGCGAATGCGGTGGAGATCGAAATCAGGGATCAAGGCGAGGGATTCGATCCGGCGAGCGTGCCCGATCCAACCGAGCCGGCTAACATCCTGAAGACCTCGGGCCGCGGTATCTTCCTGATGCGAACGTTCATGGACGAAGTCGAATGGCTGGCGCGGCCTGAAGGCGGTACCACGGTGCGAATGGTGAAACGATTTTAGACTTTTGATTGCGATTTTTGACTTTGCCGGGCTGGTTGATAGAGCGGGAGTATTTAGTAGTCCTTCACTCGCAAAATCAAAAATCGACAACCAAAAAATCCGAATAGGAGAATCCCTGATCATGGCAGAACTTAAGATCCTCGAGCGACAAGAAGGCGACGTGACCGTTCTCGACATGAGCGGCCGTATTACGATCGGCGAAGGCAGCGTAGCTTTGCGTAGCGCTGTGCGGCGCTTGCTGGAAGAAGGAAAGAAACACATTCTGCTCAACCTGGCAGGTGTGGGCTATATCGATTCGAGCGGCATCGGCGAGTTGGTGTCCAGCTACACCGCAATTAATAAAGAAGGTGGGCAGCTCAAACTGCTCAGCCTGACGCAGAAACTTCAGGACTTGCTGACGATCACAAAGTTGTTGACGGTCTTTGATGCTTATGATACCGAGCCCGAGGCGCTCAGCAATTTTAAATAACCAGCTCGGATAACTCCGAACTTACCAACGCTGGTATCCGTATGATCTGAGCGACGACAAAACGCAGGAGGCTTCAGAATGGCCGAGCTAAATATTAAACAACGCCAGGCAGGTGATGTGACGATTGTGGATCTCAACGGCGAGGTTCGCATCGGTGACAGTGCGGCCGCATTGCGCGGCGCGATCAGAGCTTTGATTGCCGCGGGCAACCAAAAAATCCTTTTGAACCTGGCCGGAGTCAAGTACATTGACTCGAGTGGCATCGGCGAGCTGATCGCCAACTACACCTCCGTAGGCCGCGGTGGCGGTCAGCTAAAACTACTCAGTCTAACCGAAAAAGTTCAGGACCTGCTGGTAATAACGAAATTGCTTACCGTCTTTGACGTCTACGAAGAAGAGGCAGAAGCCTTGAGCAGTTTTAAATAGGTTGGCGCTGCTGGAATCGTCCGGATCGTCCGCGTCTCCGCTTGGCAACGGCCCAGTGAATTAGCTGGGCCGTTTGCGTGTCTTCGGACCACAGCAACTGATATCATTTCAAATCGTGAGCCGCATTAAGTTTGATCACACCGCCGGCGAGGCGCTTGCCCAAGCCGTCCGCGACATCGAGCAGGACACCGATGCCGAGATCGTCATCGTGGTGCGCGGGCGCTCGGGGACGTACCGCCACGCTGATTATCTATGCGGAGCAATTGTCGCCCTTGCCGGACTTATCTTCGTGCTGTTCTCGCCCTTTGAATTTCACACCTACTGGGTCCCGTTTGATGTGTTGGTGCTATTTGTCGCGGGCGCCTTTGTGTCTTCGCGCACCGATGCTGTCAGGCGCGCCCTCACTTCGAAAAAGTTTCGGGCAAAGGCCGCGCGTGCCGGTGCCGCTGCCATGTTCTATGAAGCGGGCATTGCCAACACTTCCGCCGAAAACGGCCTCCTGATTTATCTTTCACTGCTGGAACGTCGCCTGGAAGTGATTGCCGATCGCGGCATCCTTAAAGCCGTGCCGGCTTTGCAGTGGAATAACTCGGTCTTCGAAATAAAACGAGTCGGGCGAAAGCCCGAGCCTGAAAAACTAATTAAGGCCGTGCGTGATCTGGGCCGCCTGTTGGCCGAGCACATGCCCGCGACCGGCGAGAACCCGAACGAGTTGCCGGACGGTCCGCGCATCGAACTGAAATGAAATTGAACCGTCACGTCTTAACTTTGCGCCGGCTTGCGCTGATGGGAGGTGTAGCTCTCGTTACGTTTTTCGTGGCGTCAGAAGCGATCGCGCGCGTCGGCGGTGGCCAGGGATATGGGGGCGGCGGCGGTCATGGTGGTAGCGGCGGCGGAGGCGCGGGAGCGCTCGTATATCTTTTGGTCAGGTTTCTGCTCTGGCTAACGATCGAACATCCGGTCATTGGGATTCCAGTCGATATCGCAGTCATCGCTCTGGTGATCTATTGGTTCGCGCGCCCTTCCAGGAAAAGTGTGAACCTGGACTCGTCGCCTATTCTATACGCGCCGGATCCAGTTGCGACCGCAGCTCAACAGCAGGGCTTCCAGCGCGAGTTCAATCAACTGCGACGCTTCGACCCAAACTTTTCAGAGATCATTTTCACGGACTTTTGTTATGCGCTTTATGGGCGGGCCCATGACTCGCGCGGGCGCGGTCAGCAAGAGTTGGATTTGCTCTCTCCGTATCTAAGCGATCAAGCGCGCGCCTCACTCCAGCAATTGAATCCGCCCAACCTGAAGTCGGTTGAGGGAATTATTGTCGGCGCGATGCAGGTCGTCGGGGTCCAGGGCCTGGCCACGCCCGTGGTCTTCGTCAATATTGAGTTTGACGCGAATTACACCGAAGTAACTGATAAGCAGATGAGTTACTACGTGCGTGAGCGGTGGGTTTTGGAACGCAAGCGCGACGTGCTCTCGCCAACGCCGGAGCAGGCGACCGCGTTGCACTGTCCGCGATGTGGCGCGGCTCTACAGAAAGACACCGTCGGCGCCTGTGCCTTCTGCGGCACGAAAATCGAAAGCGGCGAATTTCAATGGTACGTCCGCAGCATCACTACGCTGCTGCGGGAAGCGAAAGGGCCGCTGTTGACTTCCGACGTGCCGGAAGTGGGCACAAACTATCCGACGATTACTCAGCCCAACTTCCCCGCGGTCCGGACGGCTTTTGAACAAAATAATCCGGCGTTCTCCTGGTCCGATTTCCAGGCGCGCGCCCGTTTAATTTTCAGCGAGCTCCAGGAGGCGTGGTCGTTGTTGAATTGGGAACGTGCCCGGCCGCACGAGACCGACAATATTTTCCAGATGCATCGTTATTGGATCGACGCCTATCAACGGCAGGGCCTGCGCAACGCGCTCGACAAGTGTCAGATCACCGCGATGCAGCCGGTAAAAATAAAAATGGACGCTTTCTATGACGCGATCACGCTGCGAATCTTTGCCGAAGGCTACGATTATACGGTGGACAAGACCGGGCGCGTGGTGGCCGGCTCGAATAAGAACCTGCGCCGTTGGAGTGAATACTGGACCTTCATTCGAAATAGTAAAGCCAAACCCGCACCGGCCCGGGCCGACCTCAACTGCCCTAATTGTGGGGCTCCTTTGAAAGTAAACGCCACGGGTATTTGCGAATTCTGCGGTGGCAAGATCACTTCCGGAGAATTCGATTGGGTGCTTTCGAAGATCGAGCAGGATGAAAGTTACGCCGGCTAGCTCAATGATCGTCTGCGAAAACTGAAGGGACCTTTATCGGGTGCCTTCGATTCCGCTGGACGGTTCCTGGCGTTTGCCCTTAACACAGTTTGTCCAAGATAGCGAGGCGATATGGAGGGCTCCTGGCCCAACGCTGGCCGGGCCCCAATTGTGTCAACGCCGAAAGCTTGACGCTTCCCAAGAAGGCTTGCTAGACTCGACTCAGATCAGTTACCAAGGGACAAACCCGAACACAAATCTCGCGTAGCTTTTTTATCAATCGAGCCGGACATGCGGCTTGCCAGGTGCACGTAAAAACTAGTCGGAGGGGATTATGGTAGGCTTCAAGGTCGGCCAGAAAGTTGTTTATCCGAACCACGGTATCGGCACAATCGAACAGATCGAACAGAAGCAAATCGGGGCCGTAGCGCTGCCGTTTTACACTCTTCGACTGGCCGCAACCAATTCGTTGGTCCTGGTTCCAGTGTCAAATGCCAGTGAAGTCGGCTTGCGTCGTCCGATCTCTTCGGCCGAATGCGACTCGCTTTTTACCGCGCTATGCACTGACTTTGCCACGCCGGCCAATGATTGGAAGGATCGCTTCAAGGATTTTTCCGACAAAATGCGCACCGGTAATATTTTTGAAGTGGCCGAGGTGCTCAAGCACCTCAATTATCTTGCCCAAGTCAAACCCCTGTCATTTCGGGAGCAGCGAATGCTCGAGCGATCTCGTTACCTCGTGGTCTCGGAACTCGCCGCAGTTTGCCGCCAACCCGAGTGCAACATCGAACCTCGCGTCGATCAGGCACTTCAGCAATCTCGCGTGCGGCACGAGCAGCGGGCCGACGGCCCCGTTCGCGCGGCAGCCGCCGGCGGCTACTGAAGCCAACCAGAAAAGTTTCGCTGTATGTTGCTCAGCGCCACCGCTCAACTTAGGGTGTTGGGGTGGTGGACGTGATATGAGGTGGACATAGTTGCTTCCGCTTGATTAGTTCAGATACACGATGGATGACCCTGCTAGTTATTTCCTGGCCTCGTTGATTGACAGCGTCCCGCACTCGAATACTCTGCTGAAAATCCTGGCGAAACTCTGCGCGGTCTTTTTTTTCGTCGGCGCCAATGCGTTTTTTGTCGCCGCTGAGTTCGCACTGGTGTCCGTGCGCCGACCGCGGCTCGAGGCTCGGGCGGCCGCGGGCAGTCGCCGCGCCCAAGCCGCCCTTCGTCTGCTCGCTGATCCGACTTCCTTCATCTCGGCCACCCAACTTGGAATCACAATAGCTTCGCTCGCACTCGGTTGGATCGGCGAACCTACGATCGCTTTAGTTCTCGAGCCAATTGCAGCGCGGATTGCCTCGGTGGGAAGAGCAGGATATGTCGCCCATTTGCTGGCGATTATTCTCGCTTTCGCGGCGATCACTTTTCTGCACATCGTGCTCGGCGAGCTGATGCCGAAGATGTTTGCGCTGGAACGTGCCGAGGGCTTCGCGCTATTTGCGGCGCGGCCGCTCGAGATATTTGCGAAAATTTTTCAGTGGCCGCTGTGGGTCTTCAATCGCACTGGAACATTTCTCGGCCGGTTAATCGGACTGAAGTCGTCGCTGCAGCACTCCGCGGTCTATAGCGAAGCGGAGTTGCGCCAGTTGATAGATATCTCACGTGAAAGCGGCCATCTCCGCGCTGAGGAACGACGCCTGATTCACCGTGTCTTTGAATTCTCGGATACTTTGGTGCGTGAAGCGATGGTGCCCCGACCGGCGATCGCCGCGATATCGGCTGACTGCTCGCTCGAGGCGATCACCCAGGCGTTCCAGCAACATCGTTATTCGCGCCTGCCGGTGTATCGCGGATCGCTGGATAACGTCATCGGCTTTATTCACAGCAAGGATTTGATCCCTTACCTCCTCCGGCCGCAGGACTTCAGCCTCGAGCATGTTTTGCAATCGCCGATGTATGTAGTGGACACCGCGCGTTTGGAAGACGTGCTGCGTCAAATGCAAAAAGCGAAAACTCATTTCGGCTTTGTGGTCGACGAGCACGGCGGCATCGAAGGCATAATTACGCTTGAAGATTTGCTCGAGGAGATTGTCGGCGACATCTCAGACGAACACGATGAAGAAGTTAACGAGCAGATTAATCCGGTGGATGAACGCACCTTTCTGCTAGATGGCTCGCTGGCCGTGCGCGATCTGAATCGTCGGCTGAAGACCTCGATTCCTGAGTCCGAGGCCTACACTACAATCGGCGGATTTCTGATGACGGTGGCCGGGCATGTCCTACAACCTGGCGAAGTTATTGAACATGATGGACTGCGCTTTCACATTGAAAAAGTTGAGCGACGGCGATTGCTGAGGGTGCGCCTGGAATTGCGAAAAGATGAGAATGGACAGCCTGCGGAGGGCGCATCGAGCACTGCAAATGCCGCTGGTTAGCGGCCTAACTTTCCCGGGCGCGGAAGAGATTACTGCTGAACATCTGCCGCGAATCCAGCCAGGTCTTCTCCAGTCCGAAACCGCTCTGCAAACCCATCCCTGAGAGTCCATCCAGGTCGAATTTGTAGGAGTGTTCCATGTGAATCCACTCACCGGCCGCGAAAGAAAGCGACATCTCGAGGCCCTTGATAGTTACCGACTGCGACCGCAAGCTTTCCAGATAGACTTCGACACAGCCGGCTTCTTCGTTATATACCGATCTTAATCCGAACGACCACAGATCGAAATTCCCACCCAGTTCCCGGTTGATTCGGGCCAACTCGTTTACAATGAATGCTCGCGTCACTCCCAGCGCATCGTTGTAAGCTGCTTCGAGAGTGGCGCGATCCTTCCTCAGGTCAGCGCCTAAGAGCAAGGCGTCACCCGAGCGCAGCATGCGGCGAATCGCTTGCAGAAAATCGAGTGCGTCGGCCTTTTCGAAATTTCCAATGTTCGAACCCAGAAACAACACTAACGCCGGACCCGGAGGGAGGGGCTGCATGGCCGCCAGACCGTCGAGGTAGTCGGCGGCATAAGCCTCAATCCGCAGCGCCGGATAAGCCGCGAGGAGGGCGCGGGAACTCTTTTCCAGGGCGGATACTGAAATGTCGACAGGGATGAAGAGCAGTTCCGTCCGCTGGCGCAACAGCGCTTCAATAATATTGCGGGTCTTATCGGCGCTGCCGCTTCCGAGTTCAATCAATGTCCGGCAGTCGGGAACGGCCGCAATCATTTCATCGGCGTGCCGGGTGAGTATCTCGTTCTCAGCCCGGGTCGGGTAATACTCATCGACATGGCAAATGGCGTCGAATAATCGCGAGCCCAGCGAGTCGTAAAGATACTTTGGAAAAAGTTGTTTTGGATTCGAGGAGAGCCCGCGGCGCACGTCTTCGGCAAATTCCGCATTGCCATTCCGGCGCGCGAGATCATGAATGATTAGGCGCGAGGGCGGCTCTTTCGGTTTGGTTTGCGCTGCCACGTGTTCTTCTACAGCTCGGCCCCACCGTGAGCTAAGAAATCCAAGTTGGCTCGGAATTCGGTGAGTGGCGCATTATACGCGGGCGCAACCAGGAACAGAAAGGGCAGCCGAGCTCTAACTCGACTGCCCCGGTCGTGGCTTTTGTTGATAGAGATGGAAGAGTCAGATGATAATCACTCGCGATCCCGTGCGTGTGCGGGGGGGTCTCTGCGGCACCGTCACATCAATCCTCGGTGTAGCCGGGACGACAATCCGCGGAGTCTCAATATTTATTTCCGGTATCGCCGGCACCTGGATCGAAGGGATCACGATGCGTCGCGTACCCATTGTGCCGGGTCGCAGGATCGTCGGCTCTTTGCTCTTTTCAGGCGTCAGGTTAACCGTGCGGCTACTACGGTCGCGCAAAATGGTAAGCGATATTTCGCCTTCCTGCTTTTTATTAATCGCTCGCACGATGTCGCCCGAAGAGTCGACCTTCTCACCGTCAATTGCCGTAATCACGTCGCCCGCTTTCAATCCAGCTTTCGCTGCCGGACTGTTGTCGCTTACTGAAGTAATCAGCAGGCCGCCGTCCCTGGCTCCAAAATAATCCGAGAGTTGTTTGGTCAACGGTTGCGTGCTGACGCCAATGCGCCGGTTTGCGCCGAACGAGAAGACAAAATTTCCGTCACCAGACTTAATCTGTGGCCAGTCCTTTTCGATGCCTTTCATTACGTCATCGCGAATCGAGGCGCTGAGGAGGTTACCAAGGTTGTGCTTCGCCAGCACGGCACTAATTTCCTGCTCACCGCCGCCGCGGCTGATCGTAATTCGCACTGTTTGATCGGGAGAAGATTCGTTAACCAGGCGGCCCAGCTTACGGGTGCTGGTTACCGACTCGCCGTCAAAACGGAGAATGACGTCATCTTTCTTTAGCCCAGCTTTTTCGGCCGGGCTGTCCTTTACTACCTGAGTCACGCCCACGCCGCGAACTTCGCGGACGCCATAGCGGCCCATGTTTTCCTTGCTGATATCTTCGGTGCCCACGCCCAGGAAGGCGCCGCCGTCGATGAGAAATGAGAACGATCGCTCGGGGTTCGTGGGTTCCTGAACCGGCAGTGCCGCCAGGGAAGCAGTCGACTCCTGCGCATACACAATTCCGCCGGCAATCATACCGACGCCAAGAATCAAAGCTAGAATCAGAACCAGTTTGTTGCGGGTCATGTCCAAATCCTCCGGAAAGATTTTAGACCTTGCACGCCCGGATGAGTCTGAGGTTCCAAATTCTGCGAGGGCAAAATGGGTCGGACGGTGAATCTAAGATACGTTTAGAGGGCGGACTTGTCCGCCCGATTGGGGATCGGGGCGGGACAAGTCCCGCCTTTAAACTCTGAGTTGAATCGGGATTTTAGGAGAGCTTGCGATAAATCTCTCGTCCGTCGCTCATCTCCATGGCAAGTTTTCCTTCAGAATGCGCGTAGTCAAGATGCGCGACGGCTTCCGACACGCCCAGAAAACGATGCACGTCATCGGTGCCGGGAAACATCGCGCGCGATACCTCCCAGGCGCTGGCGCCGTTGGGCGGGATCATCTTAATGACTTGCGACTGCCGCTCATCTATGGCCCGTAAGTAGCGATGAAAGAGTTCTTCGTAATCGTGCACCGGGTCGCCATGGCCGCCCAGTACCAGCGTCGGCGCCAGCGCGCGGACTCGCGCCAGGCTGACCAGGTATTCTGCCAGCGAACGAAAGCGCCGCGACCGATCAACCGGGTCGGGGGAGAGAATTGGATTCGGCGTAATTCGCTTCAGCACGCAATCGCCGGCAATCAAGGTGCGATCAGCATGACGAATGAACGAACAGGAGCCTGGAGTGTGACCGGGCGTATGCACCACTTGCAACGCGCCTGATTCAAACTCGAGTTCGGCTTCGTCAGTTAACTCACTACAGTGTTCGTCGTCGAGCGAGTCAGCGTACTGGCGCACTCCTTCGTACATGCGGCGCATGACCTCAACATCTTCAGGCGTCACCCCGGCGCGCACCAGGAGCTGCCGGGTCTCTTCATACTCCAGCCTGCCGGCCCGATGACCAGTCTCCCATCCATGCACCAGCACTTCGGCGTCTTTGGCTTCATCGCGCAGCGCGCGCGCCAGTCCACAATGATCTTCATGCGCGTGCGTAAGCACGATGCGGCGAATGTCCGCGACTGCCAGGCCATTGGCGCGGAGGGCGGCGCGCAGAGTGGCCACCGCTTCTTTGGTCTTGGGTCCGGTGTCGATCAGGGTGATCGGATCTTCCGCGATTAGATAGACGTTGACCGGCCCGATGTAGAAGGGCGTTGGCAGCGAGATAGGGACGATCTTCATTTTGGATTTCAGATCTCAAATTTCAAATTTGAAGTGTTGGTCAAGGAGTCTTGCGATTACGAATCTCCGCCAGCTCGTTTAAGAACTCTTCACGCTCGCGTTTTTGCTGTTCTATCCGACGTGATTTATCGGTCAAATAACGGGTGCCTCTGATATCTGAGTTTTGCAGAGAGTCCGCCCAGGCTCGGAGCTGGCGAGAGATGTTTTCTGCTTTTGATTTCAAATTTGAAATTTCAGATTTCAAATCATCAATGTTGGGCAAGCGCTCAAGCAAGCACAACATTGATCTCGTCTCTCCCGCCGATCCGCGCGAAATGTAAATGAAGGTTAACAGCTCCGGCGTAGTGCCACGCTCAAACCCTTCCGCGATGTTGTTCGAAATTGAAACTGCCGCGCGCTCCAATTGGTTTCGAAGACTCGCGTAACTCTTGAATGTCGGTTTACCAGTGAGGGCAAACACGCCCACCGCCAATTCGATCGCAGCTTTCCAAACAGGTAACTCTTCGAACCTTTTGTACTTCATCGGGCCATTTCCTGCGCCAGAAGCAATGTCGTTCGTCCTAACTTCCTCCGCCTTAGCTGAGAGAAGTCGAACCATACTTGCGCGAGATTGTAGCCCGGAATTTGAAATCTCAAATTTGAAATTTCAAATCAGGAGATAGGCCCCACTTCTAAACGGTTTAACCCGATCTGAAAAGCAAACAACTTGCCATTTGGAAACCATCAAGCACCGACTTCTCAATTGGAAATAGGCAATCGCCAATCGGAAACGCCTTAGTACACATATCGGTTCGCTTCAATCATCGCCTTCGCGATTCCTTGCCGCGCCGCCACCGTGTTCATCGGCGTCATCTTCGTAAAGCGACGCAGCGCCGCCAGCAGCGTACGCAACTCGTCACCCTCGGCCATCGCCGCCAAAGTGTTTTTTGCGGCGGCCTCAATTCGCTCGATCGCATCGTTACAAAAAACGCGCGTCATGGCGATGTACTGACTCGTAGAATCCTCGCCTTGGGCCGTCGCCAGTTTCTTTGTACGCAGGATCGCTGATTCCATCGCGTACGTATCCATGATGATGTCGGCTACACTCATCAGAATCTCCTGCTGGTCGGAAAGTCCCATCATGTACTTTTGCGCGGCCGTGCCCAGCGTCATCAACGCAACCTTTTTCGCGTTCTGCGCCAGCTTTTGCTCGGTGGCCAGCAGGCTCTCGTCGAGATCGAAACTGGCCATCGAGGGTGAAAGAATCTCATCCATCAAAGCCTGGGCGGCGGGCAGCAACGCCAGACGTCCACTCAGCGCAGCTTTCATCAAGCGGCCAGGGATCAGCATGCGGTTGATTTCATTTGTGCCTTCGAATATTCGGTTGATGCGCGTGTCGCGATAAGCCCGTTCCGCCGGATAGTCGGCCGAGTATCCATAGCCCCCAAAGATCTGAACCATCTCGTCGGTGACGAAGTCGCAGTATTCCGACAGCGCCACCTTGATGATCGAACACTCGGCCGCATACTCTTCAATCGCTTTCAAACGCGCATCCATGTCCTTGGAATCCGCGACGGCGCCGAGGCCTTCTTCGATCATTCCCAGCGTTCGGTAAATCATCGCCTCACCGACCCAGGTGCGAATAGCCATCTCTCCGAGCTTCGATTTGATCGCGCCGAACGACGAGATTGATTTGCCAAACTGCTGCCGCTCGTTCGCATAGCGCACGGATTCATTGAGGGCCAGTTTCATTCCTCCCAGACACATCGCACCAAGCTTAAAGCGCCCGATGTTGAGAATATTGAAAGCGATCTTGTGGCCCTTGCCGATATCGCCGAGCAAGTTCTCGACCGGCGTTCTGGCGTCGGCGAGAATCAACGGTGTCGTGCTCGATCCCTTAATGCCCATCTTGTGTTCTTCCGCGCCGTTCTTGCAGCCTTCCTGCCGCTCGACGATAAACGCAGAAAATTTATCGCCATCGACTTTCGCGAATACGATGAAGATGTCGGCAAAGCCGCCGTTGGTAATGAACATCTTCTCGCCATTGAGAATGTATTCCTTGCCGTCGTCGCTCAGCCTGGCCGTCGCTTTCGCGGCCATTGCGTCTGAGCCTGAGCTCGCTTCAGTCAAAGCGTACGCCGTGATCAAATCACCGGCGGCAATCGGCGGTAGATATTTTTGCTTGGCGGCTTCGGTGCCGAAATAAATGATTGGCAGCAGTCCGATGCCGCTCTGCGCGCCGAGCGTGGTCGCGAACGAAGCCGATCGGCCGATGTTCTCGGCGATGATCGCTCCGCTGGTCTGATCCAAACCCAGACCGCCATACTCTTCCGGAATATTCGCGCCCACGAGGCCGAGATCCGCCGCCTGCTTGACCAGGGCGCGCGCCAGCTTCCAGTCCTTGTTTTCAAGTTCAGGGATGCGCGGCAGGACTTCTGCATCCATGAACTGCCGAGTCGTGTCGGCAATCATGCGATGCTCCTCGTTGAAGTCACCGGGCGTGAAGATGCTCTCGGGCGTTTGCTCTTCAATCAGGAAACTCCCGCCCTTGACGATCTGTTTTGCTTCGATTGCGGCTGCCATAACAATCCTTTCTGTTGTAGCGCAACTTGTTAAGTTGCGATTACCTGCGCAAGTTAATATCCTGCGCTACATATTCAGGGTTCAGGTACTTTCGAACAAGCAGCGCGAAATCGCTGCTCCCACTTCCGGTCACTGATTCGAATATTTCTGATCCGGTCATCGTGGGCATCTGTAGAGGCGGGTCTTGTACCTGCCCGTTTCTCGTAATTCGCAAGTGGGCAGGGACAAGCCCTGCCCCTACAATCAAATCCTTTCAAAAATCCCGGCAGCGCCCATGCCGCCGCCGACGCACATCGTCACCATGCCATAACGGCCGTTACGCCGCTCCAGCTCTCGCAGAATCGACGCGGTCAGTTTCGCTCCGGTGCAACCCAGCGGATGACCCAGCGCGATCGCGCCGCCATTAACATTCACCTTATCGAGATCCAACCCGAGAGTTTTTATTACCGCGAGAGACTGCGCGGCGAAAGCTTCGTTCAGCTCGATGACGTCAATTTGATCCAGTGTGAGCCCGGCGAGCTTGAGAACTTTCGGTATCGCGAACACCGGTCCAATGCCCATCTCTTCCGGCGGACACCCCGCAGTCGCATAGGCGACAAAGCGCGCCAGCGGCTTCGCCCCCAACTCCTTTGCGCGATCTTCCGACATCACCACGGCGACCGCAGCGCCGTCAGACATCTGCGAAGAGTTGCCGGCAGTGATCGTGCCCTTGACGTGAAATGCCGGTTTCAATTTTCCGAGAGCTTCGGCTGATGTGTCGCGTCGCGGTCCTTCGTCTTTGTCAAAGATCACTTCGCGGTGCTGCTTCTTGCCCTTGTCATTCAACTCTTCGACGATGACAGTGAGCGGTACAGTCTCGTCCTGGAATTTGTTCTGCTCTAAAGCCGCGAACGCGCGTTGATGCGAACGCAGTGCGAACTCGTCCTGTTCTTCGCGGGTGACTTCGTATTTCCGCGCAACGTTTTCAGTCGCCAGGCCCATGTTCAAATAGAAGTCAGGATAGTGTTCGACCAGGTACGGGTTGGGCCGAATGATATGCCCGCCCATCGGAATCATCGACATCGATTCCAAGCCCCCGGCGAGCGCAACCTGCGCGCTGCCCGTCCTAATTCGGTCAGCCGCGATGGCAATCGATTGCAGACCAGAAGAACAAAAGCGATTGATGGTCATGGCGCTGGTTTCGACCGGCAAGCCCGCGCGAATCGCGGCAGAGCGGGCTATGTTCATGCCCTGCTCGGCTTCGGGCATCGCGCAACCCATGATCACGTCTTCGATCTCGGCGGCTTCCAGACCCGGTACGCGGGCCATGGCTTCCTTAATCACGGCCGCGCCCATTTCATCGGCGCGGGTGTCACGCAGAGTGCCCTTTGGTGCTTTGCCGACCGCCGTCCGAACCGCTGATACGATAAATGCTTCTTTCATGATTTCCTCTGCGGCTTGCCGAAATTCTTGTGCGGCTCTGCCGCCTGATGTGCGGAAAGGCTCTGCCTTTCCGGCATCGCTCCATTTGTTTTAGGAGGCTAGGCCTCCGATCTCGCCCTTGCGAGTCGTAACCTCGCAAGGGTTACTCAACCTTCGGAAAGGCGAAGCCTTTCCGCACATCGGGCGGCAAAGCCGCGCACGTTAGCCATTAGTTTCTCAAAGGCTTCCCCGTCTTCAGCATGTGCGCGATGCGATCCTGAGTTTTACGCGTGCCGATCAGTGAAAGAAAAGCTTCGCGTTCGAGATCGAGCAAATACTGCTCGGACACTCGCGTTGGATGATTCAGATCACCGCCGGTCAGAATTCGCGCCAGCTTCTCACCAATCAAAGCGTCGTGATCAGAAATGTAACCGGCGCGTTTCATCATGTGCACACCCAGTTTCAGAGTCGCCAGCCCGGGCATTCCCAACGCAAGAATATCCGTGCGCTGCGGTGGCTGCTGATAACCGCTTGCCGCTAACGCGAGCACTTCTTTCTTCGCGTCCGCGATCAAACGATCCCGGTTCATCGAGATTGAATCGTCCTGGCTGAGAAAACCAAAGCCGCGCGCTTCCTCTGCCGAGGTCGCAACTTTCGCGAGCGCGATTGTTTCAAAGGCCCGCTTGACGAACGGAAACGGATCCGCGTCCTTCATGTCTTTCGGGATCGAGTCCAGCGCGCGCACTAACATCTCTTTCGTGCCGCAGCCGGCCGGGATGATTCCCACGCCCACTTCCACCAGGCCGATGTAAGTTTCCGCAGAGGCCCGCACGCGGTCCGCATGGAGAACCATTTCACAACCGCCGCCAAAGACCAACTGAAACGGCGCGACCACGACCGGCTTTGGCGAATAGCGCAGACTCATCACCGACTGCTGAAAAAAGCGGCCAATCATGTCCAGCTCTTCCCAGTTTTCGTCCTGCGCTTCCATCAGCATCAGCATCAGGTTCGCGCCGACTGAGAAGTTCGTGCCCTGATTGCCGACGACCAGGCCCAGGAAATTCTTTTCGACTTCGGTCAAGGCGATCTTCAGCATCTCGAGCGTGTCGCCGCCAATCGAATTCATCTTGGAATGAAACTCGAGACACGCGACCCCATCGCCGAGATCAATCAGCGACGCGCCGGAGTTTTTCCTGATCACGCCGCTGCGATCCTTGAGTGACTTCAGAATGATCGTGCCCGGAGGATCGCTGGCCGGAACATACTTCGCGGCAGGGAAGTCGAAGTAGAAGCGCTGGCCGTTCTCCTGCTTGTAGAAAGACATCGCGCCTGAGTCGAGCATCTGCTGCACATTCGCGGGAACGCTTTGGCCTTCTTCCTTCAACCTCGCGACTGACTTTTCGACGCCGATCGCGTCCCAAACCTCGAACGGTCCCAACTCCCAGTTGAAGCCCCATTGCATTGCCCGATCAATTTCCACCACCGTGTCGGCAATCTCCGGAATTCGATCAGCCGCATAACAAAGCGTGCGCAACGTGGTCTTCCAGAGAAATGCACCAGCCCGATCTTTCGACCACACCATGGACCTGATACGTTCGGCGGTGTCTTCAATGTTCTTCGCCACTTCGAGCGAAGGTATCTTCACCTTCTGCGCCGGTTGATACTCGAGCGTGGCCGTATTCAGGGTCCAGATTTCGCGCTTGCCGCCCTCACCCTGCTGTCGCTGGTAGAACCCCGCCTTGGTCTTGTTGCCAAGCAGTCCCCGCTCGATCATCTTGCCGGCGAATTCAGGCAGTGCGAACATCGCGCGTTCGGGATCGTCGGGCAGGTTCTCGGCCAGGTTTTTGACCACGTGCGCCAGCACGTCGAGGCCAACCAAATCAAAGGTGCGAAAGGTGGCGGTCTTTGGCCGCCCCACGGCAGGCCCGGTAATCTTGTCCACTTCCTCGATCGAGTAGCCGTCTTCGATCATGGTGTGAATCGTAACCAGCGCGCCGAACGTGCCGATGCGGTTCGCAATAAAGTTCGGCCGGTCCTTGGCCACAACGACGCCCTTGCCGAGGCGTTCATCGAGAAAGCCGAACATCGAACAGGAAACTTCCGGCTTGGTCCATTCGGTGCGAATGAGTTCGACCAGGTGCATGTACCGCGGCGGATTAAAGAAGTGCATGCCGAGGAAGTGCGCGCGAAAATCTTCCGAACGTCCTTCGGCGAGTTGCGCTAGCGGGATGCCACTGGTGTTTGAAGCCACCACCGAACCGAGCCGGCGGTGTTGCTCGACCTTCTCGTAAAGGCTCTGTTTGATTTGCAAGTTTTCGACGACTGCCTCGATGATCAGATCGCAGTCTTTCAGCTTCGTCAGGTCGTCATCGAAATTGCCCACGCTGACCAGTGAAGCGAGATCGGCAGTGAAGAACGCCGCCGGCCTGGCCTTCTTCGCGGCTTCCAGTCCGGCGCGCGCGATGCGGTTGCGAACTTGCGGCGACTCCAGGGTCAGCCCTTTGGCTTGCTCATCCGCAGTCAATTCACGCGGGACGATGTCGAGTAAAAGAGTTGGAATACCGGCGTTGGCGAGGTGAGCAGCGATTTGTGCCCCCATCGTCCCGGCCCCGAGCACGGCAGCTTTTTTCACTGTAATCATGGCGCGGCAATAATACTGAATGAATGCTCATTCAGCAAGGAACCACGCGAGGGTGAAGAAGGAACCACACTTTGTGGGTTCGGTCATAAAGTGACATTCGTAGGGCATAAAGTGAAATTGGTGGGTCATAAAATGAAATCATGTCTGGCATAACTTGCCTGAGAGAGTTCTCCCTTCTACGCAACGGGCTGGCACATGGTTTTTGGTTGGTTCGGCGACTGACGGCGGCTAGGATCCCGTCTGAAGCTTCGGGATTAGCATTCGATGCGGCTTCCGTAACTAAGTATTTAGTAGAAAGGGTCAGTTTGCACTTGCGTTGCGACGACGCACAGCGTTGTTCAAGCGCTTCTCGACCGCGTCCTTGGTGACCAGTCTTAACCGTAACTTCCTGATTCCGGGTATAGAAATGTTAAAACTCCGAACCTGCCCAGCGGAATCGCCTGCTCAATAAGAATCGCATTCTGGTCACTCGAACTCCTCACAAAAGGAAACCAAGTTGAAGCTGTGGTGCCGGCTGAAAAGAAGCCCTCCACTGGCGGATGGTTTCCTGCGATGGCTTTCATGGTGGGCGAATCCGCTGGGAGCCCGTCGCTAGATTCGATCGTCTTTCGATAGCGGGCTCGAAATGTCTCATCCGAGAGCCACTTCCACGCATAGCCTTCCCTGCTCCACTTGATCACTGCGCACGGAACGATATCGAGTTTAGCGTACCGTAGAGCCGTACTCGTGACGGAAGTACCGAATTCGCCTGCAATCGCGAGGATTCCTTTCAGCCCAAGTGACGTTCCACCTGCGAGCTTCCGAAACCTTGTCGCCGGCATTAAAAGACTTGACGCAAAGTGATCCGCCTCTAGCTCCACGGGCAAATCAGATTCGTATTCACATATGGAAGGATGAGATGGGGCTAGACCGCTTGCTAGCGCGTTCCGATGCCCGTCAATAAAGTAGTGGCCAAGTTCGTGTCCTAGAGTAAAACGAGCCCGTGGTGAATCGGTATGATCTACTCGGTTCAGGTTCGCGTAGATGTGGAAGCGTCCCTGCCGATGCTCGAGCAGGCCGTCGAAGGAATCCCCGTAGTGACCAAAGCTAATACTGATACCTTTAGCCTTGACGATCTCCAATGGATTCACGCGACTAGAAGGGTAGTACTCCTCGGCAATAGCCTCAGCGAGTTCGGCTATTTCTCCTTCACGAATCGGCGAAAGTCTGGAGCCTCGCACCTTAAAGGTCGCTCTTGGCCTTTCGTTCTGCCTTTTCTCGATCATGCCTCATGCGTTCTTCGATGTCGGGTGGGATGTCTTTACCTTCACGTGCCGCGCGCGCCAGCAACTCAGGCGTGTCGTCCGCAGGTGGACTCAATGCCAGAATCTTAGATCGACCCTCTAAGACTCGATTCAATATCGTGTGCGGATCGCGCAATTCGAAAGGAAGCTCTTGATGATCTTCCGCTGTCATCTTTGCTTCAACTTTACTGACATCCCCTTCGGTCTGAGGAATGATCCAGCCCCTAGCAAGGAAAGCCTCATAGACCTGTTGCTCAAGCTCATCGAACTCTCTTTGTGATTCTTCCTCTATGTGGGTCTTCTTGCCCATGATTCAAGTCTTCTTTAGTCCTGTTTTGGAGTTTATGTATTCCTTGATTTTCCGGAGAGCGCGCCGACGAATTTGGCGGATGTTATCAGAAGTTGTCGTCAGGGACTTTGCCAGATCTTCGGCGACATCGTTCGGTAGACGCTGATTCTTCTTTCCCGGTTGAAAATACTGGAAGGTTGTACGAAGGACGCGTTGTTCTTTCTCAGAGAGGGAATCGATTGCTTCATCAAGCAGTCTTCTGTCAGAAGAGATCGTACTAGGCAATGCAGTCTGCTCCGGCTCCTTACTTATTTCCTCGTCGTCTAGAGAAACTTCTCTAATTCCCGCTCGCCCCCGCAACATGTCGCGGAAGATGTTTAGTGCGATCCGACCGAGCCACGCTTTCACACGTCGTTGCAGTCTGTCGGGATTTGTAATGCCCTCGCTGTCAAAAGTTGAGGCCCGTTCGTATGCGCGGATGAAGGTGTCTTGAACAAGATCCGCAGCGCCTGATTCGTCGAGAACGCCAGTCGTAAGGCGACGGCAGACTCGATAAAGATAACCCTTGTGCCGTTCGTAGAACTCTGACAACGCAGAGTTCGCCACGGACAAATCGTCGTTGCGCATCGTCATGTACACGAGCAGGTCTTCGTCACTTTCCTGGCGAAGATCAATGCCGGTACCGGCCGCCAACGCTGATTCCATCGGTCTGCCTTGTTTCCTTACAACATCTTTGTCGAACTCCATTCATTATACGAAAAACCGTGACAAAGCTCGTCGGTTACTCTTATGTCACGGATTCCCGTCTCCATTGTGGTAGATGTTGAGCGCAGACAGCTGCAGGAGGTAAAAATGGAAAATCGAGCAAATACTCGTGAAACTGGGCCGCAGGGTAAGGCCGACCCACCTAGACCGGAGCCAGGACCCGAGGTTCACATCACGATCAACGGCGTGTCCAGGTTGATCCATCGCGGTCGCCAGACAGTTGCTGAGATCAAAAAGGTTGGCGAAGTTCCAGCGGCGGACGAGCTGGAACAATTAATCAACGGGAAGCTAACCCCTTTGCCGGATGATGATGCGGTGACCATCAAAGGCGGGGAAATCTTCATGAGCCATGTCAGATCGGGCGGCTCGTCGTAGATAAACGGATGGGATTTCCTGTTGACCAAGTTGCTGAGCTGAAAGAGATCTGTTCGGGGGCGCAGCCATATGAAGAAGGAGGTATTCCGTACTTCTTTCTTCCGAAGCTGCGGACCCCTGATGGATGCTCTCCGGAAGAGGTAGACGCGCTTTTGTGCCCTACTGCGCACCATGGTTACACGTCCCGTCTTTTTCTGGCTGTGCGAATAACATCACGACAGTCGCTCAACTGGAGCACAACCGCGCGAATTATGGAGCGCATGTGGTACGCGATCTCATGGAACATTCCCGAGACGAATCTGCGTCTCGCGCAAATACTCGCGCTTCAGCTGAGGGCATTTCGGTGAGGGTCAAGATTTTGAGAGATCTCTATGATCGCGTTCAACAGGATTTGGCGTGTCGCCATGAATTTGCCTTTGAACGAGTTGGGTTCGCATCCGCGAGGTTAGGAAATCGAGATAGCGATGAACCGCTCGTGCTGTTTACGAGCTACTATCCGGTAGCCGATGAAAACTACATCGATGATCCGCGTTCTGGTGCCCGAATTAACTCGACTGCGATTCGAGAGGCAATGCAACGCGCGCTCGATACACGCGAAGGATTATTTCACGTTCACTATCACGCACATCGTGGCAAGCCCGGGTTCAGTCCGATGGATCTAGACGAAACTCCAAGCATCGTGTCGAGCCTCCGGGTCGCCGGACCTCATCAGGCGCACGGAATGCTTCTTTTGAGCAACGATGACTGCACTGCCTACGTATGGATGCCGGGCAGTGATGACCCGTTAGTTGCTGATAGAATCACTATTGTCGGTTTTCCCTTGATGATACTGATGTAAGGATTTGCATGGCGAACGGAAGATTTCAAAGACAGTCTTTTCTCGGCCCTGATTCGCAGAAGATCATCGAGAAGGCGATCATCGGAATTGTTGGCCTCGGAGGAGGGGGGTCTCACATCGCGCAACAACTCGCACACGTTGGCTTTCTCAACTATCGAGTTTGGGACGGCGATATCGCTGAGGACTCCAACCTTAATCGTCTGATCGGTGCAAATGAAAATGATCCACTAAAAGGGACGCGAAAGACCGAAATAGCAATAAGGCTAATCAAGGGATTACGCGGGAACGCCATCGTCGATACCTACAATTGTAAATGGCAAGATAACCCTGAACCGTTGCGCGCTTGTGACATCATTTTCGGATGTGTCGATGGTTTTGGTCAGCGACGCGAACTTGAAGCCTGTGCTCGCCGTTATTTGATTCCGGTAATCGACATCGGCATGGATGTGCATTGTGTCGGCGACGAGCCTCCCCGGATGGGAGGGCAAGTGACCCTGTCAATGCCTGGCGGACCTTGCATGTTTTGCATTGGCTTCTTGAACGAGGCCGTCCTGGCGCGTGAAGGAGAGCGCTATGGCGACGCAGGTGATCGCCCACAGGTGGTTTGGCCCAATGGAGTGTTGGCGTCCACTGCTGTTGGTTTAGCGGTTGACTTGATCACTGATTGGACACATTCGCTTCGCGATGTTGTCTACCTCGAATATGACGGAAATAAGGGAACGCTCAAACCGCATGTCCGTTTGGAGTATTTAGATTATCAGGTATGTCCGCACTACCCGATAATTCAAATTGGAGATCCAGTCCTTGCGGGCCTATCTCTTTCGGAAGCAGTTCAGTAGTTAGAACAAAGTAGAAAGGAAGAATGCAGAGGAGTTCGCAGTGAATCGTGGGCCGGCCCGTCTTACGAGTATTCACCGAACGCTTGAGCTATCGACGCCTTTCGTGACAATCTCCAACCAGCGATCCAGGTTATGATTTTCACCGTTCGAACCGTTCGAGTGGAGATTGAGCCTTGAAATTCTAAACGGTTCTGACTTATAGTTCGTCAGGTATTCAAAGAGGTATTACTGAAACTTAGGGACTTAGCTTCATTGGAGGTAATTATGTTGCATGAAAACGTTTCCTCGCCGGTTAACGGGATTAACGAACAACATCCGTTATCCGATGAACAGCTTAACCAGATGCTGAGAGAGTCGTCACCGTTAATTCACCCTGCCTTGAATCGGCTTCAGGCGAGATTGCTTGCTTCAGCCGATACAGAGGCCGTGATCACGAGTTACGACCGGATGCATCATCGCCACAGCAGATCGTAAAGGGGCTTCTCAAGCGATGGTATATACGTCGCTACCGCCTCGAATTACCTCTTTTCTCATCAAAATCGCGTCGCGTTGTAATCTTGCGTGTGATTACTGTTACATGTATGAGCACGCCGATCAGAGTTGGCGGGCGCAGCCACCGCTAATGTCCGATGAAATTCGGCTGAAGGTTGCGGAACGGATTGGAGAATACGCGAAAGAGGTTGACGTCCGACGTCTCGTAGTCGTTTTCCATGGTGGAGAACCACTTCTGGCCGGCGCAAGTCGCATCGCCGAAACGGCGTCGCTGATTAGGAGCGCGCTGCCTCCTGAAGCGTCAGCTGACTTCTCTCTGCAAACTAATGGGACATTGCTGAACGAGGAGGCCGTAGCATGCTTAGAGGCCGGGGATGTCTCCATCTCATTAAGTCTCGATGGCCCTCGCGAAATAAATGACCTCCACCGACTTGGCCACGACGGCGGGTCCTCTTTCGAAAAGTCACTGAACGCACTCGAACTACTGGAAAGCCATCCGAAGTTTTATGCCGGTTTGATAGCTGTCATTGATCCTAAAACGGATCCCGAAGAACTCTTGACTTTCTTCGCATCGCGTAATCCTCCGCGATTGGACTTCTTGCTTCCGGATGCCAACCACCAACGACCACCGGTCGGCCGAGACTCTGATCCGGCTCTCTATAAAAACTGGCTGATGCGCGCGTTCGATTTGTGGTTCGACACTTATTCGCACGTTCCGGTTCGCTTGTTCGATGCGGTGCTAAGCGCCCGTGCTGGTTTACCAAGCGATACTGATGCATTCGGCTTTGGTGATGTGAGTCTCTTGAGCATTGAAACTGACGGTTCGTACCATGACCTCGACGTCTTGAAGATAACTGCCGAAGGTATGACTGCTCTTGGGTGTGATGTGGCGTCCCATTCCATCTCTGAGGCTATAAGTTCGGTTCAAATAGCAACGCATCGCAATTTGTTGAAAAAGGACGGACTGTCAAGCAAGTGTCTTTCATGTCCGGAGGTTGAAATCTGCGGTGGCGGTTCGGTTCCGCATCGTTATTCGCGCGACGGATTTTGTAATCCAACTGTTTACTGCGAGGAAATGCTCGCATTAATCGGACACGCCCGTAAACGAGTTCAAGCAGCTTTGCTTAAGGAAAGTAGCAAAACAAAGCGCGTGGTGACGAATAATGTACAGTCATCGATCGACCTGAAGGAATGGGAACGCCCAGAACGATCAAAAGCTATCCTTCAGGGCCTTTTGCAGAATTGGGCCAATGAGGTTCGGCCAGATTTCGATCGAGTGTTCGATTACGTCGCGATGCAAAATCAGACATTAGAACCCACTGTTCAACATATACGAAACGCTCCGAACGAGATGTTGGCCCAGTTGATCATTCAGCCCGGTTCAATTGTGTGGGCGAATGTGATGTCGCAGAGCATGCGCGGTGTTGTGGTTCGGTCTATTGATGGAGAACCGATTACACCCGATTCCGGCTATGTTCAATTCCTAGAGAATCGTTTAAGGAGAGCGCCCGAAGATTATCCCCGAATTCACGAAAGAGATTTGTGGTTGGAGTTACCTTTCGGTAAGCGCATTGAGTTTGAGGATGAAGCGGGAGCGAGGAAAGGTGCCGCTCTTATTGCGCAAGCCTTTGAGATTATCGAGGGATGGCGCCCCGCGTTAGTGGAAGAGATCCGTTTGCTGAATCCCGATATTCAGTTCATTCGGGACCTTGATGCTCACCCTGACAAGGCAGTCTCCTTCAGCGACAACTCTACACCCGGCGCTCTCTACTTGTGCATCCGAGTAGGCGGCGGGTTTATTGATCCGTATCTGTTGGCGGATTCCCTTATTCACGAGCATCGCCACCAAAAGCTCTACCTACTCCAACGCGAAGTGCCCTTGGTGGTGGAGGACAAGCCGCTTGTGCCATCTCCATGGCGGTCAGATCTACGACCTCCGAGCGGTCTTTTTCACGCTGTTTTCGTCTTTGTGCATCTTAGCGAGTATTGGGAATATCTGGCTCTCCACGGAAGGACAGCGGAAGTACGTCTGCGCGCGGTTGGCGAGCGCGTACTAATCGATCAACGTATTGAAGCTGCGTTGCCTACTCTACGCGCAACCAAGCTTACGAAGGACGGGTACGAGCTGTTAGATCTCCTCAAAACGTTGTTCCGTGGTCGGAGTGTAAGCGCAGCAACTGGAGGCGACTAAAATAAGTGACGATTATAGTAAGTCGTGAATTGCTTCCCGAAGCAGAAGCAGAACGTCAACAGTTCTTGAAAAGATACTTCTGCGAATTGGTCGCTTCGGCAAGAGAGGTCAGCGAAGGTTGGTCCATTGATCTCACGCGTCCTAATGACCCGGATTTCTACATCGATCCTAACTTGACCCAGGGCCTTGAGTGGTGGTCCAGCAATTTCAGCAGTACAAACGTGGCGGCCATTCCGTCTGCGGTTTATCGCACGCAGGGACTGCAATTGTCTCTAAACGACTCGTGGACGCTCTATTCTTGGAGCAGGTGGTTGCAAGAATCAGTGGCGCCTCATGACTCGCCTGAATCAATCACTGTACTGCATCTGGACGACCACGATGACCTGATGGTTCCGAGAGTGGCGCTCGATGGCGAAGTTTTCCGCGATCTAATAACGGGTTCAAAGATTGAGCTGTGGTGTCCGGAAACCGTGGAATCAGCCATTAGAAGCGGTGCCATCGGAATTGGCAGCTTTATGGCACCCATCCTGCACAAGTTCAGAAATGTTCATGTGCGCCATCTTTGCAGCACGGAATACAGCAAGAGCCGGCAGGGCGCGCATCTAGTACACTCGGTGATTGTTTTGGACGAACTACTCTCGCCCGGTTCTCACAGGCCTGGGTTGGAACTTAGCCGCCAGGACAATCCTGTTAGCGCTGTTCGTCAAGGAGATCATCCGTACATCGTCACTGATGATCTTTCACACTGGCTGGAAGATCTACCCGATGGGCCCATACTCGTCCACATTGACATGGACTATTTCAATAACCGCTTCAATGGCGACTCTGACTGGGTTGACTATGGACCCAAATACGACCCACCACTGGATGATGTGGTTGCGCGAATTGATGCAGTGTTCGGCTCTTTGGAGAAGACAAATGTAGCTGAGCGCGTTAGCGACTTGGCAGTTGCCTTGTCCCCCGGTTTTTTCCCGGCAGATCTCTGGGCACCAAGCATCAAGAGGATTCAGGACCACGTCGACCGCCTAATTGCAGCGAGGAAGTGGACTACCAGGAAGTGAACATCATGGCAACGAAGCGGAAACTCAAAAACAAAAAGCCGTTAGCGAAACGATTAAGGAGGAAGTCGAGTGCTCCTCCTCCCGCTCCACATATTAAGCGCGAGCCTGTAGACCCTAATAGTGTTCACCTCGTAGAAGGCAAGGGTACGTCAAAGTCAGGCGGTGGTCCTGGCGGGCATTATTGGCACATCGAGGTTGCAAAGAAGCGAGCGGGCAATGTTTTTATCAATGTCATCAAAGACGACTTCTTTGGCGAGCATCCTTCCATCCAGATTCACTTGAATCAGAGCGCGCGAGGCAGGCAGATAGGTCGCGTCGCTTACCGTTTGGCTTGCGAACAGAGCGGCTATGACAGCGTCTACGCCCACATGCGTAAGTCTAATATCGCATCACGCCGTGCTGCCGAGGAGGCAGGGTTTGAAGTAATACACAACGAACGAATTCCACAACTCTCGATGAAATGGCAACGGAAACAGTCAACCACTTAGTACTCGAAAGGCTGCGAACGCTGCCACTTACTTGGCTCAGTCCTAGTGCGCTTGTAGACTTCATTCTCCTCGCAGCTGCCGGGAAACGCGCCGTTCGTTTGCACGTCCAATCGGCCACTGGCCTGGGCCACCTAAGTCAGTGGTGCCGCCAATCAGGTTTGGACTATGCCTCGGATGATGACAACTTTGCCTCCGTTAGTCTGGAGGAAGGGCACGCTAGCCAGGTTCTAGCCCTCGACCGGCGCGCCGGCGCCCACGAACTCGAATTAGGGTTAGCATTGGGTTATCCGGTTTGCTGTTGTGAGCGGATCGCTTCAATCGGAGAAGCCAACATTGATCACTACGCGGCCGGAATCGCTCAATGGACTTTCGCCGGTCCTTACCGGCGTATTAATCCGGTAGGATATAAATCCGGCCTCGCTCTAATCAGTCATCTTCCCTGTTCCCAAGAGTGTAGAAAGTCCTTGACGATTGCCGAGCACGCACGTGAGTTCGTGACCACTTATCGGGCAGAGCGCCTTTTCTGCTCATTAGCTTCCTCGCCGCTCCTGGAAGAATGATGTTGCGCCTTGAGCGCGCTAGCTAGCTGGATGTTTGGTTTGGTAGATCCCATGCATGTAATTCTGGTGATGCCCTGCTTGAATGAAGAGGATCTCTTGAGAGATACCTGTTCGTCTCTTGGATTTGGTACGGGTCGTCATGAAACACCAACCGAGACCACGCTAGTCATCGTCGACAACGGTTCAAGCGACTCATCCGCCGACATTGCCGAACACGTACGAAGGAACTCAAACGCCAATGCCGTAACTATAGCCCACGAACCAGAGCGCGGGTTTGTTCCGGCACGACACCGTGGGAACCTGATAGCCAACACCATGGCCCAATCATCAGGCTGGAACCCTGAGGAGGTGCTAATCCTACAGGTTGACGCCGATTGTTATTATTCTACGAACTACATAGCTGAAATGAGAAAGTCGATGGAAACGTACGAGCCTAATGTAATGATCGAAGGCTGTCTCGACCACTCGGAGAACTTCAAAAGGCTGTATGCGGAATATGTAAGGATTTGCGACGAGACTGACATCGAGTTCGACAAGCTATTTCCGCCGAGCTTAAGTAACGACACGATTGTGGTCGATGCCGTGTCAGGCTACCGATTGAGTGATTATTTGACTTGGGGAGGTCATCGCCGCGAGTTCAATTCCCAGGGGGAAGAAATTTATGCGGAGACAACGCGACTATTCATGAAGGCGAGAACTCACGGCGCCCAAAGATTTAGACTCGAATCAGTGCGAGCGTTCCATTCGCCGCGCAAGGCCATGAGCGAACCATCTCTCCATTTAGCGACCGCAGGGTTTCCCCGAGAAGATTCGTGGAGCCGCAGATGGCAGGAGGCCTATCGCGGCCCTCAGACTATTGCCGAGATATGCACACAAAGCAATCACCCCGAACTGTTGAGAGCGATCCGCATTCGTGAGGAGCATTTACTTGCCCTCTTTGGAGTACTGCCGCTTCATGTCAACCGGACACTAGGTCAATGTCCTGGCCTGGGATCAGACGCGAATGAGTTGGCCGCAAAGATTTTACCGCTGCTGCCAACTCGCACGCCGCGCGAATTGGCGTCGGACCCGGGGTTTTTGATCTCGGATGTACTGGAATTGATTTCCGCACATGGCACCGAGTTGCTGGATCAAGGTCGCAAACTCATTTCCAATACGCGATCATGATTTAGTGTAAAGCGAAAAAGAAGCAATGACATTTGCCTAGCTATTGCACTCACTTTTGGGCCCACGCAAACTGATCTCGTTCAAGCCGCTTGGTTGCGCTATGTCTGTTTGCTCTCCATAGACTGAGCCTAAGGAATCTTGTGCTGAGAAGTCGTAATCCTTCTTGAGGACTGCCCCCTTTCTTCTCATTTCTTCGTAGAAGTCGCGAAGCCGTGCATATTCAGGATCTTCGAACATCTCAGCGTATTTGGAAATTGCAGCTTCTACCCTTTCTCTCAGAGCCATCGGGTCACTTCTCCTAAGCGAAATATCGCCTACTATGTAAGAAAAACTCATACCCGTTTTTGGAGATAAACTCAGTGATCAAATCGTTGTAAGTGCGTATCAATTCTTGGAGAGACTTGTCGGAACCAAAGTCTTCGATCTTTAGTCTGATGCTTCGAAGGGTGCTGATACTAAGCATCCTCGCGTGGGAATGCCACTTCTTATTGTTCCCCAAGTCGTCGGCGATTTCTTTTGCTCTTGCTTCTTTTTGTTCTGGCGTAACCGGGCTTCCAACCAATGCGGGGGTTGTCTCGTGAGCGTTCCAATCCTTAAACTTGTACTCCACGAGCCACCTCTTTAGAAGGGTGATTGTCAGCTCCTTTGCTTGCTCGAACCGACTTAACAGCGCCAGGTCTTGCGCTTGGAGGATCAAAAACTCGGCCTGAGTGATGGTTCCAGCTTGAGCTTTTGCTAACAATTCTTCGACCTTATCCAAATATCCCAAGGCAGGCACCCAGTTTTTGCCGTTCCAGACTTGGGGATCAATTGGTCCCAACGAAGACGAATAGTCCATGTAGATCTTGTCACCGGACATGCAGAAAATAGTTCCCGCCGACATCGCAAAATCGGGAACTACGAAATATACCTCGTGGTAATGATGGCGGATGATATCTACCATTTTTTCAACTATCTCGGCTGATCCGCCGCTGGTATTAAGAATGATAACGAGCCTGTCCTTAGGCTCCTCATCTATTTCAGCTTTGAGATCTTCGATTAAATCCCGAAAGATCCACAACGCTTTAGCTTCGATATCACCATAGTAGAAAACCACATCGGCCTCGAACACGCGTTCAAGATCGACCAGTTTCTTGACCAATAGATCCTTGATGGTTGCGTCAAAAATCATCTGTTGCTCTCCCTACGTTCAAGGCCTTTACGGCTAGTTTAAGGAAGACCTAACATCAAATAGCAAGTTCAGAACGCATAAAGGAATCGAAAGAACCGTTAAGTGCTCGGCACTCTTCCGTTGATAGAAAGGCAGTGTCAGACCTCGAAAGGATTCGGTCTGAAGATTCTCACATGTACGCTTACGGCTATTGTGAATTACGCCCCAAACTGCTTGATAGGAGCTGGAGGCTCAAAGATCAACGCCATCGTCAAGTCAAATAAATGGGTGGTGAGCGCCTCTGCAATGTCTTCGTCGCTCCATCGAGTCAGAAATATTGGATTCGAGTTTAGACTGACGAAGAATGTGTCATTACTACGCCGAACTCCCAGATACGCCCCCGATCCTTGAAATGAGGGGATATTCATCGATAGTAAGCGCAACAGATGGCCAGGATCCGGAGCGCTACGACCGAAATCCAAAGAACCAAAAAGGTGCGTTAGCTCCATCCGAACAATTTCTCCGTCGCTGGTCGGCTCATATTTTAGCCACGTGCGATGATCGTATTTCGAATACTCAGTCTTAAGTTCAAATGAAGATGCATCCTCCTCAAGAAAGTCAGTAAGTATAGATGGACTCTTGACCTTAATTTCACCAAGGATTTTCAGCATTCTCTGCCGCATCTGTTCTCTCCTCCAAAAATCGAACGCGTCTCCGGAAGTTCATACAAGGGCTTCCGGCGAGTTGTATGAGAACAAAGTGACTTTCTCTTGCGTGTCCACTCCGTATCTTCATTGCTCATTATTCGAAAACAGTGCTGACTACTTCAATAAGTGAGAATCCAAAATAAAGATGTTTCTCGCAGCCATTGTATGAAGTATTACTTCTTACGTTCAACTCAAGCAATTGGATCGATAGCGTCAGTCTAACCGTGGCGACCAGCAAACATTAATAAGCTCGGCAACCCTGTCATTACGCCAAGGGTTGGCGACTATCCTTGTCTCATTCGTCCCATCTGCCTCGATTACATAAACCTCCTTGCCTCTAGGCACATCCTCACGTTCTCTGCTGCCGTAGTAGACCAACCGCTGACCTTCCGGTGACCATGAGAGGCCTGTGGCTACTGCTCCTCCACGGATTTGTTGCAAGTTACTGCCATCCGAATTCATGACGTATATGTCTCTGTTACGAAGGAAGGCGATTCTGTCTCCCTGTCTTGACCACCTGATGGACCAATCTCCGTCAACGAACAACGGACACAGCCTTAGGTGCTTCCCATCACTCTCCATGATCATAAGTGGGTGAGAGCCATCGTTCTTCTCAAAGACGATTTCATCGGATGCGGTCCACACTGGCGATACTCCGTCGGCGGCAAGCTGCCTTCGCCGACGATGTCTCACATCAACGGTCCAAATCTGATGCTGCACCCCGTCTTCAAACACGTAGTAGACTATCTGGCTCGAATCGTTAGACCATCTGGGGTTGTACGCGCCTCCAGTTGTGTGATCAGTGATTTGACGAACACTACTACCATCCGCGTTCATGATATGAATATTACATGCGTAGGGCTTATAGCCCTCCACCAATCCAGAGAAGGCAATCCACTCTCCGTCGGGCGACCAAGCTGGCTCCGAACCGTACGATCGAATCTTTTTGAGTTCGCTTCCATCCGGATTCGCCACAAGGATGCCTATCGGAATTCCAGGGACACTGTCGCCGGTGTTTTGAAAAACGATTTTGGACACCGGTGTTTTCGCCATCAGAGTGCGAATTAGATTCTTTAGCATTCAGAAATCGATCTTAGAAACGATTAGTTATGGCGTAAAGTGTTTTGTTCCGTTGAGTTTCGGAACAGTTCAGAGTGAACGCACGATTTGATACATCAAGGAAATCCACAGGTCGAGAATCATACCGAAACAGTTATGGTGCCCGAAAGGAATCCTTCGTACTCTGTGGAACCATTAACGAATACCTTTCCGTAGTTTGGCTTCACATCGAAGCTTGCCTCGCCATCTGAATCCGTCCATTCGCCTTTCGTAACTCCGCCTGATAACAACGCATCGATTCCAAGCGCAACCTTCCTGCCTTTGATCGGTTTGCCGGAACTTCTTGATAGCACTCTGACGGTTACCATTTTTCTTGAGTCATATAGAGACGTTCAATTTCCTTGCAGTTGGATCATTCGCTAGCCAATCACCGCACTCCTTCATTCTCTTGAAGCGAGAACATCAAATTAGAAGCTAGAGGAGACCGACGCCGGCGTTTCATTTCAACAGAACCGCGACAACTATGATTAGGAGCAAGACACCGCCGGTAATGAGAGCGGCCAACATGATTATCTTCTTCCTGCGCTGCAGAAGTGAGTCCACTTCGGCGCGGAACGCGTGAAGCCGTTCATCACGTAAACCTTCAGCGTCCGCAGTCTTGAGTAGGCGATCCTTCTTTGTTAGAGACTTCTCAATGCTCAGGGTAGCTATGTATGCTTCAGTGAGATCGGTTGTCGCTTCAGTGATCTCATTGGGTTGCAATATCCTCCTGCTCTTAGAAAGAAGATCGATCTCTTCATCGAACGATCCGCCCTGCTCAGCGCTTTCTGTAGCGGCCGGATTGCGTCATAGAAACCCATGACCTTCGTTTGCGGTCTCTTGTTGATTGCAAAGTGCGCGAGCTGCGACGCCGCTGCCAAGTGCCCTCCACGGGTACACCGTGAAATGAGATCTCCGGCGATTGGTATGGTCGTAACTAGGTTCGGAAACGCGCTAATCGAATGATCAATCTCGCGACCGATGTCACTGATCCGAAGATCATGTAAACGTCTAACGTAGTCGATCGCTGCATCTAAGCTTACAGTGGGATTTGAAAACTGTACTAGTTGAGGTAAGCCAGCCTTTGTGAAGAGATCGATCTCTTCGAGGCTTAGTTTCTGTAACGCGTCTCGAGGAGTCTCTACGTAGGTCTCACTGAACTTCTTGCCATCATTCAGTGCTTGATCGGTTAGTGATACGGGAATCAGCCCGTCCAAGAGAGCTATTCCGAGGTTGATTCGTTCTTCCACATTTTGCTTACGGGCGGCTTGTATCTTTGGCCCTAACGCCGCGACGACGCCGGCATGCTTGTCTGAATTCGACTTCTGGATTGCCTGCCACTTCATTTCTGAGAACTTCGGCTCCTGCCCCGCCGCCCTCATGCTGACCACAAGCGCTCGGTCAAACTCACTCTCTTCTGCCTCTTTGATCGACCCTACGTTGGTATAGTCGAGAAGGCTCTGAGCGCAGTGGGCTGCTTCGTTAGTCCTCTTAATTGTCTCGTTGAAGTTGAAAAGAAGTGTGAGAACGATTCCGGGATCAAAACCCGACTGTAGTGCTGTCTCCAGAGACTTAATGGCCTTCTTGATGTCGTCGGTGCCGACGTAGACCCATGAGCAAAGATACTCGGTATAGCCAGTTAAGTAGGGAACGGAGGAACGACCTGTGCCGCGAACCCTACCAACCCATTGAGATTGGTAATCCTTTTCTGCGGCGCGTTGCTCTCGGCCAGCTTTAGTCAACAGACCAATCGCCTTACCAACTGTGCGGCTGATCCTAACCTCGTGTCCGAATTCGGACATCACTTGTTTTTCAAGCACTTCAAGGGCTAGGAGTTTCTTTGCATCGCGAGGTGGGCACTGCTTTCTCTGATACTCACGAAGATTTCCTTGGTCATTGACGAGCGAACGCGCAACGCTGATCGCGCGTAGATCTGTTGATAGGTCGAGCACCTGATTGGCGATTTCATATAGCCTGGCGTCGGGACGTTTTGTCTTGTAGGAGTAGTGCTGGGTGCCGAACATATAAGACTCAAGGAACAAAATCGGAGTCGCCAACTCACTATTCAAGAACTCTTCGGCGGCCTGTCTGATCGAATTCCATTCAGTGAATAAAGCATCATCGAGGACGAACTGCGGAAGACTTAGATCTATGAGCTTCAGCGTCCCTCTTTGTTGGCAGGCTTCGTAGAGCTTGTCGCGGTCAAGCAACGGCAAGTATTTACAAATATTTGGATCAGCAACTGATGAGAGAGAGGCTTCGTACAGGTCGTCAGAGTGCTCGCCCAAGTCGGCGTCTCCATGAATCGGTAGGAAATGATAGAAGTAAAAGAGGCAAGTGGGCCGATCGCGATGAGGAAGCCCGCCTTGATACAACCTCCAAGCCGTGAACGCAAGATTCGCCTGATCGGATGACGACAGCAACGCCTTGTCGTTGGGTAGTGACGAAAGAAATCGATCAAACTCTTCTTTACCGGGGTAGAGGTTCGGATTCATTTTGGGCATCGGGGTACTCATAGCTGTTTCTCCTCAATGTTTGTAACTCAGAAGACTGACCAAAGAATTCCTATTCGCCTCAATGATCGAAATGACAATGACGGGTCCAATCGAAGCGTTTGAGGACTTGCCGATTAATCTGGAACGAGGTCGTTCAGTTACCTACCTGCGGATGGCGGTGCTTTGAGAGGAACATGAAAACCGTTCCGGCGAATCCCTTCAATTGAGCCCGCCAGTCACACATTTAGCTGTTTTGAGTTCTGCGAGGAAACCGGATTCTAGCACTCTTCCTGTTCAGGGCCAACAGTAATTGGAGCGACTTGTCAGTTCAAAGATTGGTTCGCCTGAGCACTGCGGAGCCGTGGTAGGAGTCCACCAGGTTCTGTTCAGCCACATACTTGGCACAACATGCGATTGATTGCTTTAATCAGGGCATGAATCAAGCTACTTCGGAAGAACAGAACTCGAAGAAGAATCGGAAGGAATTCTCGGAAGGAGATTTAACAGATTGGTTAATAAGTGGCGCGGATGAAATTCGGAAGAAATTGGCACTTACCGAAACTGATTTTCGATTTCTTGGCCGCGCTCACAATAGCCGCGGGCGAAGGCACTACATCTATGCGATTCTAGATGAAGTGGAACAGGTGGCATTCGCTCTAAAGCTCTCGCGCGAATCGTTGAGCGAAGCCCCCACTGACATTCCAGACGATGAGCTAGGCCGTCGCCTTATAAGAAATACCTTCTCAGTCGTTCAACGCGAACAGGCGCTGCATATCCGCAGATTAACCGAAATACTCGTTGATCTTATTAACTTCTCACAAACGAATTCAGATCCGTACTATGATCACTATCTGCTCTATGAAGAATTGGTAGAGCATCAACATCGACGCTACGATTTCAAGAGATATTTTGATTGCGACAATCTAAATACGCAGGCGTCTATTGACCTTACGATCCGCAGCCTCACCTACGGGGAGACTCGTCTGCAATTAAACCGATGTTGGTACCTAAGCGGTACAAATCCGAAGCCTGGAGGCAAGGCCAAGCTTGAGACTTTCATGAACCGCTTCGACAAAGCGCTACCACTTGCAGCCAAGGCCGAGCGTCTGATGTTAGGGTTCTATTATGGTCGAGCTTACCGGGAACCTAGTGTTTCTATCCATTTGAATGTCGGCAACCTTCCGTCGCCAAAATCGTTTGAAGGGCTTCTCTTCGGACGTAATCAGATTTGGCTGCTCGCTGTTCAGTGTTTAGACCGTTGTCGCCGTCTGATGAGAATACGTACCCGCAAGGGTATCGGCGCACAGCTGACGCGCGCAATGAGAAGCGCAGTTCCTAAGGAGTTTTACGATCAATATACGCAGCCGAGGATCGTTAAAGGTGATTTCGTTTCGGTATTTGATTCTCTATGTGAAGTGGTGAGTTCGACGAGGAGTTCGTTTGGCTATAAGTCATTCAAATTACGATATCTGTCTCGCCCGCCGCTCGAACATAAGCAGGATTGCTATCCAGCGATTAATGTAAAGAAACAGATCGACGGAAGAGACCTGCGAGAAGGAGTGTTAGAGTTACTTACAGTTGACGGTCAAAGACCTCGAATCGACGCTAGACATCTGCGAAGGGCGATGAGGCAAACTGCCCTTCAGACTTGGAATGAATGGGTTGATGCTCATCGCGCGCGACGAACCAAGAATCAGAAGCCGGAGGCTTAGACGATATTTGACACGCGCCTCCTCGCAAGGATCGTACTACCTTAGCTCTGCTTGCGCGGTAAGTTGCAAATTAAACTAAGCCACTGCAAGTCACCCGCTTGACTCAAGCCAAATTTGATGGAGTTGCGCGAGAAATGAAGTGCAGTCTATTCTGCGTGACTCAGAGAGAGTCATCTTCGTGCGGCTCAGGCTAATCCGGAACTCTCTCAAATGCGAACACACTAACAGCGTGTTGCCAGTGAGAGTGATCAATGGCAACCCAAATAATTGGTGAAAAACAAGCGGCTGGTTAGAAGAGCAACAGCACGCTTTGCAGGAGATCTAACGCGACCTCAGTAACCGAGGAAGCTTCTCCCGCATTTGAAGCTGGAGGAGAGCTTGTTTCCCCTGGTGCTAGAGAGTCATCTTGCGTCATTTGAGCGACAGCGCACGGCGGCGATTGCGTCTCGCCAGGTTCTGGAGGTGCGCACGGTGGCGACTGTGTCTCGCCCGCAAAGGCGACCACTGAAAGAACAAACATCAAGGTGGCGGAGACACCTAGTCTTTTTAGGTTCTTCATGTTTTCTCCTTAGGTGAATTGGTGTTGCGAGTTTTCTAATCGAACCAGACGAAGCATATTTAAGAACCGTTGATTGGCTTTCACTAAGTCAATCCGCGGCCCCATGCTTCGTGGAGCGCCGAGAGTTTATCACTCATATAGAAAGGCAGACCTCACATGAACTTGGAGGCTCAGTTAACCGCCCTTAAAAACCAGAGCGCGGATCTCACACTTGCCGAGCGGGCCGAACTTTCCTGCCGCATAGCCAAAAAGCTTGAAAAGATAGGCGAATACGAGGCAGCGCGCGAAGCGCTCGGCGAGTTTTGGCCCGATCGCAGCGGTCGACCAAGAGTCGATGATCTGAACGAATCGACGAAAGCCGAGATACTCCTCCGCGCCGGTGCTTTGGCGGGATGGCTTGGGGGCGCGGATCAGAATAAAGGTAGCCAGGAAATGGCAAAGAATCTGATCACAAAGGGTATGGAGATCTTTGAAGAGCTTGGACAATCCGAAGGTGCGGCCGAAGCCCGCGGTGAGCTTGCTCTCTGTTACTGGCGCGAGGGCTCATACGATGAAGCGCGTATCCATCTAGCAGAGGCCTTGGGTGGTTTGGGCGATGAGAGCTCAGAACTGAAAGCTGTCCTGCTCATTCGTGCGGGTATTGTGGAAGTAGATACACAGCGCTTTGATCAGGCATTACGCTTCTATAACGAGGCGATGCCTCTCGTCGATGTAAGTCTGGATCACGCTCTTAAAGGCGGCTTTCACATTGCCTACGGACTAGTCTTCCGGCGCTTGGCTACTCCTGAAAACCGAGAAGGTTATATGGACCGAGCACTGATCGAATACGCGGCTGCAAGTTTCCACTTTGAGGAGGCAGGAAACGAACGCGCGCTAGCTCGCGTCGAGAACAATCTCGGTTACCTGTTTTTTACGATCGGACGGTATAAGGAAGCGCACGGCCATCTCGATCGTGCTCATCACCTCTTTCTCCAACTGAAGGATGTAGGAACTGCAGCCCAAGTTGACGATACTCGGGCGCGAACATTGCTCGCCCAAGGTCACGTCGCTGAAGCCGAACGTCTGGTGCGATCTGCGGTCAGGGTGCTTGAGCGAGGCGACCAACAGGCAGTCTTGGCAGAAGCGCTGACTACCCAAGGTGTCGCGCTGGCGCGTTTAGGCAATCGTCCTCGCGCAAAAGCCTTGTTGGAGCGTGCAATCGAAGTCGCCGAAACAACAGGCGATCTGGAAGGCGCTGGGCGCACGAAGTTGAGCATTATCGAAGAATTCGGGGAGAAACTCCCCGCCAAAGAATTGGTCGCGATCTATCGTTCGGCGATTGAGCTTTTGAAGCATTCGCAAGATCCATCGACGGGAAAACGTTTGATCGCATGTGCGGACAAATTGCTCGATACGGTCAGACGATTGGACGGTGAAGATCAGGAGTCCCAGGATTACACTTGGGAAGGCTTCTCACTCAAAGAACACGTACGCAATGGCGAGAGGGCCGTGATCGAACGTGCGCTAAGAGACGCAGGTGGATCCGTGACGAGAGCCGCCCGACTGCTGGGTTTCAGGCATCATCAGAGCCTGATTTCTATAATCAACAGTCGTCATAAGGAACTGCTAGAGACACGCTCAGCAGTACGAAAGCGAAGACGCCATCTTTTCTCTCCGGCTCGGAAAATCAAGAAGAAGGTCGTGGAGGTCAGGCCAAATCCGGCAACGGCAGAAATCTCAATTCTGCATGTTGAAGACAATAAGGTTGTTGCGCGGTTAATCCAGGACACTCTAGGTGCGGAAGGAATGCATGTCGATGCTTGCATCAGCGGCACGACCGCTCTGGAAGTACTAAAGAGCGACGCTCCCTACGACGCACTGATTGTTGATAATGATCTACCGGGCCTCAGCGGGCTGGAGTTGGTCCTGCGCGTGCGGAGCCTGGCTCACCGTCGCAACACAACGATCATTATGCTCTCGGGAGATGACTGCGAGAAGGAAGCTTGGCGCGCGGGCGTCAACGCTTTCTTGCGCAAGCCAGACGCCGTTGACCGAGTTGCTTCGACGATAACCAGACTGCTTGAAGAACGGAAAGCGCGAAAGGATTAGGCGTCGACCCGTATTCTGAAATTCCGTTTTGGCACGGCCTCCTGCCGGCGCGATCGGGAGCGACCAGTGCCTTGAGGTCGCCGTGCGAAGGTGGGAAGACACGGCGGCCTCACTTTCAAATCCAGTAGGCGGATCCTGTATTAGCGGGGAACGATTGCTGGCGCAAACGGCAAACACGTTTAAGGTTCATCCCCGGGCTGCTTCTCGGGGAGGCCCGAACCGACGAAGTTCACTTCTGGATAAGTATCTAATATACGAGGGGTCTGCCGTCGCAACTCGTCCATGCATTCATTCAGAACGAGATTTCTGAATCGCACCTTAACGCCCTCTTGGTTTTTTTCCCGTTCAAGTCGTTTCAGGCCCCACGTAACAATTCTTCCGAAAAGCCACAAAGGCACGGCGTCAAGGAAGATCACTGCGTTGGCGAAATTTGTCGGCGTCACACCATCTATATTGACATCAGACTTGGCCTGATCCGCTCTAATACGTCCATAGATTAAGAGGAACTGTTCCAAAGCACCAACCAAGTCTCCAGCGAGCATCTTGTTATGCATTTGGCGAAGCAGGACGTTCGCGTCATTACGTGTTGGGGGCGTTTTATAACCGGCTAGATAAAATATTCTTCGGAGCTCGATGTCCAGAGCTTTGGCTATTTTCCCGAATTTCTCACGGGGGACTCTGTCGCCGTGTTCATATCTTAGCCATTGCAGCTTGGATATACCGACTGCTTCGGCTGCTTGTCGTTGCGTAAAATGTCGCGCCATTCTACGCTCACGCAACCAGAGGCCAAAGGTCTTCCATCGATCTGAAAGTGCCATCTTCTCTGCCTTCGTTGTTTTTCTTCTTGGCATAATCAATCCCTCCTTGCGGCCGCCGCGTAAGCCTTAAACGCAGCTCTAATTCTCGGTTCTTCGGGCTCGATTCGAAAACCAGAATGTTACCAAACATGTTACCTCTTAAAGTAGTTTCTCAAATTCAGAAAAAAAGTTTTGTGCAACTAAGCAGACGAACAAATTGTTCCCAAATAACTAAGCGGCAAGCTGCTTAGGAAAGGAATCGGAAACAGGAGAGATCACTAAAATGCCAGTAAGAAAGATGCCGAAGTATGGGGCACAGAAAAATCTTGGAAAGGACGGATTGCGGAAAATTGCGGCACATATTGTGTCACTTTTCAGGTCGTTACTTTTGGGGATTCGTGAAACTCCAACCTAACTCGCTATGTTCTAACGAACGTCGGAAGCAATCCGCTTTCATGTATTTCCGCTGCTTGATTAGGTTCCGATCGCCGAGATCAAACCGTCACGCTAGGCGACCAAGAATGGACGCTTGAAATCGGGCGGCGGCCAATTCGAATTCGAGATATTGCTGCTAAGAGGTGACTACAAATGCCGGTCAGAAAAATTCCCAGGTACGGCGCCGGAAGAAAAAATCTGGGCAAATTCGCAAGTGTCAAAACCGGTCGTGTGGCTTGGTATGAGTCCCTCCTCGAACGGGATTATATGTATCTGCTGGATTATGAAGGCGACGTGAGTTACTGGCATGAACAGCCGCTGCGAATGCGCTTTAGCCACGGAGGCAGAGTCCACCGTTATACGCCTGACTTAGAAGTTCATCGGGCTTCTCAAAAACAGCTGATTGAGGTAAAGCCCAAACACCAAGTAGACAGCGGAGAGTGGGACGTTCTGTTTCGAGCAGCCTCATCCATCTGCGAGCAAGAAGGCTATGAATTCTTGGTTGTCACTGACGAAATAATTAGGATGCAGCCCAGGCTTGAGAACGTAAAACTACTTTGGAAGTACGCTCGCACGCCGGTGCTCCCGCAGCACCAAATCATATGTAGCCAATTCTTTCAAAGCCGAAAGGATGAACCTGTCACACTCGGTGACCTCATTCAGCTCTTCACGAATAAACAATTACCAAAGCAGACGCTCTACTGCCTTCTATTTTGGGGCGCACTAGATTTCGATTTAATGCAGCCACTTGATCAGGATAGTCCAATCATACTGCCTTCGTCGTCGGCTATAACCGCAGTGAAAAGGAGGGCTTCCTAGGATGCTCCAGCACAGACTCAGTAGAAACATGCACATCACACTTCGGAGCCGGGAGTACGTGATTGAGAAGCGCCTGCCTGACAGGACAATCCGAATCAAGGATGTTCTCACCGATGAACGCACCGCCATGCCCGAACAGGAGCTGATTGATGCGCTATTCGAAAAGGGCGCTGAACTTCTCGGTCATAACCGTAATCAGGATGCACTGAAACAGCGCGTCGAAAAGACTGGGGTTTGCGATATTGCGACCCTTAAAGAAGATGATCCAAGAAAGATCGGGTTGCAACGGCGTCTCTCATACGTAGAAGCAACTCATGCGGCACACGTAGACAAGAGGACGGAAGAAACACTTAAACCCATTATTGAGAAAGTCGCCGCCCGTATCGCTGATCCAAAGGCTCCTTCGACGGCGACTCTTTACAGGTGGCTACGTTTTTACGATAACTCCGGCCGAGATGCCAGAGCTCTTGTGCCTGCAACGAAGGCCCGCGGAAACCGTAAGCGCCGGTTCCTGGGTAGACGTGCCCAAAAAGGTGATTTGAAAAATAATCAGAAGGCGCAAGAGCGAGCCGCTAGAGTCGCAGAGTTGATCGACAACGCAATCGACGAAGTCTTCCTCAAGGATCAACGCTTCACAGTCCGCGCAGTCCATGACGCTTTGACGGCAAAAATCGGTGACGCTAATCGTTTTAGAGAGCTCGACGATCAACTCCCGCTCCCGGACAGGAGCAGTCTTCATGACGTGATAAATAAACTCGACGATTACGATGTGATCGAAGCACGCTACGGCAAGAAGATCGCTGATGAAAAGTACCGCGCCGTCCTTCAGGGAGCCAGGCCCACCAGACCGCTTCAGCGAGTCGAAGGCGACCACACTACAACTGATCTTTTCGTCGTCGATCCAGTAATGATGTTGCCTATCGGTCGGGCCTTCCTTACTTGGCTGATCGACGTTTACACCAAGATGATCCTTGGGTTCTACATCAGTTTTAACCCACCCAGTTATCTTACGGCGATGGAATGCTTAAAGCATGCGATCAGACCCAAAACGTACGTGAAGCGAAAGTATCCAAGTATTAGGAATGATTGGAATGCCTACGGAATTCCCGAACTGCTAGTGGTCGATAATGCGCGAGAGTTTCACGGACGAAACCTGGAAGATGCCTGTCATCAACTCGGCATTGTGCTTCAATTTAGCCCGAGGGGTAAGCCGTGGATTAGAACGACAGTTGAGCGGAGCTATCGCACCGTCGCGACACAGTTGCACCACCAACTGCCGGGTACAACCTTCTCGAACATCTTTGAGAGAGCCGATTATGAACCGGGAAAGACGGCGATAATCACGCCTGATGTTCTCGATGAAATCACGCATAAATGGATAGCGGATATCTACCAAGTGTCTGGACATCGAGGCATAAGGGACGTTCCAGCCTTGCGTTGGGAGAAAGGCATCGCAGAGTGGCCCCCTGCGTTGCCAGTCAACAACCAATTCCTCGATGTCGCTCTCGGATACACAGAAGAGCGCGTTGTCTCCAACAGAGGCATTGAATTGGATAACCTTTTTTACAACGACGAAGATCTGGCCATGGTTCGTCGGACACTCGAACCGCATAAGAAGGTTATCGTCAAGCGCAATCCCTCGGACTTGTCGCTGATACATGTTTATGACGAGAAACATAATAAATATCTGCCGGTACCCGCTGTAGATCATGATTACACCAAAGGTCTCACGCTCTATCAACACACTGTAATAAGTCGATATGTCCGCGAGCGATTGAAGCGCAGTGTGGATGTCTTCGCCCTTGCTCGGGCTAAGCGAGAGGTCCAGGAGATCGTCGCACGCGAGTGGAATGCAGCAGGTGGCAAGATGCTAGGCCGGAAACGAGCGGCTCGCTTTTTGAAAGAAGGCGTTCAAAACAACCGCGAGGGCATCGAGCGTCCACACGATGTAAATGGAGAACCGGTACCCTTTCGAATCAGCGCGCCGACGAAGCCTACGCTGCTGCTTCAACCTGGTGACGCCTCAGACAACCGAATATTAGACATCGAAACTCAATGGAACCCGACACGCACGGATGGCGGAGAAGGGCCGACGAATTTGTTGCTTGTCCGGCCCGAAAAGAATCCAGTAGCAGCTCGCACCGCAACAAGCCCCCGCAAGAATCGCAGAGCGAACAAACCACCGGCTGACAAGAAGTCGGATACCAAGCGTGACTCGAACTCAGGAACGAAAAAGAAGGCAGCTAAACACAAGGCCAGCAAACATGCACCAATACTGGCTGATCAGCCTGATGAGAGGCTCGACATGACCGGCTGGAGCGGTGACTACAACCTTCCAAAATAGGAGATCTCTCGAAATGTCTAAGAAACCAACTGATCGCAAAATATATGAGAAGGTGCCTATCGAGGACCGGATTCAAATGGTGGAAAAGCTCTACATACACTTTCCGCGGAACCAAGGCGCGTTGAACGCAATTGGGAATTGCCACTCGCATGCCAAACTCTCCAAAGAGTCGGAAGGAATACTAATCCAAGGCGATACTGGAGCTGGTAAGACTACGGTGGTCAAACTATATATGCAGGACTATCCAAGGAGTGTCACAGAGGAAGTAACAATAGTGCCCGTGTTGTATGCCACCGTTCCCGTACCCGCGACCTGCAAGAGCTTGGTGACCGCGCTCCTAACAGCAATTGGCGATCCGGCTGCAGAAAGGGGATCCCAGATTTCGCAGACTCTTCGGTTGAAGAGATACATGGAAGCCTGCAAAGTCGAATTGCTAATACTGGATGAATTTCAACATTTCCAAGATCGCGACTCACTAAAAGTTCTCAAAACCGTCTCCGATTGGCTCAAGGTTCTCATGGACGAGACTGGTGTGCCAATCGTCTTGGCTGGCTTGCCATACTCACACACAATTCTCGATGCCGAAAACAATGAGCAATTGCGGCGAAGATTCGCACTAAGAATTGAACTTGAATCTTTTTGTTTCAACACCTCTCGGGAACGACAAGACTTCCGGCGGTTCCTCAACATCATCGATGAAAAACTTCCTCTTGCTGAAAAGTCTGATCTAGCAGAACCCGGCACGGCCCTATGTATCTATGAAGCAACTGACGGAGTAGTAGCGCATGTAATGAAATTAGTACGACGGGCAACTGTAATTGCGCTGGAATCAAACCGTGAAAACCTAACTGTAGAGATTCTGAGTCTCGCATACGAGCAACGACTCGCTGCTAATAATCCTGGAAAACCGAATCCCTTTGGTGAGATTGCTCTTGTTGCGTAATTCGACACAACAACAAAGTCAACTTGCTCTTAGCAATGTGCTGTGGGATGGCCACCTCGACAATCGCGACAAAAACTCATTGCTGACCAGTTGTCAGCAGGCCCGACTTTTGTCCTTCGAGCAAAGCCCAAAAAAGATGAGAGCTATTTGGGCTTCTTGCTACGGCTCGCTGAAATTAACTCGTATGACACGCCCCACCGGATACTCAAATTATTGGGCGCCAGCCCCTCCACGTTTCACATATATTCAACCGCCGCGAGCGCTAGGCTGAGTCTTCGACTAGCCTCTTTAACCAAGTTGGATGTCAAAGACTTGGCTCCCTTATTCAATAACACTGTTCAGGGGAAATATTTCCTATCGTTTTTCGACCACCCTGTTCCACCCTATCTGCTTAGACCTAGCCGGCCCAGAGTGTGTCCGGAGTGTTTGAGTGAATCACAGTATTGCCGTAAGCAGTGGGATTTTTCTGCAGTCACTTCGTGTCCGATACATCAGATCATGTTGCTTGAAGAGTGCCCTGGATGCGGGAATCCAATCACTTGGTTTCGCAAAAGCGTGAGTCATTGCCCCTGCGGGAACGATTGGCGTCAGACACAAACAGCATGCTTGCCCGAAGCTGAGATTGTCGTTTCGCGACTCATATACAAGGGATTTCGAATCCCTTGCCCTCAAATCAACACCCCAGAGAGCAATAATCCCTTGTACAACATGGATCTACCCTCTCTCCTGAGCGCACTTTTCCTCATTACCAGCCAGCAAGAAGGCCGTTGCGCAGATACAACTGGGAAATACATCGTTCCTGGGAGAACTTCCGTTGAAGTTCATCGATGGCTTCTAACAGCATTTTCGGTGTTCGACAACTGGCCGGCTAATTTTTACAAATTTCTTGACCATGTATCCTCCATACGGACATCTGCGAAATCTGCGACAGGTCTTGCCAGGGTTTTCGGGTCTCTTCATGATCGGCTATATGATCCAAAATATCTTCCTGCGGCGTGCGGAGATCTTTTGCGCAAGCAATTTGAGAACTACGTCTTAGAGCACTGGGAGCGCGGTTATGTTTGTTCACACCAATGGTTCAAGCTCAGAGGTGGCAAGTATATTTCTCGGTCAGCCGCCGGCGCGATCCTGAAATTGGATGGGCCTTTGCTCGACGGTCTCATCTCCCAGGGCAAAATAAAGGGATTGATAAGAAGTTCTGGACGAAGAAGAATGTTTATAGTTGAAGCGGCGAGCGTCATGACATTCAAGGCTGAACGCGAGCGATATTTCCCACTCAAGAAAACATCAAAGCTCCTAGGTATAAAACAAATGGATGTCTTGAGATTGGTTGACAACTCACTTCTTAATGCAGCTCGAGGCCCATTGATCGACAATCACGATACTTGGCAGTTTGAAAAGGCCACGATCGATGATTTTCTTTCGGCTGTCTTCACCAGAATTGTAAAGCTCAAGCCTCGACTCCGCTGCGATTTGTGCGGGTTCAATGATGTCTTGGTTTCACTCACCATAGCTCTCTCAAGCGTGGGCTGGAGCGTACATCAGTTAATCGAAGACATTTTAGATGGGGTAATAACGCCTCGAGCCGAAGCACCAAGCAAGAGCGGTCTTGCTCGGTTGCTGTTTTCTAAGCAGGAAATTAATCAGTATCTCAAGACAAAACTCAGCGGTAATCCGGATGAGACTTTCCAATTGGATACTGGCGGGAGAGCACTGCCCTTCAAGGCAAGAACTCTTCACTTCCTGGCTCGCAAGAAGTTAATTGAGACAAAAGTGAAAACCCACAAAGGCCTGCTATGCAGGATAATCACTTATGACGCAGTCCTCGCCTTCACATCAAAATACGTAGCGGCAGCCAGAGTCGCGCGTGAGGTAGGCACCCGAACAGAGCATCTTATTCAGGCCCTCAAGTCACACAAGCTTTGTCCGATCTCAGGACCAGCGATCGACGGCGGTCCGCAATACTTTTTGAGAAGGACAGACCTCGCTACTCTTAATCGAAAGGATCTAGTCATCGCTTTGTCAGTGCTGCGCGTGTATAAGCGCAAGCCATCACGGACCGTTGATACGCAAGGAGCCGCCAAGATACTTTTGCTAACAAGAGCAGCAATGGGTCAGCTAGTACACAATGGAACTCTAAAACCCTATTCTGAATCCGGGAAGGCACGAGACGAATACCTCTTCAACGGTAGGGACGTTGAACGGCTTCGAGGGCAGTTCAGTGATCCGACAAATCTCTTGTCTACGGCTATCGCCGCTGAGACTCTTCAACTATCCAGAAGCAGACTGTATGAGAGGTGGATCAGGACCGGCTACTTGCGGTATGAGACCTCAAAGGACGGCCATACACGTTTTTTACTCAAGTCCACTGTTGACCGAATTGCTTCTTTCATGAACTCGATCGTGACTCGTGCAGAGGCAGGAGTTCTCCTAGGCGTCGCTTGGTGGCGCATTGAAGGATTCACGCAGAAAGGACTGCTAAAACCTATCCATAATCCATATCCACTAGCCTTCTGGAAAATCATCTACTCGCGGGCCGACGTCGAGAATCTCAGGGGTAACAATAAGAGAGTGGTTCCAGCCAAAACCACGGTTTCAAAAAGCCCGTTATCTATCAGAAGACGAAGTCTTCTTCGCTAACCCCCGTCTCCCAAAAACTCTCTAAACAAATAATCAAAACTCCATCCGCCACACTCGCTACATTCACGATATAGATCGTGAGTTTCAAGCGAATGGGACGGAATACAAGTGCGCGTCAATCCTCTTTTCCGGATCTAAAGCCCAGTGAGCCGTACGCGCCTGACCCGTGTTTAGAGCTATACATGCGCGTCGGTGCTCCATGAAGGAAACTCTGGTTTCCAATGAATTCTCTCAAAGCCCTCAACAATGAGACTGCTGATCACACGGAATCCTGAAAAGGAGGAGAGTTTCATTAGCTATATTGTGCGGCTTACTGAAGCGAACGGGTATGAAACACCATCTTGGATATTCTCGTTGAGCGGAATTGATTACATGGAACTTCAATGGAAATTCACGTTCGTCTTCAGCCGATCTGAGAAGCTTGAGAACCTGGCTAAACTCACGGGCACCGCGCTCGAGAATCTACTATCGCTCCTGTACTTACCTGGCAAATCGCGCGATCAAGAAGGTGATCACGAATATGATTTCTTCGGAGCCCTGCTCAACCGCTCGATCATCCGCCCGCACTGTCCTAAAGTTTGCCCGAAATGTCTGGCCGAGTCAGGCTATTCACTTCGCATCTGGGACTGCTCTCTTGTCACAGCATGTCCCATTCACGAATGCGTGCTTCTCGACACTTGTCCTGCATGCAATCGCCGTATTAAGTGCGTTAGGAACAAGCTATGCATTTGCTCTTGCAGTTATGATTGGAGAGAACGCAATCTGACGGCTATACCTGAGGGGCAGTTGGCTGTGTCGCGTCGCATTTATCAACTTTGCGGCGCCCTTCCACGAGAAAAGCTGGCAAATGAATGCGAGAGTCCGTTGCGGGGCCTGGGTCTCCAGGACTTTACCATCGTCATGGTCTTCATCGCCGGACTGTTCGGGAAACTGGCGTGGGCGACCGGTAGACCATCAAGATCAATAAAACTGCGAAACACACAACTTCACACCATCTTTACCAAAGCGCACAAGGTGTTTGAGAACTGGCCGCATAACTTTCATCAGTTTGTCGAAGTGCAGTCGAAGGGTAAGAAGAGGCTCAATCCACACGGTGGCGAACTCCATACGGCGCTAACGAGAGAATTCGGTCCTTTCTACGAGCGCTTGTACGAGGATCTCCGCGGGCCCCAATTCGACTTCATGCGCGAGGCTTTTACGGACTTCTTGACGAACAGAGTGAAGTCGCAATCCGAGCCGAGGACTACGGGGCCTTATAATACTTCGCACGGCTCAGACAGCTACATCTCAGTCGCTCAAGCAAGACGACTACTCAAGGTTACTCACCGCGCAATGTTTGATCTGATTAGAACCGGCGAGATTGATTTTGTAATTAGGAATGAAGGAATGGCCTTGCGATATCTCCTTCGCCTATCCGATGTCGAAAACGTGCAAGACAAATTCGAGCATGCCATAAGTTCTCGGACTCTCGCTAGACAACTTGGAGTGGACTGCGAAGTGATACACAGACTCGCCAAGTCAGGATACTTACAAGCTAAATCGAGAAGAGCCGTAGATGGTTACTACACGATTAAGTTCGACGCTGATGCCGCCCGAAAAGTTATTGCAGACATTGAGGGAGCTACCGAGTGGACCTGACAGGTCTGGATAGTACGCTTGATGAAGAGAACAAGCATGCAGCGTGTGGCAACTTACCCTCTCGCACGTCCCTTTTTTTATTCTCTTATCTGGTGCGTGCCATCTGGACTGCGAGCCGCTGCTTGTCGTAGCTAGTCATCGGGTTATGCTCCGACACGTTCTCCACTGCTGCGACTACGTCCACCAGAGTTACGAGAGAAGCCGGCAGCGCGTTTTGGAGGTAATACTTAAGAGCCGCTACGCCGAGATCTACCCAACGCTTGCCGAACCTGTTGTTTAGCGCGGCGATGAGGGCGTCTATCTTGCCCTCGATAGTGTTCGGAAGAAGCGCGGAGTCGTTTTGTTTTCCGAAGCCAGTTTGCACGTAATACAGTAGTCCTAGACCAGCTACCAATAGACCAGCTATCAACCAACCTTCGTTACCCTTTTTCTTAGTCATGTCGTTTTCTCGGAACTCATGTGCTGCAAACGTGGCTGTAGTAGCTCCCAGTAGGACGCTAAGTCTAGCTCTCACCCTTTTGACTTGCGGGGATCTCTGCTCCGAGGGAACGTGCGCTCTTCCTGGAACTTGCCGTTTTCTTTTTGGATCTTCACCGATCCACCTTCTTGGCCAACGGCTTTCTTGAGGACACCACCTTCCGTGGCAGACTCTTTCGTTTTCCAGCTTTTTACGACGTTGTGGCTCTTGTCTGTTTCAAGGTCCCAGCGACTTTTCTCTTCATTCTTTGTCAGCGTGAATTTCGGAAGTTTTGCTTTGGACATTTCTTTCCTTTCTATGATTCCAGCTCAACCGTGGACGCCAGAGCACATCCACGCGTTAGTGAAATTCTTGGTTAGCGACACTCCGGCAACTTCAAGAGGTTGTCAGTTGTGGTTTCGTCGGCGACCGTTTTCACATATCGAGTACCCCGAGGGGATATGGCTCCAATAAGATACGCTGTATTGCCAAGTGCGTCCGTTACATAAGCGACGCCGTTCTTATTCACGACCCAATCATACATCGTTTCGCGCGTGGTAGTTCCTGTCTTACCGTCCGCTTCATTAATCCACGTGAGACTTTTGATCGCAACGTATGGGTTCTCGTGGTTTCCGCCATCTTTGCTTATGCAGGTTATCTTGATACTCATAATCACCCTTCATTTGTTCGTCTTTCGTGACCAGCACTCAGTCTATACACCCACACTGATAACGAGACGACACTCTCCCAATCCTTGGCAATGCAGAAGTTGCTTCACCTCACTGCTCAGCGCCAAAAGAACGCCTGATACTGCTCAATTCAGTACCAGCAGTGCCTAGCTAGCTCGTATGGCACTCTTCAGAGCAGTAGTAGCACCCATTAGACTGCGGGTACGTCTTCTTAGCCTCGGTCACAGCATCCCGACAACCGGAAAATTCTCCAAGGTACAACCGGTTCTGCGACTCTGGTAAGCGCGAACAGGTTGAAACATGGACCTCGTGGTCGCCATTCGATTGCGCGTTCTTGTTTACGTAGTAACTAGCCATCGTCATACCTCCAAATCATTCCAAGCCATCGGTCCGATTGTATCACGCTCAGAACTTAGTGCAATCAATAAAACAGAAAATTGTTCGGCGTCAAGCTGCTCCTTCCCCTCGCTCGTTTGACTTGCTACAGTGCGTTCCACATAGAAGACGAAAAAGCGTGACAATGCGGCTGGGAAACGGGGGTGTCACGCATTCACGTTCTATATTTCAAGACGTGCACAGTGAAGGCTCACAACGACAACCTCAGACGTCGCTAGCTGGCGTGCCAGATGGGGACCTGTTGCGTGCGATGGCGCGAAAGGATGCTCAATCGCACGCGGCGTGGGAAGAGTTCTACCGACGGCATGTCGAATATCTGTACTTCGTTTGCAGGGGAGCTTTCTCAACTGCTCTGGGACCCCACAGGGTCGAGGACCTAGTTCAGGATGTCCTCATTCGAGCTTATGAGAGGGCCCGGACATTTGTCTTGGATCAAACCTTAGACGCCGATCGCCAGCGAAGAGCCGTCAGGGCCTGGCTAGGTAAAATAAGCGCAAACATGGTCCATGATTCCTTCCGAGACGAACCAATGGTCACTTTTGTAGATGATGAAGTACTCGAAGCCCACTCACACGAAACGAGTACTACGTATGAGGAGGGCGATCCGGTAGAACCAGATCGAGTCAGGCTACTTAACGAGGCAATGCAAACGTTGACCGAGAGGGAACAGCAGGTCTTGAGAGCTACCGCATTCTGGTATCAACCAGGCGCCAGCCAACAGCGGCTGCCCAACAGAGTCATGGCAGATCTCGCAACTGATCTGAAGACAAGTAGCGCCAACGTTCGCCAGATACGTGTCCGTTCAATTGCGAAGGTGAGAAACCATTTCCGTCGACATTTCGATGACATCTAAGAAGGTTATGAAGAAACTGGACAACGACAGAATTGACATCACGATCCAACGAGCCATGACGGACGAAGGATGGCTTGTCCCAGTCACGGAAACACAAGTTGAGATCGCTGAAGTGGCCTTTGAAGCCAACAGGCCGCAGTTGCCAGCCGCACTCCTGAAAATACCTGCATTGGCACAAAGAGGTTCTGACCAACACTCACGTTCCGAGTTCTTAGAAAGGTATTGGACCCATCATTCTGTATTACTGCTTACTAGTACTCACAATCCCGTCGACGCTATTACAGAACGAGCTCGCGACATCGTGATGCAAGCACTTGAAAAAGGCTGGAGTGGGCCACCTTATGATCCTTTCGAGCTGGCAGAACTTCGCGGAATACGCTTGGTGCCTACTCAAGATGTCGTTGATGCGCGGACGACGGCAAATGCCGCCGGCAAGTTTACAGTTGAATTCAACCCGACCCGACCGCCCGCGCGGATAAATTACTCAGTCGCGCACGAAATTGCTCATACCCTGTTTTCAGATTGCGCACAGGCCGTACGAAACCGTGGCACCCATTTCCACATGGCACCTGATGAGTGGCAGCTCGAAATGCTGTGCAACATTGCAGCCTCTGAGATTTTGATGCCGATCGGATCTTTGGCGCAAAAGGACATAAGAGATGTTTCCGTGGCTTCCGTATGGGATCTTCGTAAAAAGTATCGCGTGTCCTCAGAGGCCGTCCTCCTTCGCCTGATGAGACTGACAGTAACCCCGTGCATAGCGTTCGCCGCGCGACGGGCATCAGAAAAACCCGAGTACTACATAGATTATTCACTCGCATCACGGACGTGGCGAAACTTTCTCGGACAAGGATTCAGGTTGCCCAAAACAACGAAAGCGCATGAGTGCACAGCGATTGGGTGGACCGCAAAGGGGCGCGAACAATGGCTCCCCTCATTTGACGAATGGAATATTGAGTACCTTGGAATCCCGCCCTACCTAGGACAACTCTTTCCGCGCGTACTCGGCATAGCGGTCCCCACAACAATGCAAACGGAACCGGCACCACAGATCACCTACTTGCGAGGCGATGCCAGAAAGCCTCGCGGTACCGGTAACCGAATGATTCTGCAGCTCGTGAATGATAAGGCGCTAACCTGGGGTGCGGGATTCGCCAAAGCTGTGCGGGACAAGTGGCCTGAGGTCCAGTCAGCATTCACCCGGTGGGTTCAGAGTGGCACTCCAGATTTCAGACTGGGTGGAGTTCATGTCGCTGAGATCGAACCGACCTTGCATCTAGCGAGTCTCGTAGCACAACGCGGCTATGGTCCGTCGCCTAAGCCACGCATTCGATACCGAGCATTGACGGAATGCCTTGAGAAAGTAGCAACAGTTTCTCTTCACTACGATGCAACGGTTCACATGCCAAGAATCGGTGATGGACAGTCTGGTGGCTCATGGGACATCGTCCGCGAAATTGTCGACGAAGTACTTTGTAGCAGAGGTATTGAGGTATTTGTCTACGAGATCCCCGATTCCAAGCGAATCACCCTGCGACAACCATCGCTTTTGTTTGGTGATAGTGAAGGAGTTTCCTGATGCCTCAACAAATACTTTTGCTCTCCGGAAACGTCTCTTCGGGAAAAACGACGCTAAGTGAATCGTTGCGTTTGCAATACGATCACATTTACGTTCTTAAGACGAAAGTAGTGATAAAGGAGCTTGCCCGCAAAAAACTTGGGAAAGACATCGAGGCTGAACGACGAGCGCTTCAAGAATTCGGCACGCGGTTAGATGAGGAGACCAAAGGTCAGTGGGTTCGCGATGCGCTTCGCAAACTTATTAGTAAAGTCGATTCCGAAGATCCTGAGGCGATAGTGGTCATCGACGCCGTTCGCATCCGCGAACAGATCAAAGCCATTCGCAAGGCTTACGGCTACTTAGTCCGGCACATCCATCTAAAGACGCCCTTAGACACATTGGAACGCAGATACAAGAGGAGGAAGGACAGTGGCCTTGAAGAGTTGGGATCCTTTTCAGATGTCGCCGCTGACAGCACGGAAGTTCGTGTCGGTGAACTTGAAAAGATAGCCGACGCGGTAATCGATACCAAGTTATGCACGAAGAAAGATGTACTAGCCAAGGCGTCTCGGTACCTCGTGTTTCACGCTCGAGACAACGGTCGGCTTGTCGACGTTGTGGTAGGTGGCCAATACGGTAGCGAAGGAAAAGGACACATCGTTTCCTATCTGGCGCGCGAGTACTCCATGATCGTGAGAGTAGGCGGTCCGAACGCCGGCCACAAAGTGTTCTTTGACGAAGGTCCCTATACCCATCACCAACTGCCCTCGGGAACACTTAGAACTAACGCGCGACTTTTGATCGGACCAGGGGCAACGGTCAACGTAGAGCGATTGATGAAGGAAATTGCGGAGTGCAACGTGAACAAAGATCGGCTTTTCATCGACCCACAGGCGATGGTGATTAGCAAAGAAGACGTTGAGAAAGAAGCTGGCCTAAAGAAGCGGATTAGTTCAACTGGTCAAGGTGTCGGCTTCGCCACGGCGAGACGAATAACCGATCGTGGGAAACAGATTAACCTTGCTGGTATGATTCCTGAACTCAAGCCCTTTACGCAACGAAAAGCGTCCGATCTCTTGGAGGAAGCCTATTGTAATGGGGATCGAATTCTCGTGGAGGGCACCCAGGGCATCGCGCTCAGTATTTATCATGGCCAGTATCCTTATGTGACATCTCGCGATACGTCTACAGCTGGCGCGCTAGCGGAGGCAGGAATTCCTCCCACAAGAACGCGCAAAGTAGTGATGGTCTGCAGAACTTTCCCTATCAGGGTCCAAGATCCGAAAGGCGGTACCTCGGGGCCGCTTGAACAAGAGATCTCCTGGGCAACAGTTGCGAAGAGGGCCGGTCTCAACGCCGCGAAGCTCAATCGCAGTGAACGAACCTCAACAACAGACCGTCGTCGCAGGGTGGGCGAATTCGATTGGGACCTGTTGCGTCAGGCCACGGTGATCGATGGCCCAACTGATATAGCTCTCACATTTACCGACTATCTCGATGCGCAAAATGAACAAGCCCGACGCTATGAACAACTAACCACTGACACGATCAAATTCATCGGAGAAGTGGAACGCGTTGCAAAGGCTCCCGTCTCTCTTATTTCAACCCGATTCGACTTTCGAAGCATCATTGACCGGAGGCGCTGGTAAGCAGTGGGCATTACAGCCGAGCAACTGGCTAACCTTTATCCTTTTGTCTACCACATGGCAGAGGATGGAAGTTGGGACAACATTAGGCAGCGAGGTTTAATGAGCACTAGCGCGTTACTCGACCTCTTTGAAATCAAAGGCGAGCGTCGATTTGCGATTGAGAGTCAACATCGACCCGGTAGCGTGAGGCTCGAACATCCGAACTATGGGACAGTTGTAATCAGGGATCAGAAGCCGATGAGGGAGAGCTCATTGCGGAAGTGTTTGGTGGATATATCACCTCAAGAATGGTACGAACTCCTAAACAGCCGAGTCTTTTTTTGGGCAACTGAGCAGCGACTACTTCGGCTACTCTCTGCGCGGGAATACAGGAATCGTACGCATTGCGTGCTCAAGATTGATACCGCAGAACTGCTGGGCCAATATTCAAATAGCCTCTCACTATCACCAATTAATTCGGGAAGTACCATTTACAAACCTCAACCGAGGGGTAGGCAAACGTTCCGAAGGATGGAAGATTATCCATTCGCCGAACGAAAAAAGAAAAGAGGTGTGGCTAATGCAATCGCTGAGATGTGTATCGAACACAGTGTGCCTAATCTCGCAGAGTTTGTAATGCGGGCCTACCAAATGACTGGAAATCAAGTAGGTGATGTGCTGTTTGAAAGGTGACGAATTTCTCAGTCCTGAACCGTGACACTACGGTACCACGAGAGAATCTCGGCAACTTAAGTATCATTCGGCAGCTGAGGATGCCATTCTATTTGGTGAACTTCGTGCGCTAAGGGCAGGAGGCCCTCGCGGAAAGCTGGGAAAAGCAGAATAGAAGCTGCGGCTACTCTGTGTAACAACAGATCATCGCATGACCGAGGTAAATCTGCTATGCAAGAACAAAGAGGAAAATCACAAATAACGGAAACCAAATTCTCAATGAGCCAGGTAGCTGAGCTCATCGGGGTTCATCGTTCAACCATCTTGCGCCTGCTCGATGCCGGCAAACTTGGCTGTTATCAAATTGGGGATCGTCGCATAGTAGCCGAGAGCCACCTTCAAGAGTTTCTCTTGCAAGCTGAACGCAAGGCTACTGTGAAATCGTTGACCTAGTGGATCGGAGGAAAGGCCCTGTTTACAAGGCTTTCAAACGGACGGTGAGAAACTTTCAAGTTATGCCCGAAAACTGTAGGAAATTCTCACGTTATGCCCAAACAAAATTTCACTTAATGATCGAACGGCGCTTGTAAGTTGTTGATTTAAGGTGGGGGGCGTTTTCACTTAATGCCCGAACTCACACACTTACGACTTAGTCGGATGCCCGGCGCTCGAAAACCGCGGTTGCTTCCAGTCGGAATACACCGCCAACGAAGCCACGATCACATTGGCCACAATTATCGGTGGGGCGTTCATCCAGATGCCGTACCCAACCCACAAAAGCGCGGCCAACGCCTGGACGCGACGCATGGAGCTGGACGTTTTACAGAAGTAGGAAGCGGCAAAGAGCGCCGTGGCTACCCATCCGAGCGAGCTAAGCATTAACAGCCTCCACTAACCTTAATGCCGAGTCCGGTCCGTCGGGTACCTGGCGGATGGTCAACCAATCTGTTCGCACCTTGTCCCACTCCTGAATCAGAAATCCCTGTGACTCGAAGAGCGACCGGATGCGTACCGAGTCCCAGCCCACTATGTCTTCCAGGACCGGAACCAGAACGCTCAACGCGTCATCGCTAAGAACGCTGCGTTTGGCAATCTGAGCAATATGCTTGGCTTCAGAAAC
>JAWVCT010000116.1:0-20315 GCA_033858155.1 Blastocatellia bacterium
CAACTGGTCGACGATGAACTGATGCTGATCGTGGGTCGGCAGCACCGGCTGGCAAAAAAACGCGCGGCGACGGTTAAAGAAATCGAGCGCGAGCGACTGGTGCTTTTCGAGCGCGGCTCGTCCATCCGGCGCGCCACCGATCAGTTTTTCGACAGCGTCGGCATCGGTCCCGCCCTGGCCCTGGAGTCCAATGACACCTACTTCATTAAGCTGATGACTGAGCACGGTTGGGGCATCACACTATTGCCTCCCTGGGCAGTGCTGGAAGAGGTGAAGGCCGGCCGGCTGGCTCAGTTGCGCATCTCGGGGCACACACTACGCCGGTCAGTGAAGATGGTTTCGCTGGGACGTTTTCTGCCCTCGGCAACGCGGACGTTTCATAGTTTCATGCTGAGCCAGAAAGATGGGCTACGGAAGTTGGCGAAGGGCGAGGCGCTGTGAAGCCTATTTGTTCACAATAAATTAATTTGCCGATTAGACCGAATGGATTAGACTGCGCGTTTCATATGGCTGAATATCTTGATCTAACCAACTGGGCGCGGCGGGAGCTGTTCGAGTTCTTTCTTGGTTACGACAATCCCTACTTCAACATATGTACGCGATTGGATGTCACCAGGCTGCTGATACTCCTCCGCGATCGCCCGGGCGTCAGCGTGTCGTTGGCGTATCATTATTTCGCCCTGCGGGTGGCCAATGAAATCGAGCCGTTCCGTTATCGCCTCAGTGATGACAAGGTGATTGTTCATGACGTGATTAACGGCGGCACCACCGTGCTGCTGCCGAATGAAAGCTTTTCCTACGCGTACTTTGATTATCAGGAAGATTTCGAGACGTTCATGTCGGCAGCCGGACAATCGATAAAGAGAGTTCAGGCTGAGGGCGCCTTGAAACCTACGATGCGTGATGACTTGATTTACTTCACGACGCTGCCGTGGGTTTCGTTTACCAGCTTTGCCCACGCGCGGACTCGGGGCCGCGGCGATTCGATTCCGAGAATTGCTTTCGGGAAGTTCGCCCGAGAGAATGACCGCATGATGCTGCCGATTTCGGTTGAAGTGCATCACGCGTTGATGGATGGTCTGCACGCGGGACGGTTTCTAAACAGGTTGGAAGAGGCGCTGATGGAACCTGAGACTTATCTGGAATAGAAACATAAGTGCCGACCTGTTTTTTCTCACATTGAAATTATTGACATGCTCATCAGGCGTTACTAAGATGCGTGAGACTTGAAGGTTCGTAGTTAGTTGGCCCTGCGAGGGCGTCGTCTGACCCATCCGGATCATGGAACTTGCAGTTGCGCGCGGTCAAAACTGAGTTCACGTCAAGTGAAGCGAAGTCCCAACCTTAACGAAACGGAGCTGAACATGTACAAAAAGAAGCTTTCTTCCTTTGGGCGAATGCTCGAAGGTCTCGGCATTACTTTACTTGTTGTATTGGCGATGGCCACCGTGGGTACTTCACAAACACAGATCACTACGGGAACGATTCAGGGGACTGTCACAGACGCTAATGGCGCAATCGTTCCCGGAGCGAACGTCGAGATAAGAAATCTCGAGACTAATCTTTCCCGAAGCTTGACGACGGACGACGGCGGACGCTTCGTTGCCCTGGCGCTGCCGCCCGGCAAATATTCCGTTACAGTTTCGAAGCAGGGCTTTGCAACCGGCGTCGCGGAAAGACTGGATCTAACCGTTGGCCAGGCCCTTAGCCTTCCGGTGACGATGAAGATTTCGCAGGTTGAGGAGCGGGTCACAATCACCGCGACCCCTACTGTCGACACCGTAAAAACAGAGTCCAGTACCACGCTGAACGAAACGACGGTAAGTACCACACCAATTCTCGGCAGAAAGTTCGAAGACCTGCTGACGCTCACTCCGGGTGTGAGCGTCGTTCAGGGCCCTGACGGAGATGAAATCACGTTTGCCGGACAGCGCGGCGTCTTCAACAACGTCAGCCTCGACGGCGGAGACTACAACAATGGGTTTTTTGGCGAACAGCTCGGCGGCCAACGCGCGGCCATCGATATTCCCCTGGACGCCGTCAAGGAATTCCAGGTAGTGGCGACCGGCGCCACGGCGGAATTTGGCCGCACGGCCGGCGGCATCATCAACGTCATTCCCAAGTCAGGCACAAACCAGGTTCACGGGAGCCTCTTCTATTTCCAAAGACTGGAAGCCCTGACCGCGCACACTTCAGATGGCAAGCCGCTCAAGGACTTTCGCCGCGAGCAGTTCGGCGGCACCGTGGGCGGACCAATTCGCAAGGACAAGGCGTTCTATTTCCTCTCTTTCGAGGGCATTCGCGAGAACTTAACGCGAGCTAACCTCAGCGATCCGATTGGCACTCCCTGCCCGGTCACGGCGCCAAACATCACGGCCAACGAAGCCTTAATTAATTCCAACACGGACTGTCAACGGCTGGCGCTGATCAATTTCATCAAGACCACCAGGAACCAGGACGAAGGGTTGCCGGTGAAGCATCCAGTCAAGAACTACGCGATGCTGTTGAAGACGGACTTCAATATCAGCAAGTCGAACCAACTGGGAGTTTCGTACAACTTTGATTACTCAAAGAACGACAACCAGACTTTCGACGTAGCTACTTATGGTAATTCCGCGAACGGTATTGAGGGGCCGTCGAAGATTAACAACTTCGACGTCAATCTCTTTTCGACAATTTCATCTACCAGACTAAACGAAGCGCATTTTTCTTACACGCGCGAGTTGCGGCCCCGTGCCGCCGTCGCTTCCAACGTGCCGGCAGATACGGCAATGGGCTTTGCCACGACCTTCAGGTTTGGCGCTCCGTTCTTTCTTCAACCAACGGTTGATGAACTAATCTGGCGAGCCCATCTAAAGGATAACTTTTCGATCGTTCACGGTAGCCACACGATTAAGTTCGGCGGCGAGTGGCTGCACACGCTCAACGACCAGGTCTTCCGTGGATTCTTTACGGGCCGTTATATTTTTGACAGCGTCGCCGGCTTTCTGCGCTATGCATCACCCGCGGCGGCCGGGGGATTCGGACCGCGAACCCAGGAATGCATCAGCGCAGCCGGGGCCGTGACCTGGGTCACTGCTCCCGCGGCTTGCCCGGCGGGGACTTCGGTCGGCGGCCCTTTGCTTTTGTACTTGCAGAACGGAATATCGACCGGGATCGCCGGCGTGCCTCCGCCCGGCAAGTCAACCATAACGAATCAGGATTACGGACTCTTCGCCCAGGACAAGTGGCAGATTAGGTCCAACTTCACTTTGAACTATGGCCTGCGATGGGAAGCGCAGATTTTTCCCAAACCTGTGATTTCCCCAACTCAGACAGCCTATGCGTCGCTGCTGTCCAATCCGAGTTTTCCCTCGGACGGCACGCTGCATAGTCCGAAAAAAGAGTTTCAGCCGCGGCTGGGTTTTGCCTGGGACATTTCCAAAACAGGGAAGTCTGTCTTGCGGGCCAGCTATGGCATTTATTATGGACGACAGAACATGTTGTCGCAGGTGGGATCGATTACCGACAATGGCGCGCAGCAATATGGCATCGTCTGCGCATCGAGCTTCGCGCCCACATGTTTTGGCGCGGCGACGCAACCGCCGACCTGGCCCAATATTGTACCCGTCGCACCGGGCGGGGGAATTCCATTTGGCGCCAGCGTGCGCGTGTTTAGTAAGAACTACGCTAATCCACGAATCTACACGACCAATGTAGGTTTCGAGCAGGAGCTCGCCAGGGACTTTTCAATGTACCTCGATTTTACTCATTCGCAGGGTGTACACCTGACCCGCTTCCTGAACTTTGCGCGCACGGGATTGTTTCCCACGCTGGGCGACGTATACGTTACCAGCGCCGTTGGAAAATCGCTCTACAACGGTTTTACGGCCGGAGTAAGGAAGCGCATGAGCAAGCGATACCAGTTCGAAGCGAACTATGTATTCGCGAAAGACCGCGACGATGACTCAAACGAGCGCGATCCGTTCACGGATCGATCGTTTGATATCAACAATCTCAGCCTTGACTATGCCCTATCGGACCGTGACATCCGGCACAAGTTCAACTTCTACACGTTTGTGCAGATGGGCTGGGGTATTGAAGGTAACTTCCGCGTACAGGCGCGCACGGCCCAGCCGATCACGCCGGCCGTCCGGACAGCGACAAATCGCAACACGTTGCGAAAGGACAACCAATACCGCTCGTTTGATTGGCGCATCCAGCGGCCCTTCAAATTTGGCGAGCGCTACGCGCTGATTCCGATCGTCGAGTTGTTCAATACTTTCAACAGCAAGAACAACATCAACCCGCTCAGCACGCCGGGGCTATTCAACTTCGATGGCTTTTTGCGTCAGGGCGTCGGCGACCCCAGACAGTTGCAGTTGGCAGTAAAGTTTACTTTCTGAGTTCGCGGGGTAGCTGTGTTCGTTTAGCTAGTGGCATGGGTGCGCGCGAAGAAGATTGGTTTGCTTCGCGCCTTCCTTTGCGCACCTCACAGACTGAAGTCTATGCTACTTAGCGTGGACGACCTCCGAAACCAGATCGAAGAGATCGTCAATCGCGAAACGCGCGCCTGGGACACGCAGGACGTTGATCTGCTGATAACGGTATTCCATCCGGACATGGTTTGGCCGTGGCCACGGACACCGCAATCGCACGATCCAATGGATTGGGTGCTCGAGTGGGGCCGGTACGACTACGACCGTTGGAAAAGCGGCTGGCAGAAATTATTCGACACGCATCGGCTGGCTCACAACCAGAGAGAGATCAAGAAAATCGAGATTTCCAAAGAAGGCGATGGCGCCTTTGCGGTAGTCGATATCGACACTCTCTGGGTCGACGCCGCCGGTGAGGAGAATCACTGGAAAGGCCGCGTTTGCAAAGTCTATTCGAAGACTAAAGGTGAGTGGAAGATGACGATGCAGACGGGCGTGCTGGATTATTCCCACGTCAAGTGAGGCGGTCCGGATAAATTCTTTAGCAAACGCAGAGTAGAAAGGTTCGTCACGAGAATCCTCCCCGAAACACATCAACATCCAAGTCGGTCACAAGGAAAAAGCGCCGCCAAACAGCAGCGCTTTTTGAGCCCATCAAATCCCATGTGAGTTCAGCCGCCCGGCTGACCCGTGAACACGTTCTTATCGATCTGCTGCGGATTGCCGAGCACTACGAAGCGGATGTTGCGCATGTATTTTTGCGAGACGCGTTGTACTTCCGCAGGCGTGACTGCGCGCAGCTTCTCCAAAAACGTCAGCGAGTTGCGCCAGCCGCCGCCGATGATTTCGTATTGGGCCAGCTCGGCCGCCTGGGCGGCGTTCGTTTCCTCGCCGATGTAGTAAGTCGTCAGAAACTGCGCGATCACTGCGTTGATATCCTCGCGGCCAATCGGCTCGCGTTGCAGGCGCGCGATCTCGCTGAGCATGACTCGGATCGCCGTATTGGCGCTGTCTTTGTCAGCCGTTACGTAGAGGCCGCCGACATTCGCACTCTGATTGCGCAGAAAGGCATCCGGCGCGTACGACAGATTTCGTTTGACGCGAACTTCCTCAAACACGCGGTCGCGCAACAAAGACGACGCGACCCGCATGGGATAGATATCCGGCGAAGTGATCGGCGGAGCCGTGAATAATCCCTGGATGTAATTGGTTTTCAGCTCTCGACTCGTGACTTCGACGGTTGACGATGTGAACGAGAGCGGTGGTGGCGACTGCGGCTTGTAATCTCCGCGCGGCAGCTTTCCGAATGACGCCGCGATGCGTGTCTTCAGTTGCGCCGCATCCAGGTCGCCGACGATCACGAGCAGCAAACGCGAGGTTTGCATTATCTTTTCATGGTAAGCACGCAGATCGTCCGCAGTCAGGCGGCTGATGTTCTCAGCCGTTCCTTCGGGACGATTCAGGTAAGGGTGGCCCGCATAGGCAACGCGTTCCTGCAAACGCTGCAGGTAACTGTCCGGAGTATCGGTATCGTCCTGAAGGCCGGCCAGGATTCGCGATTGCACCAGCGCCACGTCCTGTTTGGTGAATGACGGATGCAGCGCGATGTCGGTGAATATCTCCCACGAGCGATCGAAGTTGGCGCGCGTTGCCGCCATTGAAAGCGAAGAGTAGTCATAGTTGACGCCTTCGCCGATCACGGTTCCCATGCGCGCCGTTTCTTTTCGCATACGATCGCGGGGAAAGTTCGCGCTGGCTTCGCTAGCCACGTTGAGCATGAACGCTTCCACGCCGGCGTTCGTAGCGCTGATATTCTCGACCCCGCCGCGGATGAAAAGTCCGGTGGCGACGGTCTGGCTGCCCTCGCGACGCTTCACCAAAACTTTTAGCCCGTTGACCTCGAACTCAGAAACCAGGGAAGCCTGGCGCGCTATGACGCTTTGAAAGTCCGGGGCCGCGGTCGGGGGCGTCGACTGTGCTCGCGTTATTGGGACGAGCAGAACAGTGAGCAACAGACAGTAAACCGTGGGCAGTAGTTTGCGTTTCATTTGTAGGTTGGTTTTTCCAGCTTGCATCTCGATCTCTTATCTTTCTTAATGATGCCGATCTTGTTTGGGTACAACTACGCCCTCCCTGACGGTCGGGCTACTGCCCTGTTTGAAATTACTGTCCGATCAAATCCCCGGGTGTGAGCTTCGCCTGTTGTTGGGCCGGTTCCGAGATCATCGCTAGACCGACATGCGGCTTGCCCTGGATGTAGGTGGTGACATAGCGGCTGATGTCGCCGCGCGACGTGCGCCGCAGATTGCCGAGATAGCCTCGGAAGTAATCGATGCCGGTTGTCGACCACCAGAAGCCCAGGGTCTTCGCGTACTCGTCAAATTTTTCGCGCGAATAGAGATCGTCGGCTTCCAGCAGCGACTTTGCGCTCTCGAGCTGCTCGTCGGTGTAGTAGTCCTTGTCGTTGAAATGCGAAACCTCGGCGTAGATAGCCTTGAGCGCGGCCTGGGCCTTATCCGGAGAGGTTTGCGCCACGATCGAAATCGGTCCGGTGTTCCGCTGGGTGTAGTATCCGATTCCGACGCCGTTGACTAACCCGGTGTCGACGAGATTGCGTTGAAAGCGCGAATCCGGCTGGGCCATGATGAATGAAAAAGTATCCGCCGCGTAGGTAGCCGCGTCGTCCTTGCCGACCGATGGTCCCTGCCAGCCGATCTCGATAATCACGTTGGCAACCGGCTGCTTGATTACGATGCCTTCACTCTTCGGCAGCGCTGGATGTTCGACCATCGGGAATTCGGCAAACGGATCTTTTTCGCGCCGCGGCCATTCGCCAAAAAATTCCTGCGCCATCTTGTAAATGTCTTCGGCCTGAACGTCTCCGGTAATCACCAGCGCGGAATTATTTGGCACATAATAGCGGCCCTGAATCAGCCGCATCATCGCCGTGGTGGCGCCGGCCACCGTCTTCCGATCTCCGAGCGGTTGCTTACGGCTGGGGTATTTGTAAAACAGCCGCTCGTTCATCTCCTTATTGAGATAGTAGCCAGGTTCTGATTCGTTGCGATCGATCTCGCCGATGACGACCTGGCGTTCCCGCTCGAACTCGCCGTCGTCAAACAGCGGATAGCGGGTGGCGTCGCGCATGAAGTTCATCGCCGCGCGGATATTCGGGGAAGTGGTGGTGAAATAGTACTCGACAACCTCCTCGCGTGTTTCGCCGTTATAAGCGATGCCCAACTGTCCAATCCTCTGCAGATATTGTTCGGCATTCGCAATAGCGCGGTTGGCTTTAAAGAACATGTGCTCGTAGAGGTGCGACAAGCCGTTGAGTTCGGGCGGCTCGGTGAACGACCCGTTGCGCACTGCGAGCTCAATCGTCACGATCGGCACCGAGTGATCTTCCAGCACGACCACTTCGAGACCATTCGGCAAAACCTTGCTGGCGATGTCTGAGGTGGGCTTGGTGGTTTTGGCCGGCGCGGCTGCCTGCGACTGCCGCAGGGGAAAAAGGGAAGTAGGTACGGGCCGCGCCACGATTGGCGCGATCGTCGAAAGAATAAGTGCAAGAACCAGAAGAATTCGTTTCACGGTCACTCCGCTTGTGTTCGTAGAAGAGGGCTGCCCCCTTCTCGTCTTAATAATTCGTCGGCCGGCAATAGCCCGCCACCAAATCAGTCATTCAACGCGGGCATCGAGCTCGCTTCGGAACCAGAAACCATCGGATAAACAAATCTACCACAAAGATCCCACGTCACAGGAACGCCCTATTATTTGGATTCTCGTACGACTTTGCGCATCAGTGCGTTTCTCTCTTCTCTTCGGGCTTCAGCCAATCGAAGCTGCAAGCGAAGCGGTTCGATGTTGAGTCAGGAAAAATGGATGTCAAGCCGAAAGGGTAGTTGCGCTGTTTTGGTGAGTTCATTAGCAACGCACCTTAATGCGGTGATTAAGAGTCTGCACGCATCACCTGGCTTAAGCCTGGTGCTAATGAGAATGAGGTTGGGTTGGTGTGCCTCGCAAAGTTGTTCCTACTGTCGGGCCGCCGCCGTCCAGGGCAGTACGTAATCAACAGTCTGCTCGCACGGCTTGAACGAGATCTCCTTCTTCAGGGCCTCGGCTTCGCGGAGCACGCGGGCGCGCAACGCGGACTCTTGTCTGATTGGCTTTACCTTAGCCGGCTCACTGCTATCAGCAGCTCGAGCGATCAACCAGTAGCGACCGGGCGCGATATTGTCCAGGGCGAAGCCTCCATTTATATCGGCGGCTGCTTCAAAAAAGCGCAGGACATTGTCGGCACTCTCGCGCTCGGCCGGGACAAGATAGACGCGCAGACCGGCGGGCGCACGTTGCCCTTCGGCGGCGGAGACGTGACCGCGGAGACTGGCTCCGCCTTCGGTAATAGTCACAGTGAGGCCGGTAACCTTTTCGCCTGGTCTGAGAGTCAGGCCGTCGCGGGGAATGTTTGGATCGGAAGCCTTCGCCGTCGTGCCTGGCGGTGCTACCGCGATCGATCGAAGGTACCAGCCGGTGCCAGGCAACTGCGCATCAATGTGGAAAGGGCCCCGATGCAGATTGCGCAGGGCGAAGTCGCCTTTGGGATCGGGAACGCTGTCAGCGGCCTGGTTCGCGGTCGTTAGCGGAACCTCTGCGATTGATTCAGTCTTAGCCATCTTCGCGTTTGCCGGCGTGGACTCTGGCTTGAAGCGGCGAGCATTTATGACCGTTTCCTGCAGAGCAGTTGCCTGACTTTTGACGCAATCAGCCGGCGGATCGCTTTCGAGCACGACTCGTCCGGCGATCGAAGCTAACGGCGCCACGCTCATGCTCACGCCGTTAATATCCGCGCCCCGTACTTTCAGTCGTCGTGGATCGGACATTAGCTGATCGCGGCTTTGCAGATACTGCTGGGCGAGCACTTCGTAATCACCGTCCGCGACTCCATAAAAGGCGAACGTGTTGTTCGTCGTAGCCCCAGCTCCGGTGGACATTACGACCGCATGGCTGCGTACATCAGCGAGCGTAATAGTTCCTATGTACCCGCCCATGCCCGGGGAAGAGGGTTGAATTAAGCCCGCCAGAGTGCCGGTTATCACATGGCCGGGTTCGCCGTGATACTGAATGTCGGCAGTGACTTCTTCGCCGCTATGCACCACTACTTCCATCGCCGTGTCGCGGCCTGATGAAGGCGCATAAGTCGGCACATCGCTGTCGTACGCGCCTGAGAGTAAGGTTCCGTACGAACGCGCCGGCCCACCAGCCGAAATCACATAAGTACCCGGCGCCAATCCATACAGCCGATAGATCCCGCGATCATCGGTGGGACGCTCGCGCGGCTGAATCATGGCCGGCTCAGGCTGTCCATTCTCATCTTTGACTCGGAAGGCGCGCACTGCCACGGCGACAACCGGGCCATTTGTAGTGCTCGTCACTGTTCCGGTTATGACTCCGCCTTTGATCAGAGTCAGAGTCACAGAATCGCCGGGTCGATAGTAACGCCGCGGTTCATCCGGCGACGTGGGCGCGGTTACAAATCCAGGAAGGTAGGCCGAGACGGCATAGACACCGGCGGCGAGAGCGTCAAACTTAAAGCTGCCGGTACTATCGATAGCGGCACTGCGGGGTTGTAATCCGATTCCAATCGGCGAGGCAAACGCGGTCGCTCCGCCAATCGCTTCTCCGCCCTGGCTAATGACGCGTCCACTGATGGTGCCTTCCGGCAGGGCCGCCGGCGTTTTTTCTGTCGCAGCCTTTTGCGCGCGCGCTGCTGTAGCCGCACACAGCACGACGCAAACCATGACTGGAAGCATGACTGGAATGAGGCGCCGGAGTCCTGGCTTAGAGAAGGGCATCATGGACCCCCTTCTTTTGGTTTGAGATCGACGGTGAAGTTGACTTCAACTTCCGTGTCGTCGGCTACGGTTACGAATTGCTTCAACGGCTGCCGGATATTTTGAGATGTTTGGAGTCCCGGAGCGTAGAAGCCCAAGTTGAGATTCACTTCGTAATTTCCCGGCGGAATGTCCGTGATCACAAAATGTCCGCGGGCGTCGGTTGTTATCCCCCGTTCGAGCGGCCGACCATCCCGCTTGATCGCGACGTACATGCGAGCTTCCGGCGGCGGGCTGCCGTTTTCGAACTTTACGGAGCCGCGGATTACACCGGTTCCATAGCTGACAATTACTCGTAGATTAGAAACGGAGTGGCCGACTTGCAGATCAACTCCCTGCGTTTGATCCACGCCATCGGCCTCGACGCGAGTCGGTGGAAATCGACGAGAGTTAGGGTTTTCAGCAGAATAGACAAAAAGGTTTGCCTTGCCAGGCGCCAAGCCGGTAATACGGAAACTGCCATCGGCCGCGACTGTCGTCGACCCGGCACTATTCGTTGGTGGATTCGCGGTCGTCCTGACGCCGGCCGTTATCGTTAGGCGGCCAAGTTGAGCGAGGAGGTTCTTGTTTGAGTCGCTTTCAACAACGACGACACCGCTGAGGGTCAAGCCGCGGAGGGCCTTGAGTTCAATATCTGTTACGTCGCGATCCACGACATCGAAAACAATCGGATCGCTGTAGAAATCTCCGCCGTCAAAACGCGAAGAAACGTAGATGGTGTAATGACCTGGCTCCAAGCCGTCAAAGCGGAATTCTCCGCGAGGGTTGGTGGGTAAGCCGCCGAAAAACGAGCCGGAGCCTGAATTGGCCTTGGAAATTCGCCCATACGTAGGTCGTACGCCCGCCACTGGTTCACCGTTTTCAGAATTAATCACCCGGCCGGCCACGCTGAAAGTCGCCGTGCGATGACCGAGACGGATGTCTATGTTGGGGGCTTCGCTACCTTCGCTTAGCTCGACAACGGCGGCCTTCGCAGCATCGTTCGTGTCTCCATAAAAAGTTTGAGCAAAGGTCCCACGACCGCTGGAGCCTGAGAAACCGCCGTTCTCGTTGCCCACACTGACCTTGAACCGGCCCGGAAGTAGTCCGTAGATTCGGTAGATGCCGCGATCGTCGGTCTGATACATCGGGCCGTAATTGTATTGCTGGGACATCTGCATGTTTGGACCGCCGGGAGGCATGACTGGTTCGAGATTGACTCGCTCTTCGATCGCCGGCTTGCCTTCTTCATCGGTGATGCGGCCAGTGATGACTGCGCCGCGACTTAATTTGAAATCGACATCTTCAACAGACTCGGACGCCGCCAGGAGAATCATTTTGCCGGAGCCGTAAGGCGAGTTATTGGTCGCGCCCGCCACCAGGGTGGGGGCCAAAGTGCTCACCTGATAAGTTCCCGCGGCCAGACCGAACAGTCGGTAGCGGCCCTCGCTATCTGTAGTTGTTTGCACAGCGGCGCGGCGCGGATAAATGTCGCCGCCAAACGCGGCCACTGTGATACCTGCAGCGCCCTTAGCGCCGACTGTTACGCGGCCGGCAATCGATCCAGTCCCTTTCGACTTTGCGTCGGGTGTTTGACCCTGGACAATTCCCGAGGCGCAAACCAGCGCGGCCAGAATTAAGGAGTAGCAAGACAGGCGTGACGGACAGGTCATGGGGGGATCCTCCGATCAATCGTCGAGGTCAGCCGGTGCGAATGGGCCCATCATCGCACTCTCCTCAAGGCAGGGCAAGAGACACCAGGGCTTTGACATCAATCAAACCGTCCAGATTCGGTTCAGAGTTCAAGCTTTAGCTAGCGCCTGCGCTTCCGATCAGTACCACCTGCGTGAGCGGGTGGATCAAGCAGTCAGGGTGGCCAGGTGAATGTCGGTCCACCCGCTCCCGCAGGTGGTACCGACTTCAGGACCATCAGCTGTGCTAAAGCTTGAACTCTGAACTCAAACCGAAATCGATCGTGCGGTCGATGTTGTTAGGCTGAAATGGTATTTACCTTGTAGAATCAACCCTCTGAAGATCTTTCGGAAATTCATCTTTGAAGTAATCATCTTTTCAAAATCTGTATGGCTCAATTGAAGGTTACCGACGCCAGCGGACGCCAGGCGCAGCATCCACTCGACTCGCACACCATCTGCATGATCGGGCGCGCTCCCGACAATCAGATTGTGCTCGACGATCCGCGCGCGTCGCGACATCACGCGCATGTGAGAGCCGATGCCGATGGCTCGTTCATGATTGTCGATGGAGTCCTGGTCAACGGTCAGATCAAGCGCAGCGCGAACAAAGTCTTCGTTAACGGCGAACAAAAGTTCGAGCACCTTTTGAAGGACGGCGATCGCGTCACGATCGGAGCCAGCACACTGCGGTTTGAGCAGCCGAAGGAAGAGCGCACTGCCGATCTCAGCTATGACGATAAGCCTCTGGGCCATACGCAACTCTTGATGTCGGCCAAGGACGTCCTCACGACCGTGCTGCGCCAATCCGATTCCAGCACGGCCGCCGGCGCGCCGCGCGACAAAGTCCTCGAATCCCTGCAACGCAAGGCCAATATCCTGAGCGAGATTTATGAGATGAGCAAAGCGCTAGGCTCCGGCTTCGATCTCGATCGAATTTTTAAAATGGCCACTGACATAATTTTTCGTTCGACGCCGGCCGATCGCGTGATCGCGCTGCTGGCTGAAACAGTGGTGACGGAAGCAAACGCCGACGACGCAAAGTTGTTCCCGATTGCTACCCGCGCGCGTGACGAAAAATTGGAAGCCCACGCGCGCAAGATGACTATTGGCCGCACCATTACCCGCAAGGTCATGAAGGACCGCGTGGCGCTGTTGTCGCAGGATGCGGCCGCCGACGAACAATTCGCCGGCGTTGATTCAATCGTTTCGCAGGGAGTGCGGTCGACGATCTGCGCGCCGCTCTTTACTGAGTCCGGCGTGCACGGGGCGCTTTATGCCGATCGGCTGGATCCTTTTTCAGCTTTCAAGCCCGACGATTTGGAATTGATCAGCGCGGTCGCGGCGCAGACCGCCATTGCGGTCGAGAATGTGCGCGCGCACGAACGCCTGGCGAAGGAAGAAGTCGCCCGCGCTAACTACAGCCGGTTTCTGCCCGAGTATGTCGTAAAGCAGATGCTCGAAAACCCCGAGTCTTTCAAACTCGGCGGCGTGCTGCAGACGATCACAGTGCTGTTCGCCGACATTCGTGGTTTCACTCGGATCTCAGAACACGCGCCGCCGGAAAAGATCGTGCAGTTACTCAACCGTTATTTTTCGGCGATGACTGACATCATCTTTGCGCACGGCGGGACCCTGGACAAATATCTCGGGGACGGATTGATGGCGTTGTTTGGCGCGCCAACCGTGACGGCCAAAGACGCTGCGAATGCGATCGCGGCGGCTGTCGCCATGCAGCGGCGCATGCTGAGCATCAACGACGAGTTGCGCGAAGAGGGCTTTCCCGAAATTGGTATCGGCATCGGCTTGCATACCGGCGAGGTCACCGTCGGGTACATTGGGTCCGAGCGGCGTTCGGAGTACACGGCCATCGGCGATGCGGTCAACACGGCCTCGCGCCTGGAATCAAATGCAAAAGCGGGAGAGATTCTGGTGAGCGAAGTCACCGCCAAAGCGGCGCACTCCCGCTTTCAATTGGCGGCCCGCGAACCCATCAGCGTCAAGAATCGCGAACAACCCGTTCCGCTGTTCGAAGTTGAATGGCAACACGTCACCAGTAATGCCTAAAGGAAAAAGTAAAAACGGAAGACCGTCTCGTCACTCTCGTTGTTGTCGCAGTACACGGGAACAAGTGAGCAAGCATCGAGGTCTTAACTTTCTGCCTTTTTACTTTTTACTTTTACCTTTTCTCAAATGTCCGCCAACTCCACCGGCTTTTTCAAACGCCAGATATTGATCGCGCGGGTTTATGGAATCCCCGTGCACATCGACTATCGCTGGTTCATCGTCTTTGCGTTGAGCGTCGCGCTGATTGCCACGAACGTGCGCAAGCACCCAATGCAACTGTTTGGCTATCACCTCCCGCCCACCGGGGAACTGACCGCCTGGGTCCTGGGGATAGCGACCACGCTGGGACTCTTCCTCTCAGTCTTTGGTCACGAACTGTCACACGCTTTGATGGGCCGCACGGAAGGGATCGAGATCGAAGAGATCGTGCTGCATCCGTTCGGTGGTCTGGCGCGCCTGCGCACGCAACCCGAAAGCCCTGGCGCCGAGTTTCGCATTGCCGTCGCCGGACCCGCGGCCAGTTTTATCTTCGGGCTGATCGGCTTTGGCGGAATGATGTTGACCGCGCTAATGAGGTTCAACTTTGGCACCGCATTTTTCTTCTTTATTGGCGCTGGTAACCTGCTGCTGGCTGTTTTCAATCTGTTCCCGGGCTACCCGCTCGATGGCGGCCGCGTCCTGCGCGCGATCATTTGGAAGCGCAGCGGCAGCATTCGAGACGCCACCCGGATTGCCGGCTTCTGCGGCCAACTGATATCGCTGGTGCTAATCGTTTTCGGACTTTACATGGCGCTGGCGCCGACCTTTCATGCTTACTTAATGGGGCTGTGGTCCGTTCTGGTCGGAGTTTTTCTGCTGGGCGCTGCTACCAACGTGGTGAGGAGCGTCCGCGAGCCGGTTACCGTGGGAGACGCGATGTCACCGGCAGTGATAATCGAACCTGATTTGCTGATCAGCCGCTTCGTGGACGAGATTCTCCCGCTGCATCGCTATTCGAGTTTTCCGGTGGTCCAGGGCAAGAGCCTGCTGGGAATCCTGACGCTGGAAGATATGAAGAAGCTCCCTCGCGAGCAATGGCGCAATCGACGGGCGCGAGATGTGATGCGGCCGGTTAACTCGTCAATGTTCGTTAAGGCCTCCACCGACATGGACGATGCGAAGGAGTTGATCGAAAGAAATGGCGTGGGCGCTTTGGCGGTGATCGCGGAATCGGGCGAACTGGTGGGGTTCTTGCGACGAGGCCGGGTGAAAAGAAAGAAGTAAGAAAGTAATAAACGACGTAAAGCGATCCATTCGTTTCGCTCCGTTAGGAGCGAGATGTTTATAGGACTCCCGGCTTTTGATCTCTCATAGCTCCTTTAGGAGCGGAATCTGAAACCGAAGGTTCAAGACGAGTATTTGGCATGGCTCAAGAAACTTGAGATTCCATTTGAAGAAAAGTATGTCTTGAAGTTCATCGAGGGAGCACATTACGCTCCTAAAGGAGCTTGGATCGATTTAGTCGACGCGGTGCTATAAACATCTCGCTCCTTACGGAGCGAAGAGGCCTTCTTCCAAAGTTGTGAGCCTAGCCCTCCCTCACGGTGCCCCGTCCTCCCCGGATGATCATTGCCTCTGTCCCCTTTTTCCGCGATAATCCCTGCGGAGCGTCTCGGAGTGTCGGCCCGGTCGCGACTGTCTGCTCGGCCCCTTTTCAGGCAATCAACTTGGTTACATGAAGTCGACTGATAGCGCGGCGCATGGTCCGCTATCGGACTCTAGTCGACTAACTACAAAGCCCATGCTGCTGCTACTGCTGCCATTGAAAGAGTACCTCATGAGATTGGCCGAGCTGCGTTCGATCGCGGACATTGTGCTCGTATTTCTGGTCGTCTATGGCGTGCTCAAACTTGTTCGCGGCACCCGCGCCGCGCCGATGGCCGCCGCGATTGGCGCCTTCGCACTCTTGTATTGGCTGGCAGTAAACCAGGACCTGGTGACGCTGGAATTTGTCTTGCGCGGCGCGTTGCCTTACATCGGAGTGGCGATCATCGTCCTCTTTCAGTCAGAGATTCGCCAGGCCTTAATCAGTTTCGGCAATCGGTTTCGGGTGCCCTTTGCGCGTCGTCATCGCGGACAATTCGGCGAAAGCATCTATGACGAAATCGTCCTCGCGGCGACCACGCTGGCTTCGACGAAGACGGGCGCGCTGATCGTCATCGAACGTAATGTCGGACTAAGAGGAATCATCGAGGCGGGTGTGCGGCTGGACGCCGAGCTCAGTTATGACTTAATCGTCTCGATCTTTAATCCGGCTTCGCCTCTGCACGATGGGGCAATTATTGTGCGCGGCGATCGCATCGCATCGGCAGCGTGTTTTTTGCCGCTCTCTTTGAATCCAATGCTGTCCAAAGATCTGGGCACCCGTCACCGCGCGGCGCTGGGTATCACCGAAGATTCAGACGCGGTGGCAATCGTGGTATCGGAAGAGACCGGGTTGATATCATTCGTGCGGGCTGGACGGATCAAGCGCGCCCTCGATGCGATTCGCCTGCGAGCAATAATTTTCCAAACGATAGAAGGCCGCGAGGCCGCGACGGTCAGCGTTGACGCGTCGCACGCGGCGGAATCCGACCGGGACCGCGAAGAAACCGCGTCGGCCTGAGGTTTAGTCAGTGATGTCTTTACGCGAAAGTAAACACGTCGACCACGCACCCCGCTCCGGCGAGCGTTGGCTGCGCCGCCTCTTCGTTGAAGACTGGGGCCTGAAATTACTGGCCCTGGCAATTACGCTGGTCCTCTGGTTTGTCGTTTCCGGCCGTGAAATTGAGCGCGAAGTTGTGGTTGAAGCGCACCTGGAAGGCAGGCCGGCGCCCACGTGCGAAGTCAAAGAGGTTTTGGTTACGCCCGGCAAAGTGCGCGTCACCGGGCCCGCGAGTCATGTCGACGCGCTCGAGAAGGTTCAGACTGAAGCGATCTCAATCGAAGCCCGGCGGGAGAGCTTTGATGTGCCGCATGCATCGATCCATATTTCCGATCCAAAGGTTGAGATGCTCGATAAGGTCAACGTTCGCGTGACGATTGTCGCTATTGAAAATTCCAAATCAAAGTTGCGAGTAACGAATTGAAGCCGGAAAACACAAGCAGGCTTTTCGGCACTGATGGCATTCGCGGCGAGGCGGGAAAATTCCCGCTCGATTCGCAAACCGTCAGGGTGATTGGCCGTTCACTCGCCAAACACCTCGCCGAAAGAACCGGGCGCGCCCCCCGAATTGTCACCGGGCGCGACACGCGTGAATCCGGCTCATCGATTGAAAGCGATTTAATTGCTGGGGCGCGGGCAGCCGGCGCTGAGGTCCAATCTGCCGGAGTCATAACCACGCCAGGCGTTGCGTTTCTGGCGCGCAGCTTACCCGCCGATGCCGGAGTCGTCATCAGCGCCTCTCATAATCCTTATCAGGACAACGGCATCAAGGTTTTCGATCCGTCCGGCAGAAAGCTCGATGAAGCGACCGAGCGCAGAATCGAAAAGGACATTGCCGTGGCCGCTGACGAAACGGCGAACGATTTGGCAGAGAGCGAGGCTGCCAATGAAGAGCACGCCGCCGAATTGCGGCTGCGATATCTGAGCTATCTTCAGCACGACGTCGCTCATGATCTTTCGTTGAGCGGTGTCACGATGGTAGTCGATTGCGCCAATGGGGCTGCATACGAACTAGCGCCGGAGCTGTTCCGCCGGCTCGGAGCCCGAGTAGTTGCAATCAATAACGAACCCGACGGCCGCAACATCAATCGTGATTGTGGATCGCTGCACATAGAGGGTTTGCAGCGTCGCGTAGTCGCGGAAGGGGCGGACCTCGGCGTTGCCTTCGACGGTGATGCTGATCGGGCGCTCTTTGTCGATGCCGGGGGAAACTTTGTCGACGGCGACGCGACCATGTGGGTGATGGCGGGCGATCTAAAAACACGAGGCGAACTGACCGGCGACGTCGTGATTGCCACCGTGATGAGTAACATCGGTTTAGAAATCGCGCTCCGTTCTCTTGGCGTCAAGCTTACGCGCGCGGATGTCGGCGATAAGTACGTTCTCGAAGAGCTGATCCGCAGTGGAGCTGAAATGGGCGGCGAGCAGTCGGGTCATATTATATTTCCGCGTCTGAGTTTGGCCGGTGATGGGATGATCACGACCATAATTTTGCTCCGGGCAATGCGCAATCACAAAAAGACTCTCGGAGAACTGGTTATCGGCTTTCAAAGGTTTCCTCAAGTACTGGTGAATGTGCGCGTGCGAGAAAAGAAACCTTTTGAAGACCTGCCCGCTGTTCAGCGTCTGGCCCGTGAGACCGAAGAGCAAATGGGAAGTCGGGGGCGTCTTCTCTTGCGCTATTCGGGTACTGAATCCCTGGCTCGCGTCATGATCGAAGGCGAGAGTGAAAGCGACGTCAAGTCAAAGGCAAACGCGCTGGCCGAAGTCATCAGAGCCGAACTTGGCAGCGACCCTCCCGAGTAAAGCGAAACTTCTGCAGAGTCCTTTCCTGGCAATCATTACCGGCCGTGATGAACCGAGAAATACTTACCCAGTCGAGGGTGAAAAAGTTGCACTCCTCGCTCTTTCGGATCGGCTAATTCTCTAACAAAAAGCCGAGTTGCTGTGCTTTTCGCGATGCAAGAAAATTATTCGTGCGCGGCATGGGTGTTGCCAAGTACATTGTGGGGCAAGAGAGACGGTTGGTGGATCCTCCGTCTCAAGTGGTTGCTGGGGTGAGGACAGTAACCACGAAAATGAACGGGCGCTGCGACACCCACGTTGCAGCGCCCGTTCGCTTTTTTTGCGAGCTTCACAACTTCCAATTCACCTGCCATCGTCTCTTGTAATTTGACTCAGGATCGCATTTCGTCGTAGATACATGTCTGTTCATGTATACGCCGCTGGCCATCTTATCGAATATTCAGAAAGTAATCGTCGTGCTTGCGGGATTGTTCCTGCTGGTCGGAGTCTGCGCCTGTCGCAGAGGAGCCAACCAGAACCCAAACGCAAACGGAGGCGGCTCATCGTCAGTAACCGCGACTGATCCTGAGCAAGCAAAACGCCAGGCACAGACACTGGTTGATCAAGGCAAAGAGCTTTACAAGAACGATCAGGACGAGCAAGCAGTAGAAGTTTTTAAGCAGGCAATTGGGCAGGATGCGAATAACGCCGAGGCCCATCTGCGTTTAGGGATGGCTTATGCCGCGCTGGACAAGAAGACTGAAGCTGAAGAGTCATACAAGAAGGCAATCGAACTATATAAGAAGAGAGTCCAATCGGATTCAAAAGATGCCGACGCTTATTTTAATTTAGGCGAGGCGCATAGTTTTCTACATCAGGAAGAAGAAGCCGCGCGCGATTATCGTCAGGCGACTCGCCTTAAGCCTGATGATGAAGAGGCGTTTTATCAGTTAGGAATGTCCGAAACGCGGCTGGCTCACTATCCGGAAGCCATGACTGCTTTCAAGCGGGCTCTGGAGCTCGATCCTGATGACTATCGGGCTACTGATGCCATCGAGAGCGCCCAGGAGGGCGCAAATCGAATCAAGGAAGGTAAGAAGCACGCGGAAGAAATGCTTAAGAAGCAAGCGAATGAAAACGCGAACGGAAACACAAACGCCAATTCCAACACGAACTCCAATTCGGGCGGGCGGCCCGCGCCCAAGCACAGCCCGACGAAACCGGCTGCGAAAAGCAAGACCAATCCCGTTGGCTGACGGGACCGTTCGGAGAAAAAAGAAAACCAATGGCTACATCCACACCTCCTCCATATTTCCCCCAAAGCTCATTATCGCCGCCCGACGAGAAACGCTATCGCAAATTCAAGCTGGTGATAGCCGGCGGAATCTTTTTGTTGCTAATTCTTGTCGGCGCAGTGGTCGTTGGCGCGGTGTATCTTTTGAAATGGTTGCTTTGATCGATCTTTCTGAGGATATCCCGGGCCCTGACGCGACCCGCGCTTGACACGGATATCAGCGGGCCCGTATAGTCTCCCGTTTCGGACTCACGTCTGATTCCCCAATGAGCAACGCTGCTACTGGTTCTGTGGCGCGGAGGCGTTGCCCGGCTTGAGGATATGGATCATCAGCCGTTTGACACTATTGTGGCGTAAGAGCTCTCGCTGGTTGTCGCAAGACGCGAACGTGAGTGCGCATTAAGAGAAACCGCTCTTTCAATGCGACGCTACAGAAAAGTTTCGGCTCCAGGGAAGCCATTATCCGCGCCCGCCCTAAAAGCGAAGTCAGAACGTCCCTAAACCAGAATT
>JAWVCT010000117.1:0-64875 GCA_033858155.1 Blastocatellia bacterium
GAAAGTCGACTCCGATATATACTGTCATTGGCGTCTCCTTCTGCTAACGCAGATTGTTTCCAACCGTTAGTTTAACAACTCACGGCAGGGGACGCCGCTTCATACCATCAAGCGGTAGCGAGCGGGATAAGGAATCACGCTTGGCTATTTCGTTCGATTGGTTCGGCAATACTGAATTCTTGCCGAAAGTGGCGTCTTGATCCCGCTCGCTACCGCTCGCGGTTCTGTACCTGATACAGTTCGCGCTGCCTTTTTGTGCAAAGCAGGTTCTATAAATATTTCGCTCCTCACGGAGCTCAGGCAAATCTGAGTGTGCCGACTCGCCATCAAGCCTGCGTGGGCGGCGTACCACCGGCAGCTTTTGGCGTCGCGTGACTCGCCGCCCGATCGATTATCACGCGCGCGGCGTTATAGCCGGTCACGAAACCCGGATTTGTGCGACGGAACATATTCACCAGTCGATCGATCTGGTCCCGCAGGATGCTGCTGGCTTCGCGAATTAGAGTTGGCAGAGACTGTGTCTGGGTCATTCGTTCAACTGTCGCCTTGCGCGGGTTTGTCTTACTCGTGTTGAAGTCCTGTAAAGCCTGATTCAGTTCGTCAAGGTTCGCCTGCGTAACCTGCATTGCGACGAGCTCTGTCTTCCTCGCATTAGCTTCCGTCAGCACACTCTCGGCGCGGCGGGACAACTCCTCCTCGGTCATGCGGCGCAGGCTTGAAGGGGTAACACTCGCGATGGCTGACAGGTCGTGATCATTGCCGGTATGACCCAGCACGCCCAGCGCCTCGCAAGTGAGAAACAAAACATCTTCCAATGTTTCGCGCGCCTCCGCTTTATCTTCGGTCGCGCCCCTCGGTGTTTCCTGCTTCTGCGCCGCCGCGTCAATCTCCGCAATCTTGCCTTTGAATTCCGTTACCGCTGTCGCCAAAGGCGCCATGCCATTCCAGACCGAAGTGTTGTCGTCGAGATAAGCCGAGACCGTCTTGAACATCGTGGTCCTGTTTGTTTGGTTCGTATCCATTTGAATTCTCCTTTCAAGTAGGGTTGAGGTTTCCGCTCTAACAGGTGTTAGACCGTGGGCCACAGTTGCGAGGACCGTGGCCGCCTTTGCGAAAATATGAGCCGGCGTTGCTTACCCTTGAGTCGCGGTTGTTCGACTGCGACCACGATCCGGGAAAGAGGGACTCGCCATTGCTGGTCCCAAAGCCACCATTGCTTTTCCCGGAGTCGGTATTGTTTGACCCTCGGCCGCGATTGCTTGACGGCGAGCGGCCAATGCTCGAACGCGAGCCGTCATTGCTCGACTGTAAGTCGCCAGTGCTCGAACGCGAGCTGGCATTACATGACCACAAATCACCAATGCTTGACGGCGATGTACCATTGCTCAATCGCGAGCGGTCATTGCTCGACCATCAGTCGCCATTGCTCGACCGCGAGATGCCAATGCGCGACCGCAAATTGGCATTGCTTGACCGCGAGCCGCCGTTGCTTCCCTGCAAGTTCTGCCCGTAAGCCTTGATTTTTCAGCAGATAGCCCCAACAATCGCCTCCAAATAGGCGTCCTGCCCTGAATGCGCCGTCGATCCAGTGTTTCCTCTGACTCCCGTTTCAATTTAGGACAGCCCTCTTCTGTAGTGCCGCAGAGCGGCGCGATGTTTATAGACCCAACTGCCCCCAATAAACACCGAGCTCCAGAGGAGCGAAACAGCGTCCGCCCACCGAAACGCCTCACTCCCCGCCCAGGTGAGTGGGCGCCGCACAACGGCGAAAGATATGCTGCCCACGCGCCAGAGGCTGTGTCAGAAGCCCGACCGTAAGGGAGGGCCACCCTCGCGACGATCGTCTACCGGGAAGCAACACAGTTCGCCGCCAATTTTCTTGAATCAAGACTACTTGCGAGTGCTGCCCTCCCTCACGGTCGGGCTCCTGACACGCACTCGCCAGTTGTGGGTCTAGGTTGCGCCCCACGAAATAGCCGCAGCGCGGCGAAACGCGAAGCGACCTAAAACCAAAAACTTCGCCCACGGAGCCCGGTCCGTCAGACCATCTCTGATCAATTGAAAAAGGAAATGAGAGCGGTGAGTGCAGAGCAAACTTCATCGAGAACAACCTCGACGCCTGGAAGCAGCGTCGTGAGAATGGTTGAGCAGTCATCGCGCAAAGCGACACTGCAAATCAATTAACTACTCCTGCAAAAGACCCGGCGAACGCGCGCACTATACGCCTGAGGGGAAAGCCCCGTCAATAGGAAATCACCACGGGTGCGGCAGAAATGTGGAGTGCGCCGACTCGTCGGCGCTTTTGTAAGCGGCGACTTGTCGCCGCGAGCCTGCCAATCACGGCTTCTTCTGTGTGGCCGCGACAAGTCGCGGCTTGAAGACAGTGGCGACGAGTCCCCGCACTCCACAACCTCTACCCAAAGTACCGCCGAATCTCAGCTCCAATCCATCTCCCCACCGGCACCGACACCCCGTTCCCAATCATCCGGTAGGCATCGTTGTCACTCCCCGCGAAAGTGAAAGCATCCGGCACTCCCTGCAACCGCGCATACTCTCGCACCGTGTACGGCCGCGCGCCGCTTGGAAATCTTCGGTCCGCCACCAGCCTCGTGCTCAAGTCTTTCGCGTAATGCGCCACACAAGTTGGTGCGATGTCCCCGCGTTCCGGGTCGCTGATAATCGGCCGGTCCCGATAAGCGCCGGCGAGCCGCCGCCTCACGTAATCAGGAATATGCGGCGCCGCATCCGGTTCCAATATCTCCGCCAAAGTAATTGCTCTTTCAGACTCCGGTTCGCGCCAGGCAAAGCTTCGCCGGCTGCCGATAATGATCAGCCGGTCTCTCCTTTGCGGTAGCCAAATCGAAGACTTCACCGGACAGGCAACATGCACGTAGTAGCCCGGCGCAAGTACGATATTTTGCATTGCTGGAGACGTTGATCTCACGCGGATCTCGCTGCTCGTCCATTTTGACTTGACTAAAGCTTGCCTAGGTCACGAAAATCAGGCAGGATGCCGAAACCGAAAGCTATCGATCTCTTTTCAGGGTGTGGAGGCCTTACCTTAGGGCTGAAGCAGGCAGGCTTTCGTGTGGTCGGTGCCATCGAGATTGACTCGCTAGCGGTCAAGACATACAAAGCAAATCACAAGCGAGTGACTGTTTGGGAAAGAGATATTAGTAAAGTTCCAGCGGCGGAGGTTATGCGGGAACTAAATTTGGTGCGGGGCGAGCTCGATCTTCTCGCTGGTTGTCCTCCGTGCCAGGGGTTCTCCACGATGAGGACTTTGAATGGAAAGCGTACCGTCAATGATCCTCGCAATAATCTGCTTAGCGAGTTCATGCGCTTCGTTCGGCTGCTCAGACCTAAGGCCATTATGATGGAAAACGTGCCGGCGCTGGCTAGGGACCGTCGTCTCAAAAGAGCGCTCATCGATCTTAACGGGATGGGTTATGAGTGTTCAACGGCAATTCTTAACGCGGCAAATTTTGCGGTTCCCCAACGCCGGCGCCGCTTTATTTTGGTAGCGGGACGACGGAGTAAAATACCGGAGAAGATACCCTTTGCGCGAGAGGCGCGATGCAAACCAAACGTTCGTCGTGCGTTCGGACAGCTGGGGAAGCGGGCCAAGAACGATCCTCTTCACAATTACAAAGAGAAGCGTACCCACAAAGTCAAAGACATGATCCGGCTAATTCCGCCAAACGGTGGAAGCCGGTTCGCCTTGGGTAAGAGAGCTCAGTTAAAATGTCACAAGAACTTTGATGGTTTCAAGGACGTCTATGGGCGAATGAGCTGGGACCACGTGGCTCCGACGATTACAACGGGGTGTTTCAATCCTTCAAAGGGGCGCTTTCTTCATCCGACAAAGCATCGGGCTGTTACCCTGCGCGAGGCTGCACTTCTTCAAACGTTTCCTAAATCATATTTCTTTTCACTGGAACGAGGGAGAATTCTCGCTGCTGAGATGATTGGCAATGCACTTCCCCCCGAGTTCATAAAGCGACATGCAATAAAAATCATTGAATCGCTAGAGCTGTCCGATGGCTGATGTTTTCACCCCCGCAGAACGCAGCGCTATCATGGCGCGCATAAAAGGTGAGAACACAAAGCCTGAGATTTTAGTTCGAAGGATTGTTCACTCACTAGGATATCGTTTTACACTTCACAGAAAAACTCTTCCGGGCAAGCCTGACATAGTCCTGCCTCGACACGAGAAGGTCATTTTCGTCCACGGATGTTTTTGGCACGGCCACGCCGGATGTTTGAGAGCTGCGTTACCGTCAACACGCAAGAAGTTTTGGCGGAATAAGATTCTGGGAAATGTCGCCCGCGATATTAGAGTCAGACGCTCTCTGATTCGCCAAGGTTGGCGTGTGTTGGTGGTCTGGCAATGCCAAACGAAAAACGTAGATCATCTGAGCAAACGGCTAGAACAGTTTCTTACAGCAACTCCCTAGCTCAGTCAGTAGTACGTGATCGAAATCCTCTAAGCACCGCCACTATTGCTATATAACAGAAATCTTGCTAAATACGTGGCGTTTGATTGAGTATTTCTGATGGCCGGGCTCATAACGGTTAACAAGCAGATCGAAAATGGCTAAATTCAAAACGCGCGCCCGAGCCGTTGACATGCTGGGACGTCAGCAAATTGCCGGTATCCCGACGGCGATCAGCGAGCTCTTCAAGAATGCCCATGATGCATATGCTCGTTTTGGCGAAGTCGACTATTTTCGTGCCGACGATATTTTCATTTTGCGTGACGATGGAATCGGCATGACGGAAGATGACTTCTTGAATCGATGGCTTGCAATTGGGACAGAGAGCAAGGTTGGAGGGAGTGTGGGGATGGCCCCCCCTCCAAGACCTGAAGGCGAGCTAGAGCGACCGATGCTTGGAGAAAAGGGCATCGGTCGTTTAGCAGTCGCCGCGATAGGTCCTCAGGTTTTGATTCTTACTCGAGCGTTACGTGGTAATAAGCAGCACGACACCGTGGCGGCATTCATAAACTGGGGCATATTCGAAACACCTGGGCTTAATCTCGATCAAATTGAGATTCCGGTAATACCATATGAAAACGGAGCCCTTCCAACCCGCGAAGATGTTACGGCTTTAGTTGATTTGTTCCGCGAGAACCTTCAACTACTTTATGACCTCGACCAGACGATGTTATCCGAAAGGATCGATAGGGAATTGAAGCAATTCGCCGTAGATCCCCATGCTTTGAATGACTTTCTACAAACTGTCAGTAAACCCACTCTGACTAACCATGGGAAAGGCACACACTTTTTCATTCTACCAACGAATGAGAGTCTAGTAATGGATATCGACGGGGAGCAAGATGGTGATGATGATGCTGCCCCTCCAATCGTTCAGAGACTAATCGGATTCACCAATACGATGACCGATGAGGTAAAGCCTCATATTTTGACAAGCTTCCGAGTTCACACACCTTTGGAGCCCTTTGTTGACTTAATTAGTTCCGATTCGTTCTTTACGCCGGAGGAATTTCAAACTGCTGATCATCATTTCCGTGGAGAGTTTGACGAGTTCGGTCAATTCAACGGTGCGGTCACAATTTACAACAAGGAGCCGATCGATCATACGATTCCATGGGCGGAAGGAAAGGGGGTTCCAACGAAATGCGGAAGGTTTAAGCTTAATCTGGCTTATGTTCAGGGCACATCTCACGAGAGTCTCCTGCCAACAAAAGAGTGGGTTCAAGTTACGGCAAAGCTAAACAAGATAGGCGGTCTATATATTTATAAGAACGGAATTCGTGTGCTTCCTTACGGCAGCAGTGACTATGACTTCCTTGAACTTGAGCGACGAAGGACTAAGAAGGCCTCCACAGCTTACTTCTCTTATCGAAGGATGTTCGGGTATGTTGAAATCACCGCAGCAGAAAACCCGGAGCTGAGCGAGAAAGCCGGACGTGAAGGATTTCGGGAGAATGGAGCCTACAAGGAATTTAAGGCAATTCTTAAGAACTTCTTTCGGCAAATGGCAACGGATTTCTTTAGAGAAAGCGGCTTATATTCGGAAGCCTATATCGAAGGAAGAGAGGAGTTACAGCGGCTTCATCAAATCCGGCGTGCCCGCGAAGCACGAGTAAAGGAGGAAAGGAGGGACTTCTCCCGATCGATGGATCAGTTTTTCGAGTCGGTAGAGGCTGGGAGACCAATCACAGAGACCTCTCGGGTGTTAGAGGCGGTCCGCGCGCAGATTGACACCGCCGTCGAGTTCGATGAAAAGGCTGAGGGCTCCACGGCCTTGATGGACATTGAAGCCGATGCGCGGGAAGCCCTCGAAAAACTAAGAGAACATTATAAGGTTGTAAAGCCCCGTGCCGTTGGTTTGTCCACATCTCTTCGCCGAGATTGGGAAGTATATCGGAACGAGGCCCGGCGTCTGGAAGAGGAAGTATTCCAGCCTATTCAGACGAGTATCGAGGCGCTTATTACGGATGCAGCACGGCGGAAACCGTCGACCGATGATTTGCAGAGAAGGATTGAACGCGCTTCAAAAGACAGAATCGCCAATTCGGAAAGAACCATTGGGGAGAGGCGTGATGAAACGCTGCAAGAGATCGATGAGGTCAACAGTCAAGTTAAGCAATTGATCGAGAAGAGTGTTGAAGACGTTAAGGAGTCGATACGTCAAGCACAAACTGAACTTAATCGAGTACTAGCTTCGAGTAAAGAGGAAGCTTTTGTTTTAGGTGAATACTACAATCTAGAAGCGGCAATAGCGGAAACGACGGAACGTGAGAGTCAGTTTCTCTTGAACTTGGGAAGAAAGCTTCAGCAGGCTGTTGATTTGTCGTTGAGTGCCGACGACATAATCGAGGCGTTGGAAGAAGAGAACCTGGCCTTAGTTGAGCGCTCAGAGTCGGACGTGGAGTTGGCCCAACTCGGCATGGCGGTCTCAGCGATTGGACATGAGTTTCGCCACACCGTTGCCTCAATGCGAAACAACCTCAATCGCCTCAAGGGATGGGCAGATCTAGACAAAGATCTCAGAGAACTCTGGCGAAACATACGCGCTGATTTCGATCATCTCGATGCTTATTTGGAACTGTTTACGCCTCTTCAACAAAGACTCTTTCGAAAGAAGGTAACAATCAAGGGGACTGTGATTGAGACATATCTGCGCAACTTATTTGGTGAACGATTCAAGCGCGAAAACATAGAATTGCAAGTCAGTAATGTTTTTAAACGGATGACGTTCGATGGGTATCCATCCACTTTCTACCCTGTCTTCGTTAACTTAATCGACAACTCAGTCTACTGGCTGAAGGATCGCTCGGGCGAAAAGTTCATAAGGTTAGACATGGAGGGCGGAGGTACATTCGTTATCTCGGACAATGGTCCCGGCATTCCTAAGAGGGATAAAGAGGCGATTTTTGAACGGGGCTTTACGCGAAAGCCGGGAGGCCGAGGGATGGGTTTGAAAATATCGCGCGACGTGCTCGCAAGAGAGGGACGAGAACTGATCCTAGGAGACTCGAAATCGAACGAAGGTGCAATATTCAAAATAGGATTCAAACCAAAGACAAAGAGTGATCGGTAGAAAGGGATGGTACAAATGGCCTCACCCGCCGCAACAAATTTTAGACAACACTCAGAGGAAATCGCTCGCAAGTTTCTTCAAACCATAATGGTTGTTGACGACCGCGCATTCTTTGAGGAGAAGGAGTCCGCCACTATCCCAACCACGGTACGAAGACCCGGGCCGCCACGATTCAATGAGGGGCAAGAACTTACCGGTGATGTAGTCATCGCTTCGACGCAAGAGGGCGACAATATACGTCCTAAAGCCACGGCTGTAGATAATAAGGGTTCCGAGAAAGCTTCAGTTGATAAGGCCCACGAGTTGAATGCCAAAAAGCTTATTGGGGATTTTGCGGTAAAGGGAATAGTGTGTGCTGTTATCAGACCAAAGGATGTCGAGGTGGAATCTTTAGGAGATAAAGTTTATCCACTTGCTGAGAGCTGCGACATTGTTGTATTCGATTGGGTCCTTTATGGTGCCACGGATGGTGGGAAAGTAAAGGAGCTCATTAGTGAAATTACTAAGAGATCATCCGGAAAAGAAAAGCGGTTGCGGTTAATAGTTGTCTATACAGGGCAAGAGGAGCTTGCCGACATCACCGAACAAATAAGAACAACACTAGAAGCCGCCGGGCAATCAAATGTAATCGCCAACAAAGACTACACTCTTGAAACCGGTTCCGTACGCATAGCAGTTTATGCCAAAGGCTATGTTTCGGTTGCGGCAGAGAACGTAGATCTGGCAGCCAGGGTTGTCCCGATTGAAGAACTGGCGGATAAACTCATCGCCGAATTCACGGACATGACGATGGGTTTAGTGTCTAACGTGGCAATCGGATCGATGGCAGCATTGCGGTCGAATACTCATAGAATCCTGACGAAATTCCCTCCCGACTTGGACGCCGCATTCCTTGCTCATAGGGCAATGCTGACACAGCCTAGCGATGCCGGTAACCTCCTTGTCTATTTGATAGGCTCAGAATTGACGGCAATTCTTGAAGGCGAGGAAGTCAGCAAACTCGCCGATGAAGCAGATGGCAGCGACATTATTCACGCTTGGCTAGTCATGAAGGAAAGGGGCGGCCACCGGTTTGGAGACAGATTTCCTGAGCTACCTCCCGCGAACATCATAGATGATGTCATGGAATTGCTGCGTGAGGGTGTTGGAAACGAGAGCTTGAGAGATCAGCTAAAGGTCTTTAAGAATAATCCCCACAAGAAGAACTTAACGGGGAGACTATGTGCCTCGACGGTTTCTTCCGCCGATCTGGAACACCGGTTCGCCATGCTAACCTCGATTAAGTCGGACTATCGCGTTAGACCACCAGCGCTCCTACCAGGAACTCTTCTTAAGCGAATCCGACAAGTGAATGGAACCCCGGAAACTTCGTATTGGGTTTGCATACAGCCCGTTTGTGACAGTGTGAGACTCACTGAAAAGAGATCATTCCCACTCCTTCATCTGAAGGCGGCGGATGATAAGTTTGATCTGGTGTTACCCGGTGAGGGCAATACTCATGTGCGCGTTCGTGTCGTCTACAGTCCACATAAGTCAATAATTGAAGATTTTGATCCTTCGAAGGATGGCTTGCAGATGGTGAGAGCTGAAATGGTCGATGATAAATACCAATTTCAGACCGCGGGTGGCGAACGCTATCAATGGCTGGCGGAACTTAAGTTCGAGCATGCTCAAAGAATCGCGAACGAATACGCTGCAACCATATCTCGCGTAGGCCTAGACGAGTCAGAGTGGTTGAGGAGGTCGGCGGGGTAGCGCAGTTTGCAAGATCAGGATAGCTCATAACTCAGATAGCAAAAGCAAAGCCATACCGTCCCTAGGGAAATCGGATCTGTGGTCACCAAGCTTCGCTCGTCCCTCTCTCCGCCCTTGTCCTTAGAAGAAAAAGTGTAAGTCGGTCCGCGCAGCGGGCGAATGAAAATTGCCCAGCAGTTTACTGCTGGGATCAGAGGCGTATCGGGAGAATAAGTCCGTGAAGCGGACGGCTGAATTACCAACAACGAGTTCAGTCGTCCACTCTCGCGGACTCCGGGTTCTTAATCATGACGTGGTCCCACCGATGAATCGGCGGGCTATTTTCGGTCGTCCGCTTTCAGCGGACTCTCAAAACAGATTTGGGCTGTGCCTTTCTAACGATTCTTCCTATTAATCTTCCGTTAAGTACATCTCGTGTAAGCTGCCCAACAAATTTTGGGGCAGGATGGGAGGATTGAGATGAACAATGGCGAACTAAGGAAAGATCCGCGGAAGGATAATCCAATGAACAATTCAATCAAGCTGGGCGTGATTGTTCTCTTGGCGCTGGGATTGGGTGCGTGCTCGTCGGGTCCGTCTGGATCGCAAAGCGAGACCAATACAAACAGCGCCGTCACAAAGGCAGGTAGTACTCCGGCGGCGGCGAACAGCAAAACTCAAAGCGTCCCGGCAGAGCTAATGAATGCCGGCGAATATGGCGAGAATATTTATGACTATGCCAAAGCGAACGATTGGAAGAAGGCGGATGTGAAGGTCGCTGCGCTCAAGGAAGCGACAAAGAAGGTGCGCGCCGAGGTTAAGAACCAGAGCAAGAATATAGATGGGCTCGAGGCCGATGTGGCTGCATTGGATCGCGCGGTCACAGCGAAGGACCGGCAGGCGACTGCCGTCGCCGCCAACCAGATAACCCGCGACGTAGCCGAGATGACCACGGCATACAAGGTGATCGTCCCGGTTGAAGTAGTGCTGCTTGATTACTACGGTCGTGAGTTGGAGATCTGGGCTGAGGCGAAAGACGCCAGTAAGTTGCAGGCGACTGCGAGAGAGATGCGGAAGACCTGGAATGCAGTGCGGCCATCGATTGAAGCCAAGAATTCCGCGGTGACGAAGAAGTTCGAAGGCCTAGTCGCACAGGTCGAGGCTGCGAAAGCGCCGGCCGATTATGCAAAGGTGGCGAAGCCCGTGCTCGACGAGGTCGATAATCTCGAGAAGGTTTTTGAATGAAGTGAGAACGAGTGATAATAGCCTATCAGTTCAGAGTCTGTTCAAAACTCGAGTTCTTTACGCCGAAGGCGTGACATAAATTTAGCCCAGGGTATCACCCTGGGGCAGATTCGGTTTATTCAACTACGCTGAAAGCGTTGGATAGCCTTCTCCACAATGAATTGGGAAACGCTTTCAGGGTACGAACCCTCTCGGACTCATTTCCCAGCGTGTTACGCCGGGCTAAATTATCTAACGCCTTCGGCGTAATCGATGCCGAGACGAGTTTTAACACAGGCTCTTACCTGTCGGGCTCAAGGCCTTATCAAAACAGTCCGTGAAGTGGACGGCTGAATCCCAGACATCGAGCGTTTCAGTCGTCCGCTGCACGGACTCAGAGGTTTGTAATTGTGGCGTGATCCCACCGATGAATCGATGGGCTATTTTCGGGCGTCCGCTTTCGCGGACTCTCAAATCGGTTGCGGGTGATTTGTTCGGGTGTTAGTTCCTGCGAGAGGGGCCCTCCCTTACGGTCGGGCTTCTGACACGATGGACGCTGCGGCAGGAACTCATCGGCTGGTTAACTCGCAGCGAGGCGACCTGAATGGGTACGTATCACCGCAAATCGAGTGCGTGATTCGCTGCACTCGCGATTCCTTTTCTAGCAATACCCTTACAACGGTGGACTAAATAGTCGCGGCTGGAGTCTGCTACCGCGGCTGGCATTGATCTTAAGTCTCTCGTCCGCCGCTTCGTCCCCCGGCTCACCTTCTGTGGCCTGACCTGTGCGTCTGGATTCTAACGACAACGTTTCTGAAAATTAGTTTGAGGACGAAATGAACTGCTCTGAGTGCTCAGTGTGTGGGGAGGGATCGGGCGCATTTGAGCCCGAGCAGACTGGCAGTCTGCGCTACTTCAGCACTGGATAGAGCTTAAGCAAACCGGAGAATTCGAGAGAAGAACGCTTCGGTTGAATTACATCGTCGGGATTACATAGGAGAGTTTTATGAACAGGATCAAACTTTGGCCGCACGCGACAATCTTGGCAGCGGTGGTGGCGCTGATCGCCGGCGCGGGCGTGTGGTTCTATGCAAAACATGAACAGGCGGTAGCGGCTGGGGCGCTGCCAAATGCGGCGCGCATTCAACGCGTTGACGGCCAGGTCGCTTTGAGCAATGGCTTGGCGACGAACGACGGCGCCGCACAGTGGAGCGCCGCGTCTTTGAATCAACCCTTCTCGGTTGGAGATCGGATTTACACGCGGGAAAACTCGCACGCCTCGCTTGCCTTCAACGGACGCAATTTTGCTCGGCTCGATCCAAACACATCACTGGACGTGGTGTCGTATGGCGATCGACGCACGCAGCTTGCGCTCCGCGACGGGTCGGCGATGTTCGATGTCGGGTACCTGGAACCAAATGAATTGTTTGAAGTAGCCACGCCCAACGGCGCGGTGGACTTTGATCAGCCCGGACTTTACAACGTCGGTTTCGATAACCGGGGCGGCGTGCTCGTCTCAGTATTGAGCGGACTGGCGCAAGTGGTAGGTTCAGGAGGCTCAAGCCAGATTAACAAAGGCGAGATGCTTACCCTGCTGGGCCAAGCGGCGTCCGAGGTCGCATTGTCGCGCTTGAATCGCCAGGATGCCGGCTATCAGGTGGACAACTATTACCGTTATCAATATCCGAATTCTTATGACGGCCGTTACAGCAACTACGACGCCTATCTTAACGATCCTAACTATTACGATCCTTACCGGCGTAACGCGAGTTACCAGTATGCCAGCTCATACATTCCCGGCATCAACGACCTGGATGCTTACGGCGACTGGCAAAACGTAAGCGGTTATGGCAATGCCTGGAGACCGCGAGTCGATTCAGGCTGGGTTCCTTATCAGCAGGGTTCCTGGACCAACGATTATCCGTATGGGCCGACCTGGGTTTCGAGCGAGCCCTGGGGCTATGCGCCGTATCACTATGGACGTTGGGCCAACGTGGGTAACCAGTGGTACTGGATTCCCGATGCGGTGAACACGAACCCGCAGTATGCTCCGGCGCTCGTTGCTTTCGTTCCGCTTAACGACGCGAACCAAATTGGATGGGTCCCGCTGGGACCGGGCGATAGTTACGCGCCGCGTTACTATGACGACAACTGGCAGCCGCAATATCTGACGCGGGCGAATGTGGCGCCCGCACAACTTATCAATCTGGGCATCCCGGGAGCAGTCACGGTTGTGCCACTCGATGCTTTCGGCCGGGTGATTGATTCGCGCAGTGTTAGAAGGATGGATCCGCAGGCCTTCGCATCAGCGAGGCCGACGCTCGATCCTTTGACGCTGACGCCGCTGCGCAACGCAGTGCTGAATTCCGCCTGGGGCCGCGGCAAGATGGATCTGCCGCCGGGCATTGCCAAGAAACTTTACGAGACGCCCGTAGTGGTCGGCTCCGCGCCGGTTGCGCCGCCTTTTAGAAAAGACCTGGCGAAGACGCTGCGTGTGGAAGCAGTTCCGGACGCGGCTAAGAGTCAAAAGCTGAAGTTCAAAGACGAGCGGAATGGCGAAGTAGCGCAGCAGCCGGACGCGGCTCGCAAGCAACAAATCGACGCGCAGGCTGGTCAAGTAGCGCGCGGCAATAAGGATGCGGGTCGGCAAGTTCGCGTTGTTGGCGAGGCGCAAACCGCAAGTGTGCCGAAGCAACAAAAGGCACAGGAGCAAGCCCAGCGAAAGGCTGCACCACAGCAGCAGCAGCGACAGGCAGCACCGCAAGCGCAGGGAGTGCGAGTAGGACACCCGGCAAAGGTAGCAACAGTTCCACAGCCGGCAAAGCAGCGCGCTCAGCCGGAGGCGCCGAGGCGCGCTCAGCCTCAGGCGCCGAGTAGAGCCGCGGCTCCGCAACCGCTAAAGCACGAAGCGAAGCCGCAAGCCCAGGGTCCGGCGAGACAAGAACGCAAGCAGCCGCCGGCCCCGGCCGCGGAAGGCAAGGGTAAGGGCAAAGAGAAACATCCTTAAGGCCGTGAGCCACGTTGCTCTGCAAGCTTCGCGGTCTTAAAGAAAGAGAATGGATCGTGTTCCGGGGGTGGGTGCTATGGCACTTGCCCCCGTTTATTTTTGTCGCGGACAAGAGGTTCGCGCTGCGCGCTCAGTGCGGACAGGGATGTCCGCGCTCCATTATGTCGCTCATGCGTCGGGGAGGGCTTATAATGAAACCCTAACAGAGAGGCACTTATGAGCTGGAACCAACAACCTTCGTGGAGACGATCTCCGACGGACGGGCCCGCAATTATTTCTTCGGACAAAGACGCTGCCTTTGTAGGAGCGTTCCTGTCGAAGGTCTATGGCTGGATGTTTGTCGGTTTGCTGATCACCTCGGTCACCGCGTTTGCGGTGGCTGCATCCCCGGCAGTGGTTGAGGCAGTGATCGTTAATCGGCTGGTGTTCTGGGGCATCTTGATCGCCCAACTGGGTCTGGTCTTTTACCTTTCGGCGCGGGTGCACAAACTTGAACCGGCGACGGCGGCCGGTCTCTTCATTTTGTATTCGGCGCTGGTGGGTGTGACCTCATCGGTGGTGCTGCTGGTTTTTACCGGCGCTTCGATTGTGCAGACATTCATTGTCACGGCCGGGATGTTCGGCGCCACGGCCTTGTTCGGCACAGTGACGAAAAGAAGTCTCGCTGGTCTGGGTCATTTCATGTTCATGGGATTGATCGGACTAATACTCGCTTCGATAGTAGGCTTCTTCTGGCACAACGACGCGCTGCAATTTGTGATTTCACTGGTCGGCGTGTTGGTCTTTACCGGACTGACGGCATGGGACGCGCAACGTCTGAAGCAGATGGCGCTGACGCTGCCCGACGGGCGCGTCGGTTCGTACGCCGTGGTCGGCGCATTGTCGCTCTACCTCGACTTCATCAACCTCTTCTTCTTCCTGCTAAGGTTTACCGGCGGCCGGCGCGATTGAAGTTTTTTGGAGTGCGCCGGCAGAGCACAGCGACGACGGCGCTTTCGATTCGGGCTGCCACAAAAGACTTAGGGAACCCAAAGCGGTGTCGCGCTACGCTTGCCACCGCACTCCAAATTGTCTCTCGTTCGGATCGGTGATATACCTTCCGCGTTCTCTCCCGGAGACGAAACTATGAAAAAGTGGACGATGGTTCTGTTTGCGCTATCCTTCCTGCTGGTCCTTTGGGCCAATGGCAAGACGCCCTCCAGTCCAATTAGCAAAGCTTCCGCGGGGAATATTCCTGACGGGATGTATTCCATCATGGGTGAGAGCAGCCGACGCTGTGTGGAAATTCCCAACAGCGCTTGCGGAGCTGAGATCGCGTTGCAGACGTTCGATTGCGATCCTGCTGATGCCAGCAACAACCAGAAGTTTAATATTGTCGCCGACGGATCCGGCAATTACACGATCAGCCCCGTGCACAGTGATCTGTGTCTTGAGATCGTGGGCGATCAGGGTTCAGGCGTCACCAGGGTCCTGCAAAATACGTGCAGTCCGGGTAAGGCCAGCCAAAAGTGGGCCATGTCCCAGTATGGCGATAACCTGGAAATAAGGGCGGTACAAAATGATCAGTGCATGGATGTCGTGAGCAGGAACAAGCGAAACTATGCTCCGATTAGCGTTCATCCTTGTGTCGATGGCACCAACCAACGGTGGCGGCTCTCCAAAAAGACACTTAACATCGACACAGCCGTCATCTGTAGAGCTTCACCGAGCCATCCTGAGCGTAATTGTTCCGGGTTAAATGATCAGCAGAAACAAATTCACCTGGGCCAGACCCTGACTAAAGGAAGATGCGAGGAAGCCTGCAAAGCCAGCAGAATGGTCGGCTGCGTGTGGGAAGGTTCTAAATAATTGCTCGGTCTTCTGGAGAGTCCGGTGGAACATCGGCAGCGAACGAAAGATTCTGTCGCCCGCTAAAGCGGGCTCTCGAAAAGAAACATATCTTTCTGGCCGGGGGTGGCGTGCTTCCGCACTATACCGCCCGCTACTATCTGCAACTGCTACGCGGTTGAAAACGTTCGACTGCTCACTGCTCACTGCTCACTGCTCACTGCTCACTCTCTCCCCGCGTTCTGTCGCTCGATCATCCATTGCGGATACATTGGAACCGGCGCGGTGGTGGCGGAGAGTTGCTCAACTTCGGCGGCGCTCAGCTCCAGGTCAGCCGCTTTCAGATTATCTTCCAACTGCGACATCTTGTTCGCGCCGATAATGATCGAGGTGACGCCGGGCTGTGCCAGCAACCAGGCGAGCGCGACCTGCGCCACAGTCGCGCCTTTTTGTTTCGCGATTTCATCGAGCGCTTCGACCGCGTCAAAGCCGCGCGCTTCGTCGATCGCGGGAAACTGAAAGTTTGTGCGCCGTGCGCCCTGCGGATTGGGATTGTCGCGCCGGTATTTGCCCGAAAGAAATCCACCGGATAAAGGCGACCAGGTCAAAACGCCGACGCCTTCTTCGCGACAGAGCGGGAGCAGTTCGTGTTCGAGATCTCGTCCTGCCAGAGAGTAATACGCTTGTAGCGAAACAAAGCCGGCCCAGTCTTTCTGTTGCGACAACACCACGGCTTTCATCAAATGCCGCGCGGACCAATTCGAACAGCCGACGTAACGCACCTTGCCTTGCCGCACCAGATCGTCGAGCGCGCGCAGAGTCTCTTCCATCGGCGTCAGCATGTCCCAGCCATGGACCTGGTAGAGATCGATGTAGTCGGTGGCGAGTCTTCGCAAACTCTTCTCGACCGAAGCAAAGATGTGTTGCCGCGAGAGGCCGACATTGTTCAGATCGTCGGTGCCCTGAATCGCACCCTCGCTCATCGCGCCGCGAACCTTCGTCGCGATTACTATCTTGTCACGCTCGGTGTCGCGGTCCTTCAGGGCCTGGCCCAGGATCGTTTCCGACTGGCCGTAGGCATAGACGTCAGCCGTGTCAAAGAAGTTAATTCCCGCATCCAGAGATCGCGCCACCATCTGATTGGCGCCGGCTTGATCGACGACGGCGATGTTCAGAAAGTTGTCGCCGAAGGTCATTGTGCCCAGGCACAGCTCGGAAACTTTCAATCCGGTACGTCCCAATAATCTATATTTCATGTCTGCATCGTAAACCGGAAACCGAGAAACCGTAAACCGGGAATGACGCTAAGGGAATTCGTGATCGGATCAGGAGGGAATTGTGACGAGTGCAGTATTACAAATCATGGAGTATCACGGCCATTTCCCCCGTAAGAACCATCGCTACGCGAGTAACCTCCCCTGGCAAATCCCCAGACGTTGCGCAAATCCGGTTCAACCCTTATCATCTATCGGTCGAACGGTCTCCCCGACCTTCCTATCGACACAAATCAGTCAGTTCAAATTCAGGAAACATGGAGAAATAGATCAATGCGAATTAACAGAAATTTTGGGAAAGTAGGCATGCTGGCCATCGCCCTGCTCATGATGAGCTTCACGGTGAGCTCTGCTACGACCCACGTCGACTACAAATTCAAGGTCCACAACAACACCAAGCAGGCGATCAAGAAGATCAAGGTGTCGGATGATGGAAAGAAATGGGGCTTCTTCGACATCGGTGACGGCATCGCCGCCGGCGCGACTGACGAGCTCGTCTGGGACAAATCAACCGACAACGGCGCGTGCGAATGGCAGTTCAAAGCAGTATTCGCCGACAATGAAGAGTCCGAGGCAGTGGAATTCAATTTCTGCGAGAAGAACCTCGTGATTGAGTTCAACTAGTAATCGCTTGAGTTGAATAAGAAAGAGCCTCTGCCGTTTGGCGGGGGCTTTTTTTCGTTTGGAGTGCGCCGGCAGAGCGAAGCGGCGACGGCGCTTTGGACTAGAGTGAACTACCATTCGAGCGCAACATCATATTCGTCGAGGATCTTCAATTTGTCCGTTTTGAAACCGTAGATTGTTTTCACTTGAGCCGGCGGAGCCATGCGTTCAAACCAACTTGCCGAGCACCATGGATACTGATTGGCCACTCGTACCAACGCGTGTCTGACCGGATTCTGATGCACATAGTTTAGACGGGCGAGATAAGATCTTTCATAAGTAAGTCGGGTCTCCCAGAAGTTATGCCAGACTTTACGTCCCCCTGCATTCTCAAGCCCATTGACCCACTTGGCAGTCTTCTCGTGAAGCAGGCTAAGCATTTGCGAGAGGCTTTCAGCGCCGTCCTGGTCATGAGGAGAATGCGCTATGAAATGATAGTGATTTGAAAACACGGCCCAGGCCTCCAAGTGCCAATCGAAATCGCTTGTGACTTTGAGCAAGCCCCGATGCAAAACTTTCAACCGGGCAGATCCTCGAAAGTAATGCTCCTTCCGATACGTCCCAGCGGTAAGAAAATAAGTGCCGTGCGCGGAAAGCTTGTGCAATGGAGCGTGAGGCCATGAAACCCTGTCTGGTATTTCAACGCTCATGTGGAACTCGGCTTGTTTGTTGGGGCTGGCGATCCAAAGCGGTGTCGCGCTGCGCTTGCCACCGCACTCCAAATTCAAAAATCGAGACGGACTCCCAAGCGAATTTGCCGGGGACGCTGGGTGCGGCTAGCGACCAGGAATGAATCGAGGAACGCCTGTCTCGTCGCGGCTGAAGATGTCGGACCCACGGCGCTGAAGTCGATGAACTCACTGCCAAAGCTGAATACTGTCTTGTTGAGAACGTTGTCGAACTCAACCACGGGACGCAATTTGATCTTGTCAGTGATTTTGAACTCGCGGGTCACGCTCAGATCGAAAATGAAAACTCCCGGGCCGGCGCCGGCGTTGCGCGGCAGGTTTCCCGACTGGCCAATCGTCGGCAGAATGAACTGATTCAGAATTGACGCGTCAAGCGGCTCGCCCGGGCTGCGCCACTTGAGCACTCTGGTGTCGCCGGAAAACACTGGCCGGTCATTGCCCACATCGTCAAGGTTCCGATCCGCGCCACCCAGCCCAAGATTGAAGGGCGCGCCGGACGCGAGCCTCAAGACCGGCGAAACGCGCAGCTTGCCCAGAAATTTTGGCGTATCGAGCGCGCCGGACAAAGTGAATCGATGGCGACGATCCTGCAAGCTGCGCGCCCGCTCGCCCTGAAAATCGCCGGCAACCAAAGCGTCGGAAGTGTTAACGATGCCATCGTCCCTGAGAAAAGAAAGCGTGTAGGCGGCGCGGAACGAAAAGGCCGCGCCGTTTTTCGCTCGCTTGAATCGATTGCGCAACTCGAGCGTCAAACCGTGATAGAAACTGTTGCCGACGGGAATCAATTGCTCAACTTCACCTTTCGCCGGCTCGGGGCGCAACCCATTCAAAGCCGCCAACGCCGTTTTCACCGATGTGGTTGAGGTGAAGGCGTTGAGATTGACGAGCGAGATCGGCACGCCGAATTCCGTTATCCGGACGACTGAATTTGGGTTAGCAGGATCAGTCGGCGCCAGCACAAAGCGCACCAGGTCGCCGGCAGCCGATGTGTTCAGGATTGGCCGAACGCCCCCGGGTCTACTGAGAAAGTTAGTGAAATCGCGCGATGCCAGGTACGACGTGAAGTTTTTGACCCCGTTCGGCAGCACTGGCGCATTGACGTTGAACTCGCGCCACAGATGCAGACCGCGATTCCAGGTGTAGTTCGCTTCAAAGACAAAGCCGCCGCCAACCTCGCGCTCGAAGCCAAGGTTGGTCTGATAACTTTCGGGAATGCGCAGGCTGGGATCCAAACGGCGTGAGAATCCGGCATTGAGTACGCCGAACTGTTTTACAAAAGGCGAATCGACGGAGAGTGTCTGGGGAAAGCGCAGGTTGGCGGCGATGAATTGGCGGCGCTGAGCGTCGCTCATCAACTTGCCCGTCGCCGGATCGATCAGCGCGTCCGTGTCAAAGAAAAGTTGCTGGGCGCCTAAAGTGAAATCGTCAATCGTGCGCAGTAATGCGCGGTTATAAAAAATTCCCGCGCCGCCGCGAACGACTGTCTTGCCTGACTTGAAAGGATCGTACGAGAAAGCCAAGCGGGGCCCGAAGTTATTCTTGTCGTGCACGATGGTCTCGGTTTCATAACGCAGACCATAGCTCAAAACGAAGTTTGGCTTCAGCCGCCATTCGTCCTGCACAAAGACACCAATGTAGGTGTTGTGCTGCGTCGAAGTCGTCAGAAAGTTTTGCCGGAAACGGCTGGAGAGGTTCGCCAGAAAGTCGCCGGCGCTGTCGAAACTCCAGGTACCGCTGGCGTCGCTGAGATCGATAAAGGTCGAGCTGATTCTTTGCAGGTCTCCGCCCAGCTTTATCGAATGGTTGCCGTTGACATAGGCAAAAACCTCTTGCAGTTGGAAGCGGGTCTCGTTGCGATCGCTCGCGCCGGTAGTCGAGGTTCCGGCAATCAAGCTTCCTGAATTTATCGAGGCCGAATCGTTGATATTAATGATTAGCACCGGCTTGCGAGTGCCGCCCGTCGCTGCAATCGCCGGCGTCAGACGCGAGTATTGAAAGCGCGTCTGGGCCACAGCTTTGGCCGAAAGGACATAGTTGTCCGAGTACGAGAGGGCGTCAGTGTTGCGGGACTTTCCAATCAAGCTTTCGGCCAAACGATTTCCTCCGCCGAATTGCCGTAGATTTTTCAGACGGCCCAGTTGATAAAGAAAAGAACCGTTGTGCATATCGCTGAACGTGTGATCGACCCGAGCGGTGAAGATGTGATTCCGTTGCGGAGTGCTGATCGACGCGACGAATGGAGCAACCCCGTTGAGGGCCTTCAATGCCGGAGCCGAAGCGTTTTCATCTCTCTTTTGTGGCGGATTAGTCGGAGCCGGCAGCGGAAACAGGGGATTCTGATCCACGGGAACCAGCGCGTCAATCATCGTCGAGTCCAACAACATCGCGTATTCATAGGCGCTGAAAAAGAAGGTGCGGTTGCGGCCGTTGTAGAGTTTGGGAATGACCGCCGGCCCGCTGAAAGTAAGGCCAGGGTCGTGTTCCTGCAGCGGCAGGCGCGACAGGCCGAGCGAATTGTTCTTCCAGGTGTTGGCATTCAACGATTCATCGCGGAAAAAATAAAAAGCGCGGCCATGGTATTTGTTCGAACCGCTCCGCGTTCGCAGGTTGACCCTGCCACCCGAGGCGCGTCCGTACTCGGCCGCGAACTGGTTGCGAATTACTTGTACTTCTTCCACTGCTTCGATCGACGGCGTGAAGCGCTCGCGAGCGCCGCGGTCGTCATTGTTGTCGAGACCATCGATGGTGATGTTGTTGGAATACGCTGTCCCGCCGGAAAGGGAAAAGTTTCCCGCTTCTTCAGGAGTCGAGCGCGAGTTGGTGCGATCTTCAGCCAGATCGCGCGTTGACAGCGGCTCTTCAGTAACGCCTCCAAGTGTGAAAATCAGATCGAATGGCGAACGAGTGTTGACCGGCAGCGATTCAACCTCGCGCGTGGTCACCGTGCCTCCAACGACAGTTCGCGTGGTGTCCACTTGCGGCGTTTCGGCGGCGCTCACGACCACGGCTGCGGCAGTGACCGTAGCGGGCTTCAGAATGAAGTCGAGTTTGACGTTCTGTCCCGCGATCGTGTTGAGTTCGGTCTTTTCTTCGGCAGCAAAGTTTGTGAATGCGGCCCTGACACTGTAGACGCCAGGAGGAAGTTGGATCAGCTTGTATTGACCGTTGTCGTCAGCAACTACCGTGCGCCCGGCTTTGGTGGCGACGAGCGTTGCGGTAACGATCGCACCAGGAATTACCGCGGCGTTCTGATCCGTCACGCTGCCACTGATCATTACGTTGTCGAGATCCTGCGCAGTCGATAGGCACGGAGTAAGACACACCAATATAGCCAGGTGGAATAAGACCAAAGTAGACTTTGCCGTAAACCGCATGGGGGCAGGTACGCTTCGAAGCTTGGCGATGTGTCCTTCAAATCAAAGCGGCGACAAGTCGCTGCAATCCAGAATATTTTTGAGAGACTCTCCCCCGATAAGACAATCCACGAAAAATGGAAAAGCTTTGTTTGCGATTTCGTGTGAGTTCGTGGATTGTTCCTGTCCAAGCGCGAAGAGAGCACTACACTAAATCAGACTTCACACCCTTGATCGTAGTCGGTCTGTCAACCACACTTTCACAATCGGAACATCGAAATGTCAGGGAATGATTTAGCTGGAGTTGCCACCAGCGGCGCGGCTGGGGGTGGAGCGTTAAGCTGGGCGTGCTGTGCACGTAGGCGGATAGGATGTCCGCGGTCCGCGTATCAGGCTCTGACGAACTGTTGTTAGGGAGCTAGCGCTGCCGAGCAGGGGTCGCGCGGCGCTTGGCGGCAGCCGGACGAGTGATGCGGCTGATGGGCACGAGGGCGCCGGCCTCGGGTGGCGGCGGCTCAGTGAAGTGAGAAAATTCTTCGGCGTGTGCTTGCAGGTAATCAAAAAAGCGCTCGAACTCGCGCTGCATCGCGTCCATCTTTTCGCGCATGTTCAGAATGATTTCCACGCCGGCTAAGTTCACTCCGAGGTCGCGCGTCAAAGACAAAATGATTTCAAGCCGTTCAAGATCCGTGTCAGTGTAGAGACGTGTGTTGCCGTCTGAACGCGAAGGTTTCAACAGTCCTTCACGCTCGTACAGACGAAGCGTCTGCGGGTGGAGTTCGAACTGCTCCGCCACGGCGCTAATCGTGAATGTCTGGGCTCGCTTCTTCATGATTCAGAGGTCAGAGATCAGAGGTCGGAGGTCGGAGATTAGAGGTTAGGGGTTCGAAATATTCTGGTGTTCCGACCTCTGATCGCTGACTTCTGGCCTCTTTCTTTATTCCAGTCCCATCTCGACCCTCGGATTCTCAGTATTCATCTGCCCGTACTTGCGGAGCAGTTCCTTCGTCTCTTCCGAAATTACTTTCGGCAAAACCACCTGGACCTCTACAAACTGATCTCCGTGCTTATTTGGATCGCGGAGGGACGGCGCGCCGCGTTCGCGCAGACGAAATTTCTGTCCCGATTGAGTTCCAGGCGCGATGCGCAACTGCGCTTTGCCGTTGACGGTCGGGACTTCGATCTTCGCGCCCAGGGCTGCTTCGGGAACGGTGATCGGAACCGTGACGTAGATGTTGTCGCCCTTGCGAGTGAAATACTGATGCCGGCCGACATTGGTGATGATGAAAAGATCGCCGGGCGGCGCTCCCAGCCGTCCACCCTCGCCTTTGCCGGGAATCCGCACGCGCGAGCCCGTGTCCACGCCGGCCGGAATTCGCACTTTAACATTTTCAATCTTGGGCAAAGTGCCTTTGCCTTTGCAGAGAGAGCAAGGCGGGCGTCGCTTGCCAGTGCCGCCACAGTCGGTGCATTCCTGCGTGAAGCGAAGACGGCCGCTGGCCCGCTGGACCTGGCCAGAGCCTTTGCAGGTCGGACACGTAATCACCGACCCACCAGTATCACCGGCGCCATGACAGCGCGAACACTGATCGGATCGGTTGACAGCGATGCTGGTGGTGAGTCCGGTGATCGCTTCTTCAAAGCTGAGCGACAGCGGCATTTCAATGTCCGCGCCTCTTTGCGGCTGCGGCCGCGGGGCTTCGCGTTCAGCTTTTCCACCGCTAAATAAATCGGCAAAGATGTCCCGGAAACTGCTCCCCGCGCCGCTGTCGGCAGAAGAAGTTGCGCCGCCAAAGTCGAAGCCGGAAAAATCAAATGGCGCACCGCGCGTGTAAGTCGGCCCAGTGCCCGGACCCGCGCCGGCGGCAGCGTTCGCGAGGGTATCCGAGTACTGCCCGAAGCGATCGTAGACCTTGCGCTTCTTGGGATCGGAAAGGATATCGAACGCTTCGCTTACCTGCTTGAAGCGATCTTCCGCGGCTTTGTCGCCCGGGTTTACGTCAGGGTGATGCTTGCGCGCCAGCCGCCGGTAGGCTTTCTTGATCTCTTCCGGCTTGGCGTCTCGCTTAACCCCAAGGATTTTGTAGAAGTCCTCTTTAGCCATGGCTACATTGGCGATTTCCAATTGCCGAATGCCGATTGATCTCTGAGCAGAGGTCGTTAGATATCAAGAAAGCGACCCAGGCCGGCGATCAATCGGCAATCAAAACTCGGCAATCGGAAATGCCCTACTTCTTTTCTTCGTCGACGTCGACATACTCGGCGTCGATCACGTTGTCTTCGCCGCCCGGCTGGCCGGACGCTGAAGCGCCGGCAGCGGATGATTGCTCCGTTGGCTCGCCTTCAGGAGTCGAAGCGGTTTGCTGATACAGCGCTTCGGCCATCTTGTGAGAGACAGTTTGCAGCGCATTAAATGCATCGTTCATCCGCTCGACGCCGCCTTCCTCGAGGGCCTTCTTCGCATCAGCGATTGCGGTTTCGACTTCACCCGCCACCGCGCCGACCTTCTCGCGGTTCTCGTTCAGCGTCTTCTCCATTTGATAGACGAGACTGTCGAGTTTGTTCCGCGACTCGATCTCTTCGCGCTTGCGCGCATCGTCGGCTGAATGGGAATCGGCATCGCGCATCATCTTATCGATCTCATCTTTGCCGAGACCGGACGACGAAGTAATCGTGATCTTCTGCTCACGGCCCGTACCCATGTCTTTGGCCGAGACGTTCACGATGCCGTTGGCATCGATGTCAAAAGCGACTTCGACTTGCGGCATGCCGCGCGGGGCCGGAGGAATTCCGACCAGGTGGAACTTTCCGAGCGTGCGGTTGTCAGCCGCCATGGGCCGCTCGCCCTGCAGCACATGAACTTCAACCGACGTCTGATTGTCCGAAGCAGTGGAAAAAATTTCAGACTTGCGCGTTGGAATGGTGGTGTTTCGATCAATCAGCTTCGTGAACACGCCGCCCAGAGTTTCAATGCCGAGACTCAGGGGCGTAACGTCGAGCAGGAGGATGTCGGTCTTCTCACCTGACAGCACGCCGGCCTGCACGGCCGCGCCAATGGCCACGACTTCGTCGGGATTCACGCTCTTGTTCGGCTCTTTGCCAAAAAATCCTTTGACGATTTCCTGCACGCGCGGAATACGAGTCGATCCACCGACGAGGACCACTTCATCAATCTTCGACGAGTCCAGAGCGGCATCCTTCAAAGCTTGTTCGAGCGGAGGAGTCAGGCGCTTGAAGATCGGTTCGCACAACTGCTCGAACTTTGCGCGCGTGAGCTTCATCACCAGATGCTTGGGCCCTGACGCGTCGGCAGTAATGAAAGGAAGATTGATTTCGGTTTCCATGGTTGAAGAAAGCTCAATCTTGGCTTTCTCGCCGGTTTCTTTCAGCCTTTGCAGGGCCATCTTGTCTTTGGACAAATCGATGCCCTGATCTTTCTTGAACTCTTCGATGATCCACTCAACCAGGGCCTCGTCGATATCGTCGCCGCCGAGGTGCGTGTCGCCGTTGGTCGATTTCACTTCCACGACGCCTTCGCCGACTTCAAGAATCGAAATATCGAAAGTACCGCCGCCAAAGTCGAACACGGCAATCGTCTCGTCCTTCTTCTTATCGAGACCGTAGGCCAGCGCTGCGGCGGTGGGCTCGTTCACGATACGCATAACTTCCAGGCCCGCGATCTTGCCGGCGTCCTTGGTGGCCTGGCGCTGTGAATCGTTAAAGTAAGCCGGGACCGTAATCACGGCCTTCTCGACTTTTTGACCGAGATAGTCCTCGGCTGACTGCTTCATCTTCTGCAGGATCATGGCCGAGATTTCCGGCGGGCTCCATTCCTTGCCGCCGGCCACGATCCGAACGTCGCCACCCGCGCCGCTGCCCTGGACCTTGTAAGGCACCTGTTTCATTTCTTCGGCCACTTCGCTGAAGCGCCGGCCCATGAATCGCTTAATTGAATAGATCGTGTTTTCAGGGTTGGTGACGGCCTGCCGTTTGGCGACCTGGCCCACCAGGCGGCTGCCGTCTTTGGCGAAGGCGACCACTGAAGGAGTCGTCCGGCCGCCCTCGGAATTATTAATCACAATGGGCTCGCCGCCTTCCATTACCGCGACTACCGAATTAGTCGTACCCAAATCAATACCAATGATTTTGCTCATTTTCTTCAATACTCCGCTGTTTATTTCCGCCGTTCGCTAATCGAGAGACGGGTTGAATGCTGGGTTAGAATAATACCTGAGTCCGTTGTTGTCAACTTTGTGAGTGAGTCAGAACCGCCTGCGGTAGCGGGCGGTTTGATCTGTGACCTAGCGACCCTTATAGCAGATCAACCGCCGGCTATCGCAGGCGGTTCTGCCACCTATTTGCGGTCGTCGTTTAGCAAGCCGGAGACAAAGAAGACGTAGTGGATGCCGGACAAGAGGGTGAAAACAAAGACGCACGTGTAGACGGTTGGCAGGTAGTAGCCGGTACCGACTCTGGTCTGGGCGGCCAGGATTACGATCGCGATCGCGCCAATCTGAACTACCGTGCTGAGCTTTCCCAGGAACGAAGGGCGAAAGGCGCGAAATCCGCTGACCATGTTAATTGCCGCCGCGCCCACCAGGATGAAAACATCGCGGCTGATCACGGTGATGGTTACCCAGAAGGGAATGGGCAGATGCTTTGGCAAAGGCGTAGGATAAACGCCCCGCATTGAAAGCACGACAAACGAAGTCACCAGCATCATCTTGTCGGCAATCGGATCAAGAATACGGCCCAGTGGGGATTGCTGGTGAAAGCGACGGGCCAGCAGTCCATCGAGGCCGTCGGTGATCCCGGCAAAGACGAAGACTCCCAGAGCCAGCAGAAACTTCTGATAAAAAAGCAGGGACACGAATACTGGGATCAACGCCATCCTGACGACGGTTAGCAGATTTGGCAGTGTGATAATTCGAGAGGACATTAGGGATTGTCGATTTAGCTTGGTACTCGGTCGTAGTTCGGGGTCGGCAATCCCGAATGGCGGCGAGTCGTAATCTATGAAATGGATCGCATCTCGAGCAGCGAAATTTCCGGCGGGCAACCATAGCGAATCGGCAAGACGACGGTTCCTAGTCCACGCGTGACATATATCTGCGTGTTTCCTCGCCGCCCAAGTCCACGCAGTAATCGACGACGAGGGCGGCCAGAAAGATTCTTCTCCGGCCGCAGCGTTACCTGGCCGCCATGCGTGTGGCCGCTGAGCACGAGGTCAACCCCGGCCCGGGCCGCGCGACGCAGAATGATCGGATTGTGCGCGAGCAACAACTTCATTTCGTTTTCGCCAGAGCCGGCCAGGGCCAGCGGCAGATCCTCGAGACCAACCATCGTATCGTTAACGCCGGCCAGCCAGAATGACTCTCCGTTCAGATCGATGCGCATACCTTCGTTCAGCAGGACTTTAATGCCTTCGGCACGGAAGAGGTCGGCGATCAGCTCGGCGTCAGTCCAGTGATCGTGATTTCCGAGGACGGCGAACACACCGTAACGCGCGCGCAGGCGGCCTACTAATTCGGCACAGGGCGCGGCGTAACTGCGATCGTGCGAAATGTAGTCGCCGGTCAGCGCAATTAAATCGGGCCGCAGATTGTTGGCTGCATCGATAGCGCGCTCGAGATGGCTGGGGTTGACGATCGGACCATAATGGAAGTCTGAAAGATGAACAATGCGCAAACCATCGAGAGGCTTTGGCAAACGGCGCAGATAAATCTGTTGCCGTTCGAGGGCCAGCATGAAAGGCTCGGAAAAAGCCATCCGCGCCATTTCACCCAGGGCTGATCGGATTACCGAGAGCGGTCGCGGCTCTTGTCGTGACCGGCGGGGCGCCGGCCGGTCATGTCTCCAGCGAATTGGGGTCGACATATTTCGTTCAGGGGGAGCTTTCGAAAGCCCGCGCATTATATTGATCGCCTCAGGCAGGTGCAATGCGCTGGAGCGGCGACATTCTGTCGGCGCTCCGTTAGGCGACAGTGATTTCAGGAGACAGATAGACGTCCTGAATCGAGTTGAGCAGCTCTACACCTTCGTTCATCGGTCGTTGAAATGCTTTGCGTCCGGAAATCAAACCCATACCGCCGCCGCGTTTATTAATCACCGCGGTGCGCACGGCTTCGGCCATGTCGCTGGCGCCTTTCGACTCGCCTCCCGAATTGATCAGACCGATGCGGCCCATGTAGCAATTGGCGACCTGATAGCGCACCAGGTCGATTGGGCTGTCAGTGGTGAGCTTCTCGTAAACCAGTTTGCTGGTCTTGCCGTAGGATTTCCCCAGTTCCTTTTCAACTGCCGGATAGCCGCCGTTCCGTTCCGGCAGTTTCTGCTTGATGATATCAGCCTGGATCGTAACTCCGAGGTGATTCGCCTGACCAGTTAAGTCAGCGGAGGTGTGCATGTCGCCTTCCGGGGTCTTGAATTTCGAATTGCGCAGATAGCACCAGAGAATGCAGGCCATGCCTAGTTCGTGCGCTTGCGCAAAAGCTTCGGCGACTTCGGTAATCTGCCGGGTGGATTCATCTGAACCAAAATAGATGGTGGCGCCGACCGCGACTGCGCCCATGTTATGCGCTTCTTTCACGGTGCCAAACTTTACCTGATCGAATTTATTAGGCAGGGTCAGCAACTCGTTATGGTTGATCTTCACGATGAAGGGAATTTTGTGAGCATACTTTCGGGCGACACTGCCCAGCACGCCAAACGTTGAGGCGACGCCGTTGCAACCGCCTTCGATCGCCAGCTTGACGATATTCGCGGGATCAAAATACTGTGGGTTGGGAGCGAACGAGGCGCCGGCGGAATGCTCGATGCCCTGATCGACCGGCAGAATCGAAACGTATCCAGTGCCCGCCAGACGCCCATGGCCCAGCAACGACTGCAACGAACGCAATACTGACGTGGAACGATCTGACTGAGAGAAAACTCGGTCGATATAGTCCGGCCCGGGGAGCTGAATCTGACTATTCGGAATCGTCTGGGCCGTATGATCCAAAAGTGTCCGGGCGTCTGCCCCCAAAAGCTCTTCCAGTCGATCGATTATCGCGGGAGAACGTTTCATCTCGGTTGCCATATTTACCTCCAGAACAATTACGCGTCTGTATCTACGATTAGAACTCTACAAATAAAGGTTTTAAGCGAGGTTGGATTATAACATACGGGCCGGGAGCGTCTTGAGCGGGGGGAAAGCAGGTCAAAGGGTTCGGTCTTGCTCTCATTAGCACCTCACTTCAGTGAGGTGAACAGATCCGCTGCGGAAACGATCAGCCGTCAACGGCTTTCCGAGAAACCGTTTGAAACGGTTACCAGATAACGAGCGTCGCGTAAACACCTCACTGAAGTGAGGTGCTAATGAGACTTCTAATCTCGTCTGAACCGGTACTAAGCCAGGACCGAGCTTTATTCAGCGCCGGCCGCCATTACCTCTGCTTGTAATTTATCTTTCAGCGACGAGCGCCAGGCGCTCTCCATCTCGCTCACATCCAGTTGAATCACTTCGTCGCCGTCGCTTTCGATTCGCAGGCGATCCGATCCGACACTTCCCAGCAGCGTCATCGGACAACCGGCAGCGGCTACGACCTCTTCGATATCGCCCAGCGCCGATTCGTCAAAACTGATGATGATTCTGGACGGGGTTTCACTGAATAGCCTTGTGGCCACATCGTAGTCGCCCGTGAGATCGATGTCGGCGCCGAACACCGTGCGATTCAGGGAAGAGAAACAACATTCCGCCAAAGCGATCGCTAACCCGCCATCAGCGCAATCATGGGCTGAGCGCAGCAGCCCGGCTTCAGCCGCGCGCAGGCAAGCCGTCTGCACTGCGAGTTCGGCCTCCAGATCAAGCACGGGCACGCGGCCCTTTTTAGTAATCTGATTCGTGCTTCTGCTTTCGACAATGGCGGCGTATTCACTGATCGAGAGGTCATCGCGCGTGGCGCCGAGCTGCGCGATGAAATCTCCGACGTTCTTGAAGCCGGGTTGAATCACGCGTTTCACATCGTCGATCAAACCCAACATCCCGATGACCGGGGTCGGCAGGATGCCGCGGCCTTCAGTTTCGTTGTAGAACGAGACGTTGCCGGAAACAACCGGCGTATTGAAAGCACGACAGGCTTCGGCGATGCCGTCGATGATTTCTGAGAACGACCACATCACTTCGGGGCGCTCCGGCGAGGCAAAGTTCAGGCAGTTGGTGATTGCGATCGGTTGGGCGCCGACACAGACGACGTTGCGCGCGGCTTCGGCGACCAGAAGCTTCGCGCCTTCGCGCGGATTCGCCGTGCAATATCGGCCGTTGCCGTCGAGCGAGATCGCCAGCGCCCGCCGAGTCTCTTTAATCCGCACCACCGCAGCGTCCGCGCCCGGCAGGACCGCAGTGTTCGTGCGCACCATATGATCGTATTGGCGATAGACCCATTCTTTTGAAGCAAGATTGGGGGACGAGAGGAGATTTAGCAGAGCCCCGTTGTAGTTTGAAGGCGACGTGGATGCTGGGAGCGCGGACGTCCCGTCCGCATTGAGCGCGTCAGCGCGAACCGCAGATTCGTCAGATGTTTCGCTGGAAGCGCTCGTGACGCGAGCTTCGCTCGCGTGGGCGGACGGGTCGTCCGCGCTCCCAGCTTTCATTGGCCGTTCATAAACCGGTGCTTCGTCGGTCAGCGCTTTTACGGGAACGTCGCAAACAACCTCGCCGTTATGCACGACACGCATGCGGCCATCGTCGCGCACCTCGCCAATCACCACGGCATCCAGGTCCCACTTGCGAAAGATATCGCCGACTTCGCGCTCGCGCCCCTTATGCGCGACGATCAGCATGCGCTCCTGAGATTCCGAGAGCAGCATCTCGTAAGCAGTCATCCCGGTCTCGCGCTGTGGCACTAATGACAGGTCGATTTCTATGCCGCTATCGCCGCGCGCGGCCATCTCGCAAGTTGAGCAGGTCAAACCCGCGGCACCCATGTCCTGAATCCCGGCCACGCCCCCGCTGCGCATTGCTTCCAGGCAGGCTTCCAGCAGAAGCTTTTCCAGAAACGGATCGCCAACCTGAACAGTCGGCCTCTTCTCTAAAGCCTCTTCGTCGAACTCAGCCGACGCCATGGTCGCGCCGTGGATGCCGTCACGGCCGGTCTTAGCGCCGACATACAAGACGGGATTGCCGAGGCCCGTGGCCTTACCGAAAAAGATTTGATCTTTGCGCACCAGGCCGAGCGCGAAAGCATTCACCAGCGGATTCAGCGCGTAAGCGTCGTCAAAAGATACTTCCCCACCGATAGTCGGCACGCCGAAAGCATTCCCGTAATGCGCAATCCCAGCGACGACGCCGGCGAGGAGCGAGCGGTTGCGCCGGCCATTCCCGGGATCGTCCAAAGATCCAAAACGAAGGCTATTCAGCGCCGCAATCGGACGCGCGCCCATCGTGAAGATGTCGCGCAGAATGCCGCCGACACCGGTGGCCGCGCCCTGAAACGGTTCGATGAACGATGGATGGTTGTGTGACTCGATCTTGAAGCAGGCGCACCAACCGTCGCCGAGGTCCACCACGCCCGCGTTTTCACCGGGCGGCACAATCACGCGCTCACCCGTAGTGGGCAAGCGTTTCAAATGAACGCGAGAAGACTTGTAGGAACAGTGTTCGGACCACATCACGGAAAAGACGCCCAACTCAACCAGGTTGGGTTCGCGTCCGAGCAACTCTTTGAGGTGCGTGAATTCTTCCGGAGTGAGGTTGTGGGCCGCGATTGTTTGAGGAGTGATTGGTTCCATGGCTAAGGTGTTTCTCAACTGATCTTACAAATACAAGTCGAGCTAAAAAGCCGGCACTGGTGGCAGTTGAATTCCTGGCGGCTTTTTCTCATTAGCACCGTGGCTTTAGCCCGGTGATCAGTGATCTAATATCACCGCGCTAAAGCGATGGTGCTAATGAGAGCGGAAACCGAATCAGCACCTAAAAACCTTATAAGCAACGCGGCGCGGCATCGGGGTGATGCTGCGCCGCGTTGAAAAAAACCTCTGCGTAACTAAGACCAATCGCTGGTCCCGCTTTCCGCCCCTATTGCTTGTTGCCCAGTTGCTTATCAATCGCGCCGCGCAATTCGGCGGGCTTGATCGCGCCGAAATACCGGAACACAACTTTGCCGTCTTTATCGTAAAGATAAGTTGCCGGCATGGCCCCGTCCCACGCCGCGTCGACCGCGTGAATTGCCGGTTCGGGATCTTTGACGTTCAGCAAAACGACGGGCATCGTGGCCTTCATCCGGTTGAGAAAATCCGGCACGACGGTTTTGATCTCGGAAATATCATCGAGGCTGACGGAGATGAAATTCAAACCCCTGCCACGATAGTCGTTATCAATTTTCACCAGATCGGGGAACTCTTCACGGCAGCCGTCGCACCAGGTGGCCCAGAAGTTAATCAACAACGGCCGCGTGTCTTTCGGGTCCCGCTGCAGGATCTTCTTCAGACCTTCGAAGTCGATCTCGCGTACGTCAAGAGCCTTGATGCCGTCCGCCGCCGGCGTAATCTTCGTCGAAGCCACGACTGCCGGAGGTGCCTGCCCCGGCGTTGCCAGGCCTGCCAAGCCGCAAACAACCGCGATCAAGATTATCGATAGAAGTAAACGCATTCTCTGTAGCGCAAGTTGTTAACTTGCGATCTTCTCGGTGCCATCAAGAGCGCAAGCTAACAACTTGCGTCATGCTGATTACGAAGCGCGCTTGATGCTACATCCGAAAGCCGCGCCGCCGGTCTTGCTTACCGGTTTGCCCGCGAGCATTTCATTGATCGCGTCGCGCAGATCGTTCGAAGTAATGTTGGCCGTGTTCTGCGAGTTGTCGATGCGGCCGTGATAGACGAGCTTACCGTTGGCGTCGATCAAATAAACTTCCGGCGTCCGCGTCGCGCCCAGCCGGTCCGCGATCTTGTTGCCGTCGTCCTTCAGCACTGCGAAGCTGAAATGCTTTTCCGCGGCGTGCGTCTTGACCGCGCCAATGGGCTCAGTCGCGTTCGAGTTGATGGCAATTACGTTTACGCCCCTGGCCTTGTAATCCTGCGCCAGCTTTTCCATGCGCTCGTTATATCCGTTCGAGACGGGACATTGCACTGAGATGAAAATCAACGCTGCGCCGTTCTTGCCCTTCAGCGCGTTTAGCGAACGGTCGCCGCCATTAACGTCAGGCAGCTTGAAATCCTCGATCGTCGAGCCGATAGTCGGTGGCGCCGGCAGATCATTCGTATTGCCACTTCCGGCGACGGCCGCGAAAGCAATGATGATAATTGAAACGAGGAAAAGTGGTAGCGCGTAATGCTTCTTCATCCTGGTAACTCCCTTTCAAGAATGGTTGGCGTTGACTGCCAAGATTAGCAGCCGAAATTAGACGTGGCAAGCAGGGAAATGCTTCCGGAGGTTGATTCTCTCTGAGGCTTTGCGCAAAAACTTATCTTAGCTCGGGTTGGTTCACGCAAAGGCGCAAAGAGAATAACGAAGACGCAAAGGAGAGTCAATTAGCCGCCGCCGATGCCTCTCAAAAACCAAACAGATCAACTGCGCCGCTTTATCATTCTCGAGCCCCACACGATTGCCGTGATGACCGTTGTTACGGCGGCCGAAAGCAAGCAATACTGGCAGAAGTGATGAATTACAAAGGCCTGTAGATAAAGCAGCCACAAACTCATGAGAAACATCAGGGCGACCAGAGCTGCCAGCATCGGTCCTGCCAATCGATAACCGAAGGCCGCGAGGATTGAGAGACTGAAGACGGTGAAATAAGCAAAGGCGCCCAGCGCCGCCAGCGGAACAGATCCAATATGAGAGTAAGCACTGCTGAGAACTTCAGAGCAGCCGGAGAGAGTGCAACGAAGACTCTGGCCCGTGAGATCCTCGACGGTAAGATAAAGCGCGTCGCCCAGGCCGACCAGCGACAGCAGCGCGGCGATCAGATATGACCGGGCAATGGGTTGCTGAGACTCAGGCGACATAGGTTGGGTAGCAGCGCATAGAGTACCGACTTCAATCAGGCATTTTTTTGAACCGGGAAAGGCCCAACTGAAGTTGGTACTCTATACGCCGTTATCCCAGGGATCTCTTTTTAATTTCAAACCGCTTAGTCTTATTACTTTCCGGCCTCGCGCAATGCCTGTCGGATCATCTCGCGCAGACCATCCGGCTTCCAATTATCATCCTTGGCTTCTTTGCCATTTACATAGAAAGTGGGCGTGGAGGTTACGTTCAGGGCATGCACTCGCTTGCCGTCCTGGAAGATACGCGTGATTACAACTTCGCCGTTTAGATCTTTCATGAACCGGTCGGTGTCCAGTCCAATCTGTCTGGCGTAATCGACAAAGAGCGGCACGAGGTCACGGGCTTCGCTCCAGGCAGTCTGGTTCTCGTAGAGCTTGTCATGCATCTCCCAAAAACGGCCTTGCAAGCCCGCGGCTTCCGCAGCTTGAGCGGCGATCAGGGCATGGTCGTGAGGTGGTACGAGGGGCCGTTCGCGAAAAACAACGCGCAGCTTATCTCCGAACTCAGTTTCAATTTTCTTGAGTTCCGGATAGTACACACCGCACGAAGGGCATTGAAAGTCAGCAAACTCTTCGACGGTGACTGGGGCCGATGAATTGCCGCGCACGTGTGGCGGTTCGGCGCCCGTGGGTATTAATCCGGACTCGGTGGCGTTGGCATTGGCGTTCGCGTTCGTCGCCTGACGCGAGGATCGCAACACCATCCAGGTCACACCGAGCGCCGCCATTAAGACGACGACTATGATCACGATTGGCAGAAGACGTTTCATCAGAATTCATCCGAGCGGGCTTTGCCGAAACACTCATCTTGTGATTTCGGACGCTGCAACCCTGGTACGGAACCGCTTGTAGCAAGCGGGTAAATCGCATTGAGATAACCCGGACGCTACCGCGACCGGTTCCGTACCGGCCGCCGTAGCTTCTTCTCCGGTTTTAGCCGGGCCCGTTTGGGCAAAGCACTGCAAGCTATTCGATGGTGTACGTAACGGTCTTATCGAGCGCGCCGTTTATATAAACCTCGACCTCATACGTACCCTTGGGCCAATCGTAGGGCAGCGTCAGGTGGCCGTGGACTTTGTTCTCGAAAGACTTGGTGGTGTAGTCGATGTTTTTGATCTCTTCATTCTTCGAGCCGGCGACATCCACCGCCTTCCACACAAATTTCACCTCGGTCCCACCCTTGGCTTTGTTCAGCTCCGCGATCGCGTGAATCGTGCGGTCGCTGGCTGCGAACGTTGTAGTAGTTTCGCCCGGCTTGCCATTGTCGTCTTTAGCCATGCTGATCTTATCGACGTAGACGTCGGCGTTTGCCGGCCTGGTGTTGGCCGTCTTATTCGAATTTTTGTTGCTGTTCGAATTCGAGTTATTGGAGTTGTTGTTGTTGCTGTTCTTGTTGAGATTGCACGCGAGCACTGCAAACAACAGCAGCCCGGCGGCAAGCCATCCTGGATGACGTTTCATTGATTGTCTTTCCTTTCTGGGGTGGAAATACTAGCGCAACTTTTCATTCTTGCGCGCGCAAGCTAATGCTCTGGTGCTGGTTCAATTTAGAGTTCAAGCTTCAGCTTGTGTCTACGAATACAACCTAAAGGTTGAACTCTTAACGCGGACGCTGGCGCTAGACTCACGCGGCGGCTGCCAGGGAGCCGGCCAAAGAACTGAAGAGATCCCGGCCATCGCTCGAGCCAAGTAAGTCTTCGCAAGCGCGTTCGGGGTGCGGCATTAGCCCCAGGACGTTGCGTTCGCGATTGCAGATGCCGGCAATGTTGTCGCGCGAGCCATTCGGGTTCGCGGCCTCGGTTGCTTGCCCGTCCTGATCACTATAGCGAAAGACGATCCTGTCTTCGCAGCGCAATTCGTCGAGGGTCGCATCGTCACAGACAAAATTGCCGTCGGCGTGAGCGATGGGCAGGCGCAAAACGCTGCCGGCTTTGAACTCATTCGTGAATGGCGTGTTGGCGCTTTCCACTCTTACGTTTACATGTTCACAAATGAAATGTAAATCTCGATTTCGAATCAAGGCGCCCGGCAATAATCCCGCTTCGCAAAGAATTTGAAAACCATTGCAGATGCCCAGCACCAGATTGCCTTTAGCGGCGAACTGCTTGACTGAGTTCATCACCGGCGAAAAGCGGGCCAGCGCGCCGGCGCGCAGGTAGTCACCGTAAGAAAAGCCTCCGGGGATGATGACTGCATCGTAAGTGCTCAAGTCCGTATCGCGGTGCCAGATGAAATCCACCGGCTGCCCCACGTGCTTGGAAATCACATGGTAAGCATCGTGATCGCAGTTGGAACCGGGAAAGACTATGACGCCGAATTTCATTCGTTAATCTCCGAACGATCCAAAGCGGTGTCGCGCTGCGCTTGCCACCGCACTCCAAAGTCACTCTTCAATCTCTACGCGAAAGTCCTCGATGATCGGATTTGAGAGCACGTCGTGAGCCATGCGCGTAGCTTCCTCGCGCGCTTGCTCGACAGTCGGGTCGCCCTCGATGGCAATCTCGAAGTACTTACCCTGGCGGATATCGCTAATGCCGTTGTAGCCGAGCAGCTCGATCGAATGTTTGATTGCCTTGCCCTGCGGATCGAGGACGCTGGGCTTTAGTGTGACGTAGACTTTGGCTTTCATTCAGTTAGTTTCGCCGGTCTAAAGGCCGCCCGTCCGTCTTTACCTCGAGATTCGGAATGCAGAACGCGGAATATTACGCCAAAACATTGCCTTAGGCGTAGTCAATAACATAGTATTTCCGCCGATCGAGCAAACGACATAAGGAATTAATGAGGAGAAGTTCACCGAATGGCGACTCCATACGAACCACCGACCGCACCACCATCAAGCGCCCCTGGCGGCACGACAAGTATCGGTATCGATGCAAATTTAGCCTCGATGCTCTGTTACCTGACAATGATTTGCTGCGGCCTCGGCATTATCGTCAGCCTGGTATTCTTTATCATGGAAAAGACGAACCGGCTGCTTCGTTTTCACGCGATGCAAGCGTTGCTGTTCGGTGGCGTCTGGATCGTTGTCGGAATAGCTCTCAGAATACTATCTGTGCTGGTGAGCATCGGCGGCATGGACCTGGGCTTCCTTATTTTCTGGGGACTGCTTCTGGTCAGAATACTAGTCGCACTGTTCCTGCTTATTTTCCTGCTCCTGGCGGCGATCAAAGCCTATCAGGGCCAGTACTACAAACTGCCGATAATCGGAAACATCGCCTGGAATATCGTCAATAAGTAATTTTGAAACGACAGCAACACTCGATAGGAGAAACTAAAAATGGATACAGGTAAGTCTGCCCTCGGGCTGGATGGAAATTTGGCGGCCGCGCTCGGTTATCCCATCGGCATTATCGCGATCATTTGCCTCATCATGGAAAAAGAGAATCGCTTTGTTAAGTTCCACGCGCTGCAGTCCATCCTGCTGCACGTTGGTTTTATCATCGTGGCCATCGCGGTGTGGATCATTGGAATCGTCCTGTTCGTTGCGGGTATGGCCGCCGCGGCAGCTACGAACAGCGGCGCCGCCGGCGGTCTGGTTGGAATGTTGTTTGGTTTGATCTGGCTGGTCGTGATCGTCGCGTATGTAGGAGGACTAATTTTTGCGGCAGTCAAAGCCTATGGCGGAAACTACTTCAAACTTCCCATCATCGGGAACATCGCCGAAAAGTTCGCTAACAAGTAAGGCCCACGCGTAAATTGTAAAAGCGCGATCGGTAGTCTGGAGAGATTGACGCTTTCCTGGTAGTACGATCCACGAAAGCACACTAAGCGGAAGCGGTTTTGTTCGTTTAGTGTGATTTCGTGGATTTTCTTGTCGGAGCGGACAAGAACACAACCCAACCAAGAAACTCATCAAAGATGTAAACTAAAACCGAAGTGAGCCTTCCCTGGTGGCTGAAATTAAAGACGCCACCAGTAGGCGAAGCCGACGATAGATTCTGTAGCCCATAGCGCAAGCTGTGGGTATATGGTTGCTAATCCGACGAAGCTTGGATCGTCGGAGGAGGTGGTTACGCCCCTGACGGGGCTCGGTCAATGCATAAATCGCTGACCCACGGCTCACGCCGTGGGCTACAGTCCTTACGCCGCTTCGCGGCTAAGGCAACTGCCCAGGTTTGGCCATTTTCACTCACCCGAACACTCGCGCAAAAACTTTACCGACGTTGCGCAAGTAAGTGCCCAGCGAAAAGACCGCATCGATTTGCTCTTTGGATAAGTGGGCAGAGATGTCCTTGTCTGCTGAGGCGAGCGACTTGAGGTCGCCCCCTTTATCCCAAGCCGTCATCGCATTGCGCTGCACCCATTCGTAGGCCTGCTCGCGCGAGACGCCGGCCTTAGCCAGCGCCAGCAATAATTGCCCACTAAAGATCGATCCACGGGTCGCGCCGAGATTCTCCAGCATGCGTTCCGGATAAACCACGAGTCCTTCGACGAGCGACGCCATCTTTTGCAGGATGTAATCCGTCGCGATGCTTGAGTCAGGCAGTACGACACGCTCGGCGGACGAATGCGAGATATCGCGTTCGTGCCAGAGCGCGACGTTCTCGAGTCCCACGATGCTGTTCGCGCGCACGACCCGGGCCATCCCGCAAATGCGCTCGGAAAGGATCGGGTTGCGCTTGTGGGGCATGGCGCTCGATCCTTTCTGACCCTCCTTGAATTTCTCTTGCGCCTCGCGCACTTCAGTCCGCTGCCAATGACGAATCTGCAAAGCGAACTTGTCCAAAGACGAAGCGATGATCGCGAGGGTGCAAAGATATTCCGCGTAGTTATCGCGCTGAATAATCTGAGTCGAAACGGGCGCGGGCTTCAGTCCCAGCGCCGCACAAACCTTTTCCTCAACCTGTGGATCGAGATGCGCAAAAGCGCCGACCGCGCCGCTAATCTTCCCCACCGCTACTGACTCGCGTGCTTTTTTTAGCCGCTCGCGGTTGCGACGCATCTCGTCAAACCAAAGCGCGAAGGTCAAACCGAACGAGGTCGGTTCAGCATGAATGCCGTGCGTGCGGCCGACCTGCGGCGTGTCTTTGAACTCAAACGCGCGGCGCTTGAGCACGTCGAGCAGCACATCGATCTTCTTTAGCAGAATGTCGCAGGCATCGCGGAGCAGAAGGGCGTTGGCCGTGTCGACGACGTCCGAAGAAGTGAGGCCGTAGTGCACGAAGCGTGCGGCTTCTCCAATCGATTCGGCCAGGTTGGTAGTGAAGGCGATGACGTCGTGGTCGGTGGTCTTCTCGATTTCGTTGATGCGCTCAACAGAAAATTTCGCGCGACTTTTGATCTGTTCCAGCGCGTCGCGCGGAATCGTGCCCATCTCAGCATGGACTTCGCAGACCGCGATCTCCACGTCCAGCCATTTCTGGAACTTGGTTTCTTCAGACCAGAGGGCGCCCATTTCGGGCAGTGTGTAGCGATCAATCATTTTCTAAGTTTTATCCGCAGATTACGCAGATTACGCAGATTACACAGATTTAAGTGTACAGAAGGCCAGTTTGTAAGTCCGCTCTCGAGCGGAATAGATAACAGGCAAAATCAATCGCTCGACGCTTATCGTAATGCATTTCTTGATCGGTGTAATCTGCGTAATCTGTGGATTCTCATTTCAACGCATTTGAAGTTACGTAATACCTCGCCAGGTACCATTGGCCGCCGCGTTCCAGCAGCGTGAATGTCTCCATGCCCGTGCCCTGTTCGAAAGAAGTTTGATAGACGGCGATTATCGAATGCCCGGCGATCGGAGCGGTTGACGTTTGCTCTTCCCGAACGCTTTGCTGGTCGCGCGTGCGGACTTTGCCGAGCCGATCGTGCAGCTTTTGAAAAGTCGCTTTGGATTCATCAAGGGTAGTATCGTTGCGCCACTCGTCCGCGGCTTCATGATAAAGCTTTTCATAGCGGCCGGCGTCAATGTCATCGATCGACGCGTCCAAAACCGTCTGGGCTCCCGCCGGCATGCCGCTGCGGCGAACGCCCTGACTGTTGCAAGAAGAACTGAGCAGGACAAGAATGCCAATGCCAAATAGATGAATGTTTCGCATCAATAGTCCATCTGATTCGATAGTTCAAACTCGTCTAATTAGCACCGTCGCTTTAGCGCGGTGAGTTTGATGCCCGACACAAACTGGAAACCGTTTCAAACGGTTTCTCTCTCGCACACCTCAATCCCCGGGCTAAAGCCACGGTGCTAATAAAAAGGGCTACCGGGATTCAAGCTGTACCACGACCAATAGTTCAGACCGCTGCCCGCTAGAGTTCAATCCAGGCGGTCGGCTCTTTAGGAAATGAAAGCGTGATCGTGGTGTCGCCGGCGAACAGTGGAGCACGCTCTCGCAACGCGGTCTCAGCGGTAATCTGTGCCAGGTAAGGATTGTTCGCTCGCTGTGAGAGATGCGCCAGAACGATATGCTGCGCCTGGCCGTCAAAGCCGTCGAGCAGCCACTCAGCGACGTCTTCGTTCGACAGATGACCGAGCCTTGAAAGAATGCGCTGCTTCAATTCCCAGGGGTAATGCTCGACGGTCTTGAGCATGTCGCGGCTGTGATTCGATTCGATGACGATGGCCGCGCAGCCTCGCAATCGTTCAGTAACCAGGGTCGTGATGTGGCCAAAATCGAGAAGCGTCGCGACCTTGACGCCGTCGTGCTCGGCCGTGAATCCGAAGTTGTCCACTGCATCGTGCGGCACCGTGAACGGATGAAAGTCGATGCTCCCGATGCGAAAGTCCTGGCCCGAATCGATCTCGACCATGCGATCGCGCAAGGCGTCAGAGCGGCGCCGCGGCTCATCGTTCGCGACATTCCGCCGTTCACAGACATAAGCATCGCGCGTCTTGGCGGACATGAAGACCGGACACTCCAGGTCCTTGATCAGGACGCGCAATCCGCCGGCATGATCGCCGTGCTCATGCGTGATCAGAATGCCGTCGAGTGAATTTGCATCCTCCCCCAACATCGACATCCGGCGCACGGTTTCCCGGGCGCTGAGGCCCGCGTCAACCAAAACACGCGTGCCGTTTGCGACCAGCAAGACGGAGTTGCCAGTAGAGCCGCTGCCAAGTACGGAGATTTTCATTTCGAGAAGTGGAGACAACCACAAAGACACGAAGACACAAAGTAACAGTCCCGTTGTCTTTGTGTCTTGGTGGTTAACAATTTCAAATTTCCAGGCGCGCACGATCGACTGAGAATCCATTCAAGTTACCGAGTGCCCCCAGCGCCAGCGTCGGCGTGGTAAAGCAACTCTGCGCTACTCTCTGCGCGTCGTCGGGAGTTACAGCTTCAATATTACGAATGATTTCGTCGGGCGAAATGCGCCGGCCATGAAAGATCTCCTGGCGCGCCAGGGCCCCGACACGCGAGCTGGAAGATTCCAGACTCAACAGCACTGAGGCAATCGCCTGTTCCTTGGCGAGTTGTAACTCGTCTTCCGACACCGGCTCGTGAACGGCGTTTCGTAGTTCCTGCAAAGACAGATCAAGGACCTGATCGAGATGCGCCGGCGACGTGCCTGCATAAATCGTGAACATCCCAATGTCGGTGTAGGTGTTGCCGCCCGCGCCGATCGAGTAAGCCAGCCCGCGCTCTTCGCGAATTGACTGCCACAGACGGCTGGAGGTCCCTCCGCCGATCACTGTTCCCAGCATGCTGGCCGCATAACGATCTTCACTTCTTGCCGATGGCCATGGCGACGCGATGATTAAGTGCGCTTGCTCAAGTTCGTTCTTGCGTTCAATCAGAATCGGCGCAGCGGTTTCCGGTGAAAACCCGGCCGTCAAAGCTTCTTCTGATTCGTTACTGCCGTCGCCAAAAGTTTGCGCGGCCAGTTCCGCCAGTTCGTCGTGACGGACGTTGCCCGCCGCGGCTATAACCAGGTTGCGCGGCGAGTAAGCGACGGAATGAAAGCCCGCGGTGATAGTCCGATCAAATGACGAGACTGTCTGTTCAGTTCCTTCAATCGGCCGGCCCAGTGAATGATCCGGAAAGTAAGCCGCGTGAAAAAGTTCGGTGAGCAACTCATCCGGCGTGTCCCCGATCATCTTCATTTCTTCGATGATCACGCTCTGCTCGCGCGTTAGATCGTCGGCGTCAAAGCGAGGGTTCGCCAGCATGTCGGCGATTAGATCAAAAGCCTGCGGCAGCGCCGTGTCGACAACTTTCAGGGCAAAACCAGTGATCTCGTGCGAGGTATATGCGTCGAGATGCCCACCGAGACGGTCCGATTCCGTGGCGATTTGTCGCGCCGAACGGCGCTGAGTGCCTTTGAACAAAGCGTGTTCAATGAAATGCGAAATGCCGTTCAGCGCCGGCGTTTCATGCCGCGAGCCGCGCCGGACCCAGATTCCCAGACTGACGGACCGCAGGCCCGGCATATGTTCGGTCAGAATTGTGAGTCCATTGGCGAGGCGAGTGGTTTGAACCTGATCTATCATTATTTTTCCAGACGAGCGGACCGGCCTTGTTCAACTCCATCGTAACACGTAGAAAAGACCCGACAAAATAAGCTGGCTTTCGGGCGCTCTTTAACTCGGAAACATATCCTCGCGTCAATGCTGGGAACGCGGACGTCCCGTCCGCACCGCGCCAGAGGCGCAAGTGGTCCATCCCCGAAAACCCAGGCCAATTAATTCGTTCGCGCTTCGCGCTCAGTGCGGACGGGCCGTCCGCGCTCCCAGCAAAAAGGAGCCCCTGATTTGAAACTGAACCAGTACTGCTTTTGGCCTCAAGGTGGAATGGTGGGATTTGGCACCAACCTGCGCCAGTTACAAAAAAACCGGCTCGCCTGGTTAGGACACCAGCGTCCTTGACACAAGTTCGGCCAATAGCTAAGAATTACAGCATTCAAACGGGTGACAGTCTCCCTTGCCCGGCGGAACATAGGATCGGAAACGAGATTCCGAACAGCCGCTCAGGCATCTGAACGCAGCAAATTGAGAATCGAACGAGAGTGAAATTGGCTATCCGGTTTTCGTTCTGACACCAGCCTCGCCAATGCGCGTGGGGTTAACCCGGAGGTCCGGCCTTGATGAAGACACTATCCAGATTTGGCACGCCGCTGGTGGTCCTGGCTGTCGTCTTGTCGATGACAGTCTCGACGTACGGCAAAGGGGTCCGTGGCCTCGCTACGATTACCGGTACAGTCCGAGATAACAAGGGTCTGCCCTTGGCCGGAGCGGTGATTCAGTTGATTCGCGAAGGAGCGAACCAACTTATCAAGCAGACACGCACGGCAGCCGACGGCAGCTTTTCGGCCAGGATTCCCGCGGGTCGTTACTCGCTAAAAGCAGTGGCTGACGGCTTCGGTGAAGTTCTTTTCTCGTCAGTTCAGGTCAGCCCCTCTGCAGAAATCGCCTATCGCTTCAATCTGGAGCCCACTGGTTCGGGCAGGACCGTAGTCGATCAACATAAGGATCGTGACAACATCAAATGGACGTTGCGCGCGATACAGGGCCGGCGCTCCATCTTTCAAGCCAACGAAGGCGATGACTCAACGATTGCGGCGACTGAAGGCGCAGGGGAGCCGACAGTTAAGAGCAGCACTGAAGTAAACGATACGGAGAGCGCGAATGAGCGCAGCCGCACTCGCACACAGGGAGTCGTCGAGACCTATTTTGCCAGCTCGTCCAGTCCGTTCACTTCCGGTTACGAGGGTTTGAATTTCGCCGTGGCGCTGCCGGCCTCCGAGCGAATCGATCTGATTTTTGCCGGCCAGACTGGCGTCGGCTCGGCCGCGCCACAAAGATTCGAGACAACCGCCCGCCTGCGCGTCAACAGCCATCATCGCGCGAATCTAACGCTGGGCGCCGCGAGTTTGCCACTTTGGGCGCCCGCTGGTGGCACGGGCTCCAGCGCCAGGCGGGCACTTGGGCAAATGTCAGTGCGCGCAGTTGACGAGTGGATTGTCCGCGATGGAGTCGTAGTTGTTTTGGGGTTGGATTACTCTCGTTTCCTGGGCGCTGGCAATGGGGCTGCGATAAGTCCGCGCCTCGGAATTCAGTTCGACGCGAACGCGCGCACGAGAGTGAAAGCCAGTTTTGCTCCGGGGGGAATCGAAACCGCGCCGCAAAGTTCCGCGAGTTTTGAATCAGGCGACGCGATCTTTAAGCAACCTCTCGCACAACCAATCGCATTCGTCGGTGGACGCGCAGTCATGGGACAAAGCCGCCGCCTCGAATTCGGAGTCGAGCGCGTCCTCGATAATCGCTCCAATGTAGAAGCCACAGCGTTCGTGGATCTTACCAGCGGTCGCGGCATCGGCCTGATGGCCGCGCCACTGTCTGCTTTCTCGGGCGAGAATGCCACCGCGATTCTCAGCGTCGCCAATCAGGAAGGGTCAGCGCGAGGCATGCGGTTGGTCTATACGCGCCGCCTGAATCGCGTTTGGAGCACAGCCGCCGGTTATTCGTTTGGCCGTGGACAAAAAATTTCGCCGGACGGCATTACGAACCCTGGGGAACTTTTCAGTAACAGCTTTTTCCAGACCGGCGCCGTGCAGGTTGCCGGAGACTGGTCGACCGGCACTCACGTACAAACCATATTTCGCTTTTCGCCTCAGGCGACCGTGTTTGCAATCGATCCTTTTGCCGGCCGGCTGGCAGTCTATGATCCATCCCTCAGTATCCAGGTAACGCAGGATCTGCCAACGTTCGGATTGCCGGTGCGGGCCCAAGCCGTGATCGACGCGCGCAATCTGTTGGATTTCCAATCGAGGATTAGCAACCGTGAGACGGTACTGGAGGTTGCTCCCGCCGGCCGCTCAGTTCGCGGAGGAATCTCGGTTAGATTCTGAGCGGGACGGCGGTGCGATCTCACCAGGACGTTACTGCCAGCTTCAGTTTCAGGCTCCCATTTTTCTCCATAATCTCGGACGAGTACGAAAACTTGGACGTGACTGTCCTGTTGCAGTCGCGGTTTTTATTTCTGAGCCGTTAGAGAAGTGATGCCCAGCGCGCAATACATTGCCTTGTGTCGGCAATCAATTGAAGCGAGTGTGATGGTTCTTAGTTGGAACATCGGTTGCCTTAATTCGCTGGCTGTCGTGTGTTCCGATAGCCGCCCAGAACAGTGTGACTAAGTAGTAGCTTCCGTAAACCAGGTTCACGGTCCAAAACGATTATGACGAAAGGTTCAGTACTCACCGGCAAGACATGGTTGTTGCTAGTCGTAGCGGCCTTGTTGATTGCCGCCGGAGCGCTGAACTTCTCACAGCGTCTGAGTCACCAGCCGCCGCCTTGGGACGGGGTGACCTGGGTTGATAGTTCGCACGGGGTGGTCGCCAAAACAGTCGAGCCTGGTTCGTCTGCCGCGCGGGCACGAGTAATTCCCGGAGATCGCCTGATCGCGATCAGCATGACGGGACAAAAGTGCGAAGAAGTCACCAGCGGTCCCAGGTGTGAGCCGATTAGCGCCGCCAGGTATGTTCAGATTTATCTCAACGATGCTCACGCCGGCGGAGATATTCACTACCTCATCGAGCGGCCCTCGTATCCAGTAGAAACGCGATTCTATTACGCCGATCTCGATCGCCTGGGAACCATCCCGAATTGGAGAGCGCGCGATCTTTACGTCAACTTAATCGGTCTTGTCTATTTATGCGTTGGCCTGTTCGTGATTTTTAAGCAGGGCGGCAGGTCACCTTTTGTTTTGCACTTCGCGTCACTTTGTTTGACGGCGTTCGTCTTTCACTTTTATACACCGAATGGAAACTACAAAGACCTCGACCTGGTAGTTGCTTTTCTGCGCAGCGCCGGCCTGATAATGTTTGCGCCACTGTTCCTTCACTTCAGCGCCATCTACCCGGTTCGATATCACCTGTTCGAGGAACGGCGTTGGCGCAGCGCGCTGCTGTACGTCCCGGCGGTCCTGCTCCTGTTTGTCGCAACCGTGGTCTTTTTTCACGACGAATTAGTTAAGGTCTTTCCACATCGGCTGCTCGACTATTCGCTGAACTTTGGCGCCGGGTTTTATAAAGCTGCCTTCATTCAATTCGCCATTGCGCTGGTGGCCAGCGCAATTTTGCTCGTGCGCCGTTTTGTGATCAGCAAGAACACGGTAGCCCGCCAGCAATTGAAATGGGTGGTGTGGGGATCTGCTCTAGCCATAGCGCCTTTCACTTTGCTCTATGCGACTGGGTTCGTGCTCACTGAAGGCTCGAATCCTCTTAGTGACGCGGCGGTCGTGCCGCTGATTCTAATCCCACTCGCGTTGGGCTATTCAGTTGTGCGTTATCGCCTGATGGACGTCGAACTCGTCGTGCGCCGGGCGGCCGTCTATGCCTTCACAACCATCGCTATCGCGGTGGCAATCGGCGCGGTCGTATATTTTGCGGGGCTATATGCGTTGAGCGGCGACGTCGGATCTACCGGCGAGATCACCTTGCGCTTGATTCTTTCCGTAAGCGCGATGGCCTGTATCGTGATGATCGCTGCTCCGGTCAAGAACTTCATGCAGGAGCGCGTGGATCGGATCTTCTACGGTCAGCGCTACGACTTGCGGCGCAGTCTTTTGGACTTCGGTCGCACAATTTCAGCGACCACGGCCCTCGATCCTTTGCTCGATTCACTGATTACACGACTGCGGCAGGTAATGAACGTCGAGCGTCTGGCGATCTTCCTGGAAGATGAACACGAACCCTCGGGTTATCGCGTCGCCCGCACGGCTGGCCTGTCAGCGCCGATAACTGTCCCAGTGGATTTTCGCGAGATGATCCGCACGCGTTCTGCCGAGACCGGGGTAGTCCGTGCCGACGATCTCGAATCGTCGCCGGAAGGCGATGCTTACGTTCGTCGCGTGCTGCATTATTACGTACCCTGCGTCGTGCGCGGGCGGATGGTGGCCGTGATTGGCCTGGGCCGTTCGGCTGATGGTGCGCTGCTTTCTTCGGAAGATGTTGAGATCCTGCGGACCGTCTCCGGCTACATTTCGGTTGCAATCGAGAACAGCCTGCTCTATCAGGAGCAACAGCGGCGCGCGGCCGAGTTGGAAATTCTCAAAGAGTTCAACGAGTCGATTGTCGAATCGATCAACGTCGGCCTGATGGCAGTTGATCTTAATGGGAATATCACGCGGCTCAACTCCGCGCTGGAAGAAATCTTCTCGCTGACGCGGGACGAGGCCGTGGGCAAGAACGTCGAGGAGCTTTTCGCCGAAGACTTCGCCGATACGCTGCATCAGGTGCTGGGCCCGGATGGCTGGCAGTTGCGACAGACGCGCCAGATTTACAAGCTGCATACAGCCACGCGCGGCGGTCGTTCAATCGTGCTCAACATTGCGCTGGCTCCGCTCTGCGCTGATTCAGATGAACAAACCGGAGCCCTGGTAGTGTTTGAAGATGTAACCCAACGGCTGCATCTTGAAGAGCAACTGCAGCAGCGGGAGAAGCTTTCGTCGATCGGTTTGCTGGCCGCCGGCGTGGCCCATGAAGTCAATACACCGCTCACCGGTGTTTCGTCATACACGCAAATGCTCCTTAGTATGTTGTCGGAAAATGACCCGAAACATGCCTTGCTGCTCAAGGTCAAGCGGCAGGCGGATCGAGCGACAGACATCGTCAACAATCTTTTGAACTTCTCGCGCACCGGCAGCGCGGCCGAGTTTGGCGGCGTCGATATTCACCGCGTGCTGGACGACACGCTGCAACTGCTCGAAACGCAACTGCGCCGCAGTCAGATCGAGATTGTGCGCGATTATTCAGACGACCTGCCGCAGGTTCATGGCAATTCGGTTAAGCTGCAGCAGGTGTTTACTAATCTGATCCTTAACGCGCGCGATTCAATCGCGAATGGCAATGGCCGCATTTCGCTGGCTACGCGCAAAGGCGACGACGGCTCGTTACTGATCGAAGTCGCCGACAGTGGCGTGGGCATCGCACCGGAGGACGTGGCGAAAATCTACGATCCATTCTTCACCACTAAGGGCGTCGGCCGTGGCACGGGCCTCGGCTTGGCGGTGACTTACGGCATCGTTCAGGAGCATTCAGGACACATAAACGTCTCAAGCACGCCTGGGGTCGGTACTACATTTCGCATCACGCTGCCTACCAGTGATCCGCGCGCTCGTCTACAAGCTGCCGCCTTATAGCAAGGCACACTTTCATCTTCATCATCATTAGCTTTTACTGATGGTTTCGGTAATAATCTCGCCTTTACTCAAGGGATGCGAGAACATCCGCTAATAGTTGGCGCTAAAAAGCGGTGCCAAGTCACCGCACTCAAAAATGGCTAGAAAAGGTTCAGTGCTGGTCGTCGACGACGAAGAGATCATGCGCGACGTCCTCGAGACGTTGCTCTCGGCGGAGGGTTATCGTGTCGATCTCGCAAAGACCGGCGAAGAAGGTCTGGACGCGTACACCAAGCGTTCGTACGACGCGGTGTTGCTCGACGTGTCGATGCCCGGGATTGGCGGCCTGCGCGCCCTGGAAGAATTTTTGAAGCTGGACGCGGAAGCAGTGGTGGTGATGATCACCGCGTACGCGACGTTCGACACGGCGATTACTGCCTGGGAGAAAGGTGCTTTCAACTGCATTCGGAAGCCCTTTCAGAACGAACACATCACGGCCACCGTAGCGGCGGGGGTGAAGCGCCGGCGCAAAGAAGAAGAACGGCGATCTCTGCGCCAGGCGATGAGCCGCGAGGTCGATCGTGGAGCCATGGTCGGCCGATCGGACATCATGCAGGAGGTGTTTCGCCTCGTAGAACAGGTCGCGCCCGCTCGCTCGACTATCCTAATCACCGGCGAGAGCGGCACTGGTAAGGAACTGATCGCGAAAGCAATTCACGAATCCAGTCTGCGCGCCGCGCGCCCCTTCGTCACAGTCAACAGTTCGAATATCCCCTCCGAGTTGCTCGAGTCAGAACTCTTCGGCCATACCCGGGGAGCATTTACCGGTGCTATTGCCGCCAAGAAGGGTTACTTCGAAGTTGCCGATGGCGGTTCAATCTTTCTCGACGAGATTGGCGATATCCCGCCCGAGACACAAGTGCGACTGTTGCGCGTGATTCAGGAGCGCGAGTTCACACCGCTCGGAGATACCAGCCCCCGGCGCGTCGACGTGCGCATCATCGCGGCCACGAACATCGATCTCAAGGAAGCAGTACGTCAGGGAATGTTCCGCGAAGATCTCTACTACCGACTGGCGGTGGTGCCGATCGAATTGCCGCCACTGCGCGATCGGCGGCAGGACGTGCTGCCGCTGGCGCAGCACTTCATACGCAAGTACAACGAAGAAAATGGCCGCCACGTATCGGAGCACATTGCCCCGGAAGTGCTCTCGCTGCTGGAGAATTATTCCTGGCCCGGCAATGTCCGCGAATTGGAAAACGCAGTCGAGCGGGCCGTAGTCATCGCGCCAGCCGACGAGATCAGCCGGGAATGTCTGCGTCCGGAAATAGCCGACCCGCAAGCGACGCGCGCCGTCGCGCGCGAAGGCGCCGGTGCTTCTTCGGGCATAGATGTGGGACGCGGCGTTAACTTTTATGACGAAGTGCGGCGCTTTGAAATTGACTTGATTCGCCGCGCCCTGGATCAAACCGGAGGCCACCAGTCGCGTGCAGCGCGTCTCCTGGGCATGAACCCCACCACCCTTAATTCAAAGATCAAGACCTACAACATAAATCTAAGGCCGTAATGGGCGGCTGGTTTCTTGTTGACACAAAGCCCGCTTGGGAATAGGCTGTCGCCGTCTTAGACCCTTTCACCGGGTAGGCGGAATTAGTCCCTTTGAGCTTCGCCGCCAACCAATTCAAGGAACCTGGCTGAGCTGTGGTTTGCGTTCTAATGCTAGTCGGCGAGTTCCTCAGCCCCGCGCGTTCGGGTGAAATGTTTCAGTTTGGCAGTCATATATATTAGCGGGCGTACAAAAATCCTCGGAGTCCAGCAACCGAAACGCGGTCGCATGGATCCCAAAGGATTTTTCTTTCATTCGTGACTCACCTTCTTTAATTCTCAAACTCTTCGGTGAGTCGGCGTTTTACACATTGGTCTCGTAGAAGCCCGGCATTTCCACTTCTCTGACGACGCCGCGAGTCGCCGGTGTTGGAGCTTCGCACCAGGTTCCTTTAACACTTAAATACGGAGGCCTGCAATGGCAAACTGGCTGGTCATGATTTATCTCGCCGGGAACAATAATCTCAGCGAGGAATGCGTGTTCGCGCTCACCGAGATGAAGAGGGCCGTCTTGAGCGATAACGTCACTGTGATGGCCCAACTCGATACCAGCGTTCACCGGCACACGCCATTGCTGATCAAACAGGGCAACACTCTCCACAGCGATTTGAAGGCTGCAGAAGAGTTACGAGCGTCTATCTTAAAAGCGGCGGAACGTGGGGCTAAAGCGACCAGCACGGCGCCACAAGACAAGTACCCATCAGGCGAGGAAGAGAGTTTGCCGTCCTTCGCTCAGGTGATTTTTGATTTCGTGAATAACTGCGTTACCGGCCAGAAAACGAAGGCCGATCATTACATGCTCATCCTTTCCGGCCACGGTAACGGCGTGCTTGCTGATTTCCTGAGTCAGGAGCAGTCGGAAAGCCTCGATATGGTTTCTCTGACCCAATTAATAGAGAAAATAAAAAAGGACACACTGGGCGGGAAAAAGCTCGACATTCTTGGTTTGGATAGCTGCCTGATGAGCATGGCGGAGGTAGCTGACAGCTTGCAAGACTTCGCCAAGGTAATGATCGGGGCCGAGGGATTCGAGCCACTTAGTGGTTGGCCCTATGAAAGAGTACTCACCACGATCAACGAGTTCGCTCAGCGGACTGAAGGGAGCGATGACCAGAACGTCAGGGATTTGGCCAGGCAAATCGTTTGCGGCTACATCGGTTACTACACTGACTATCTTGCGGCGGGCGTTTCCGTGGACTTGGCGGCCTGCGATCTCGCCCGGAGTCATTCGCTGACGAGAGCTGTCAAAAATCTTTCCAGCGTTCTTAGGAAATACTTGCCGAAGCGGGAAATCAGGAACGCACTCATCCTATCGCACTGGGAAGCGCAATCTTACATGCGAGAGCAGTACACCGACCTCTATGACTTTTGCCAACTGTTAGCCCGCAACTGTGAAGAGGAAGTGGTCCAAAAGGCATGTCAAGGTGTAATGGACGCCATTCAAGGTAACAAGGGCCAGGAGGGGTTCATCTTGAAATCTTGTTACAGCGGCTTGACCGTGCAGTATTCTTTCGGGGCCTCGGTCTACTTTCCATGGTCGGCAGAGACCACTGGTCTGAATAGATATAAAGATCTCTCCTTTGCCACCAAATCAGGATGGGCGAGTTTCCTCCAAGCCTACCTGGCGGCAACGAAGCGCGATCCGCGGGGCCAGGGTCCAAAAGACAGTCTGGAAAGTTTCGCTCCCGAGTTTACGCTTGGCTCCTTCAGAGTCATTTCCGAGAGTGGGATGAGTCCGCTCGCAATCAAGAGCGGTTCCGAGAACAAGAGCGGTTCCGAGAATAAGAGTGGTTCCGAAAACAAGAGTGGTTCCGAGAACAAGAGTGGTTCCGAGAACAAGAGCGGTTCCGAGAACAAGAGTGGTTCCGAGAACAAGAACCTTGCAAACGCTATCGCCAGCATGAAAAATCCACCTACGGAATTCCGTCCGTGTGAAGACTGTTTTCAACCTTTGCCTAACAAGCCGAGCGCGCAAAAACGAGCCACGGCCGGGCAGGTCCAGTCAGCCTCACGCGCTGGTTCATACGGCCCTGGAAGATCGACAAGAACAAAAAAGAAGACTTCTAAAAGATATTGAAGTAATGTGAATGCTTTCCGCAGCCGGCGCATGTTCCGTGTGCGCCGCGCACTTCCATTTCCGAAAACCGAAGTGTCTTTGGCGGATCGTGTCTCGGCCATCAATCCATCCTGCTTTTGAAAAGTGAAGGACCAATGTCGCTCAGCACGCGCGTCAAACATACACTTGGTCTCCTGGCTATCGCTTTCGCTTTATTTGAGCCGATTGTTATTGAAGACCAGGTGTCACTCGCCGCATTTGCCGAATCAGGCGAAAGTGATAAGAGCGCGGACAGTACTCCTTTGCCGGCGCCTGGAGAGTCCACGGTGCGGGAACTCGCTACCGGAGAGACTAACTCCTACGTCGTCACACTCAATCAAAATCAATACCTGGGCGCTGTCCTCGAGCGACGAGACCTGGATATTAATTTGGAACTCTATGATTCCAGCGGCGGCGTTCTACTTCAACTCGAATGCCGCAAATCCAGTCTAACTCCTGTTTCGCTCATTGCCCAGACTCCCGGAGTTTATCGGCTCGAAGTGCGTCCGCTGGAAAAACAACAGGTTCGCGGGCACTACGGACTGCGCGTTGAAGAGATCCGGCCGGCTAACGCGGAAGATAGTTACAGGATTGCCGCGCAGAAGGCTGTCGCTGAGGGCCAACAACTGCTGCAAGAATGGAAGGAAGAGCCGAGCCTCGGCGCAATTAATAAATTCAAGGATTCATTGCACCTCTGGCGCGCGGCCGGCGATCGTCGCGCGGAGGCTTACACGCTCCGGAGTATTGGCGACGTTTACCAGCCTTTGGGTGATTATGAACAGGCTCTGACTTATTACGATCAGGCTTTGACGCTTGATCGGAAAATACTCGATCGGCGGAGTGAAGGCGAAACACTAAATGAGATCTGTTATGCCTACCTTAATAAGGGAGAGAACAAGAAAGCTCTGAAATTCTGCAACCAGGCATTGCGAATAAATCAGGCCAGCGAAAACCGCCGCGGCGTCGCGGAGTCGCTCAATAACCTTGGTGAGATTTCCTACGGCTTAGGAGAGGGCCGGCAAGGTCTGGCGTACTTTCAAAAAGCATTACCGGTCTGGAGCGAAGCGGGCGATCGGCAAGGGACGGCCCTGACGCTATTGAACGTTGGCTATACTTATTCTGATTTGGGACAAATGCGAGAAGCGCTCAATAACTATAATCAAGCGCTCTCCCTTTGGATGAATTCACCGAATAAGCGCGGGCAAGCAATGACGCTCACTGCCCTCGGGCGCCTTCACTCTCGGATGGGCGAGAGTCAAACGGCGCTGGATTATTTTGAGAAAGCAATGCAACTCATCAAACCACTCGGCGCCCGTGCCGAGCAGGGCCGCATCCTCACTGGACAGGCATATGTTTACGATCAATTAGGAGATCAGCAAAAGGCCCTTGATTGTTACAACCAGGCTCTGCCGCTGTTTCACTCGACCGGCGATTACGGAGAGGCTATGACCATCTACGACGCCGCCAAGGTCCTGTTTTCGTTGGGAGACTATCAGAAAGCGCTTGAATATTTTCAGCAGGCGCTTTCATTGTCCATGACCGCCAGGGATCGACATTTACAGGCCTTTGAAATCAGGGAGATCGGCAGAATCTATGATGTGCGGGGTGACAAATTCTCAGCGCTTGATTATTACCTCAAGGCGCTTTCGTTCTTGCGCGCAGAAAAAACTTTTCGAGGGGAAGCGGAGACGCTGAACTTGATTGGCAATCTTCATGAGGAGCGGGGACAGACTCAGGAGGCCCTCAAATACTACAACCAGGCTCTCTTCCTTAATCGAAAGGCGGAATACCCGGTTGGCGAGGTAGCCACGCTTTATAAGATCGCTCACCTTGAACGAGACCGTGGCAATTTCACGACTGCTCGTCAGAACACACAGCGCGCCCTGGCGGTGGTTGAGTCTTTACGCTCAAACGTCATCAGCCAGGACCTGCGCACATCATTTTTTGCGTCTGTCCGTCAGCATTATGAGCTTTACATCGACGTTCTCATGCATCTACACGAGCGTGACCGAACCGCGGGGTTCGATACCGAGGCGTTTGAAATCAGTGAGCGCGCCCATGCCCGCTCGCTGCTCGAGTTATTGAGTGAGGGACAGGCGGATACTCGTGAAGGCGTAGATCAGACCCTGGTGTTACGCCAACGCTCATTGCAGCGATCGCTCGACGATAAAACCGAACGTCGTTCGCAATTGCTCGTCGCCAGGCGGAATACTGAGGCGCAGGCCATTGATAAGGAAATCGATCAAATCAAAGACGAATATGATGAAATAAGATCTCAGCTCAAATCGAAGGGTCCTCGGGATGCCGCCTTAATGCAGCCGCAACCGCTCAGTTTGCCGCAGATTCAGCAACAGGTCTTGGACGACGACACAGTCTTATTAGAGTACGTGCTTGCTGACGAGCGGAGCTACGTTTGGGCCGTGACGCGTACTGATGTTTCAAGCTATGCGCTGCCTCCGCAGGGGACGATCGTCACAGCGGCGAAACGGGTTTATGAGTTGCTGAAAACTCAGCCCGGAACCAACGGCGCAAACGAATCTAACTTAGCCGCTCAGGAATTGAGCCAGATAGTTTTGTCTCCAGTCGCCGCTCAGTTGCACAAGCGCCGCATTATCGTCATTGCCGATGGAGCGCTCAACTACATTCCGTTTCAGATTTTGCCGTTACCTTCGGTTGATAACAATCCGCTCATCAGCGATTGCGAAGTCGTGAACGCGCCCTCGGCTTCCATCCTGGGACAGTTGCATCGCGAGGCGGCACGTCGTCAGACTCCGGCAAATGTTCTAGCGGCTTTCGGTGATCCAGTCTTTGCTTCGAACTATGCGCAGCAAAAAGAGAGGGATGCCGGCAAGCAGGGGTTGGTAGCGCAAGCTAACGAGAACGAGCAGTGGCAGAATGCCGTGCGCGATATCGAGCCCGACGGAGATTCTTTCAATCCTTCCGCTCTGCAACCACTCTTCTACACTAAGGGCGAACTAGCCAACCTGCGCGAAGTGGCGGGGCCCGAAACTTTCGTGGCGACAGGTTTTGACGCCTCGCGCGAAAAACTGGAAAGCGTGGATTTGACGAAGTACGCGATTCTGCACTTTGCCACGCACGGAATTCTGGATCCCAAACGACCCGAGAACTCAGGCATTTTCCTTTCAATGGTTAATCGCGACGGACAACCGCAGAATGGCTTTGTGGGACTGAAGGATATTTACGGCCTGCATGCGCCGGTTAATTTAGTTGTCCTGAGCGCATGTCGCACGGGTTTGGGAAAAGACGTGCGCGGCGAAGGCTTAATTGGTCTCACGCGCGGTTTCATGTATGCCGGCGCGTCGAGTGTGGTCGCGAGCTTATGGAAGGTGGACGACGAAGCTACCTCGGAATTAATGAAGCGATTTTATTCTAATATGCTGCAACGCGGGATGACTCCCGCCGCGGCTTTGCGCGCGGCTCAGAATAGCATCAGGCAGGAGCCGCAGTGGAGCGCGCCTTACTTCTGGGCGGCTTTTACTTTGCAAGGTGATTACCGTGAGTTCATTAAGGCAGAGCCGGCCGTGGCCCGGCGGCAAACTCTGAAGATTATCGTGCCTGTAGGCTTGGTTATTTTGTTGGCCGGCGCGGCAGGGTTGTATCGGCGCCGGCGAAGCAGGGGATTACGATAAAGCGTCAGTTACTCGACCACGAACGAGCCGTTACCCGGAAGGCGTTGTTCTTTGCCGTCGGCGCTAATGGCAAAGACTTTCACCGAGTTCAGCCCTCGTTTTAGTTCAGCCGCCGGAATCATCACAGAGATCAACTGTCCTTCCAACGCCGTCGCTGCATAAGATTTGCTCTGTCCGCTCTCATTCGCCACCTCTACGCGATAAGCCACGGCCGGCAGGGATTGATCCGGCACGCGCAATAAAATTCTAAGTCCGTCGGCGTCGCGCGGAAGTTTAACTGCTGAAGGCTGTGTCCCCTTGCCGCGTTCGCTGACGCCGATAACCAGGTTGATCGTGGCAAAGTTCCCTGGCGCCGATGTTCGGTGGCGAAGACCCAACCAACCAACGGCTACGATTGCAATGACTGCTACCATTGCGGCCGTCGTCCTGAATAAGAAAGTCCTGGTGCTCCAAAAGCTGGGCACGACGGTCACAGGCAATATGTTTCGATCTCCAGCGCTCGTCAAATAGCGGTTCAGCGCTCGGGCAAACCGTAGATTCTGCTGGCGCTCCGGCGTAGCCAGGAAATGCTGTTCAAAATGAGTATGTTCATCCGCCGCTAACTTACCGTGAAGGTATTCATCAGTGAGTTCTGCTTCGGTGATGAGGAGTTCTTCAAACAATTCCTCGTTAATCAGGAGTTCTCGCTCAATCTCTTCTCGGGCCGCATCGGAGAGTTCCCCCAACAGATACGGCCTGATCCTCTCGTGCGGTGTTTGGGTCGGCGTCATAAGAGTCTATCCTCCGGGTTGGGGGCAACCTCTAATAGTTATGCGCGAAGGCCGGAAACATTTCAGTTGACCGGTTGTTGCTCCAGACAGTCCAGGACGCACCGCTGCAATGTCTGGCGAATTCGGTGGGCCCGAATCCTCAACGCGTTTAGGGCAATGCCGAGTTCGGTCGCCAGCATTTTACGGTGATCGATCTTCGCTTGTTTGTCCTGCTGGTAATATCGCATTACCAGCCCGCGGTTTTCCGCGGGTAGTTCGGAGAGACAATGCTCAAGGCATTGATACTCGGGTTCGATGTCTTCCGCCAGGACCTGCGGCGGTGTACTAAGCGTTATAGACGCGGAGTCAACGGACACCTCCGCTAACCGGCCGCTTGTTTTTCTTCCATATTCGAGGAGAACCTTCTGGGCAACTCCATAGAAGTAAAGGGCGGGATCACCGCTGTATTCAGCGGCGACTTCAGCTACTCTGGCGGTCACTCGGTTAATGGTCTCATCCGCGATATCCTCGGCTTCGCGGCAGCCGCGAATGGTAAAGATCTTGATTAAGCGCGTTCTAATGACTTCGTACTTCCTTCCGGCTTGCTCCGGATCCGGGTCAAGCCAGTTTAGTAACAAATCGAACTCTCCCTGAGTTAGTACCCATTTTTTGTTCATTTGGATAGCAAACTTCCAATGCAAACCACAGGTGCAACGCGCGCGCACTTGGATATTGATGGCCTGCAAACTCGAATCGGGACTTGCTTCAGAACCTGACGCTGGTTTGTTGCTGAGCGGAGCCTCGGAGGCGCGATCCCTCACGTCGTTTCGCGCCCGTACTCCACCAAACAACTCCAAGCTTGACGCTTGAGCTACGTAGCCATGTTTTTGCTTAGAGTCATGCGCAGAGTAAACGCGTCGCCAAACGATGTCAATGGCGAATTACGGTGAAGAAGAACCGCGCCTGCGGGTATTGAGACTTGCGGGCTTACTCCTGTTCCTGGTTCTCTTTTCCAACCTGGGAAACGTTTCGGGGCGCGGAGACATACACCTTGAGAGACAAGATATTTGAGTTCCTTGCCCACACGCAGACGGACGGAAGGTCCGGCTCCCCTCCGGAGCGCATCTTAAGGATGCGTTCCGGCACCCTCTTTTCATTGCTCACTTTCCAATCGACGTTTTTAACTCCAGAGTTCGAATTAGCCTGTGGAGGTTGTTTGGGTGGACACCTAAGGCGTTGGCGGCTTCGGTGTAGTTACCTTTTGCCTGCTCCAACGCGTGAAGGATAAGTTCGCGCTTGGCCTGTTTGACTGCTTCGTAGTACTTAGCCATCGGCAGTTTGCCGTTGTTCGCTGATTCTAAGATCCGCTCCGGCAAATCCTCATTCTCGATAACGTCAGATGTGCCAAGGACGACGGCACGCTCAATGGCGTTCTCAAGCTCGCGCACGTTGCCGGGCCAATCATAACTCTCCAGGAGGGCCCGCGTCGCCGGCGCGATCCCACTCACAGTTCGTTTGCACGCTTGGGCATATTTGGCCACAAAGTAGCTGGCCAGTAAGGGAATGTCCTCACGCCTTTCCCGAACGGGGGGCATCGTTATCTTTACGACGTTGAGTCGATGATAGAGATCAGATCGAAAAGTTCCTTTTGCGATTGCCTCATCAAGATTCCGGTTCGTGGCCGCAACTACGCGCACGTCGAGGGCGATCGAGCGCGTGCTGCCGAGACGTTCGATCTTATGATCCTGCAGAAAGCGGAGCAGCCTCGATTGCAGTGGCAACGCCAACTCACCGATTTCGTCCAGAAAGACAGTGCCGCCGTGCGCGACCTCGAGCTTGCCTTTTTTCTGAGTGATGGCGCCCGTAAATGCGCCTCTTTCGTGTCCGAATAATTCGCTTTCGAGCAGGGTCTCCGCCAGGGCCGCGCAATTGATAACGACGAACGGTTTGACCGCGCGCGGGCTGTTGGTGTGAATCGCGTGCGCCGCTAGTTCCTTGCCGGTTCCGCTCTCGCCGCAAATTAGCACTGCGGAATCCCTGGGTGCGACACGCTCAATAAAGCTATAGATTTCGCGCATAGCCGGCCCCTCGCCCACCATGTTGTGTTCGATCGCGAGCGTGGATCGCAGACGGCTATTCTCTCCCTCCAGCCATTCCATCTGCCGCGCATTCTCCAAAGACACGGCGGCGATACCAGCAATGCCGGCCAGCAGTTGCAAGTGTCCCTCATCGAATCGAACCAGAGGATCGCTCGTGTCGAGATAGATAACGCCCACGATCTTCTCGAAGAGGACCAGCGGAGTGCACATCAAGGAAGTGATTTGGGCGGCGATGAGACTCTCAGCCGTGCTCAGGGCCTCGCTGGTATGAATATCGTTACTGAGAATGGCCATCCCTTCGGTCAATACTTTGTTCACGACGGTGCGGCTAATGTGGACTAGCTTGCCTTCGTCTTCGCGGTCGCGACCGTACAACGAAGAGAACTCGTTGTCGCCCTGGCTCAGCAGGATCGCGCCGCGGTCAGCCGGCACTACTTCAAATATCGAATTAAGTATTTCGTGCTGTAGTTCCCTGATGTGCCGGAGGACATTGATGCGCGAGCCGATTTTGCACAACGCGCCCAGGTCTCGGGCGACGCGTTCGTGTTCGGGACTCTGCAGCATTGCCTGCTCAGTTTGGTGCAAGAGTGTCTCGGGGCGCACTTGCGTGGTTGAGTGGGCAAGAAACTTCAAGTCGTCAAGTTGGACCAGGCTGCCAGATGACGGATCTTCACTGTCGCCAGTTAGAAAGAGCAGAGCAATGGTTCCGATCTTTATCTGATCGGTATGCACCAGCGTCTGCTCCTTAATCGGGACCCCGTTAACAAACGTGCCGTTAAAACTGTCCAGGTCACGAATTACGAACTCTTCGCCGTCTCGCTTGATCGAACAATGACGGCGCGACACGGAGTTGTGGCCCAAAGAAATATGGCTTGCGGACTCGCGGCCGACCGAAATCTCATCCTCAGTGAGCGGAAAGGTACTGCCCTTTAGGGCTCCATTGATGGCGATTAGTCTGGGATTCATAAGACTGAAGGAGCGTGGCCAAGGGGGCTTTGATTACACAGAAATTCAGTCGGGCGTGAGTTTAGCATATCGGAAGTGATAGCGGACTATCAGTTCTGATAGGACTTTCGAGGGGCTGTTTGTTTCCGGCCCGCACTCAGTCTGCCGCCAACTCGCAGCTTATCAAGTTGTTACCTGACTCGGGGCTGAGTCTGCCCGCCACGGCACGGGAATCGCCCTGAAATACGGCGCCCAATGTCGAAACTGAGAAGGGCGCCGCACTCAGATTTCGGGATTAAAAGATTCGATTTACCCCACGGCGACGGTGACAGCAGGCAGGGGACAGGAAATTAGTTGGATTCGCTGCGAGCTGAAACCATAGTAACCCGAAGCTCCCACCGCTTCGGGTTTCTTATTTGGCGTTCTGGGTTTCGTACCAAAGACAAGTGCCCTCGGCGTAAATCCATCAAGCCACGACAATCTTCACTCTCGCTCTGATTTTGCCGCTTCGCGCGACCCGCTCGTCGGGAATCATTGCTAACATAACCATCTGATCTGCCAGCCGGATCATGCTGCTTGCAGCAGGGGCGACAAAAGAGCAAAGGTTCTTGCCAGATCAGTTTGGAAACGAGTACTCTCAGACAATTCCAAGCAGGTTGCCGAAGCTCTCTTGAAGGATACGACGAGATTTGGTCCGATTGTTTGCGCCCGGCATGGTGGTCAGCGAAAGGAAAAGTGATTGCGACGACGTAAGATCGATGGCTGTCCGATAGCCGGAGCGCTGCAGTTGATCGGCGACAAGTGGACCATGCTGGTTGTCCGCGACCTGAGCGTGGGACCCAAGCGCACCACGGAATTGCTGGAAGACCTGCATCCGATCAGCAGTCGCACATTGATGGGCCGGCTGCGAGAGATGGAACAGGACGAACTGATCTTGAGAAATAATTACGGCGGACTGCCGCGGCGGGTTGAGTATGAATTGACTGAACGGGGTCGTCGTTTGATTCCGCTGCTGGACGCTTTGATGAAAACGGGCCAGGCGCTGGAGTGCAACGAATGCGCAGATCGCAAAGAAAGCACCGGTTACTATTGTGACTTTTGTCCGCTCAGACATGGCGAATCGACCTATGTTCCGACGGTGTCGCTGTTCGTGGAACCCGACCCGGAGCCGAAGCCAACTCGCCGCCCGAAAGATGATTCGATTGTCCTGTTGTGATACCGGCGCTTCACGCTGGTTGCTAAGTTGTACTGATGTTTGAATGTTGCCCGTCTGATCTCCCTCACCGTCGGGGAAGCAGGGACGTGCGCAGCGCTGATCGGCATCAACTAAGTCCGTGCGTACTTGCACGAACATTCGCTTAGGGGAAAAGGCGTTCCCAATCGCCTGAAGGAGTAATCATGCGAAGAACACTCTCAATTATTTTCTGCATTCTCGGATTTGCGGCCGTAGCTTTCGCGCAATCCGATGAATTCTCTCCACTGCCGACCGTCACCGTCGAAAAGAAAGTTAACCTGCGCCGTGGTCCAGCCACCACCCGTTTACGCCTGAAGGTAGTAACTCCGGCCACTGAACTCCGAGTCGTAGACGAAAATCCGAGTGATGGATTTTATCGCGTCATCTTTGGCAAAGGACGCCTGGGTTGGGTGTGGTCGAAAAATCTCCGCGGGCCAATTACGTTTCCCGCACCAGCAGTCGCTGCTCCCAGCGCCGGAACTTCACCCTGCGCCGACACCTTTCCGCACTGTGGGCCCGAAGGTTGTGGCTCGTCCGGTTCGACCCAGGCGCTGCTTAATTCAACCAAGCGCCGCCTGCCGTCAGAAGCGACTGCGCGAACGCTGACCTTTGCCGATCTCAAGACCCTGCAACAAAGAGCAAACGACCTGGTGGGCCAGCACAATGAACTTACCCAAGCCGAGAGAGATTCACTGTCGAACCTGAACATCTCTGGCGGGACCGTGCGTGAAGGACGGCTGGTGAAGGTGCGCGGCTTTTTGGCTGAGGGGCTCGAGCCGCATGCGAACACCAGCGGCGAGTCCGTGAATTGCCGTTTTACGCAGAGCGATAGGAACGACTTTCATATATCGATCGTTGAGAACGCCGGCCAGGATGAATTCAAAGGCATCGTGGTGGAAATGATTCCGCAGGGCCGCAACGCAGCCTGGACCCTGACCAAGCTGAAAAACGTCAGGCAACAAGGCAAGCGGATACTGGTGATAGGCGCGCTGTTCTACGACAACATCCACATCGTTAACGACGATCCAAATCATGCTATTGGCGGCCAGCCCAAACGCATGGCGCTCTGGGAAGTTCATCCGATCACGAAGTTCTTTGTCTGCACTAAGGCGAGTAACAACTGCAGCTCCACGAGTACCGGCGCCGCGAGTGGTTGGGCGCGGCTGGAGGACTTTTAAGGCAAAGGGAGCGCAGGCATCCTGCCTGCGGTTCAACGGCATCCTTGCCGGTGTTTAGTGCGAAAGCTCACGCGGGGAGGATGCTCGCGAACCGCCGAGAGGACAGTCGGCGCTCCTAATCGAACTAGGCCGGTTCCGGTTCGTTCGAAATCACTTCGCCTGACGGTGTAATGATTAATTTGCGATCTCGGGTGATGTGTTCGCCTTCGATGGTAACTTCCTCGCCGCTCGGCAACTCAATCGGCAAGTGATCAAGAAAGCGTTCGGCATCGATGGCCGCCATGCATCCGGTGCCCGCCGCGGTTACTGCCTGGCGATAGACCGAGTCCTGCACGTCGCCGCAGGCGAAAACGCCGGGGATGTTCGTTCCCGTCGAATGCCCGTTAGTGATGATGTAACCAACCGCATCCATGTCGATCTGGCCCTTGAATAAATCGGTGTTGGGCCGATGGCCGATGGCAATAAAGACTCCTTCACAGTTCAATACGGATTCCGCGCCGGTTTCTACATTTCGTAGATCAACGCCGGTCACTCCCTGCTCATGTGTGCCGATAATCGCTGAGACATCCGTATGCCAGATGAACTCGATCTTGTCGTTGCGAAACGCTTTCTCCTGCATGATTTTGGAAGCGCGCAGTTTGTCGCGACGATGAATCACGAAAACTCGCTTCGCATAACGCGTGAGAAAGGTGGCCTCTTCCATCGCGGTGTCTCCGCCGCCAACGACGACGAGGTGTTTATTTCGAAAAGCCGGCAGAGGGCCGTCGCAAGTCGCACAGGCCGACACGCCGTTGCCCCCGAAACCTTGCGGCGTTTTGGCCTCGCCGGGAATCCCCAGCCACTTGGCCGAGGCGCCTGAAGCAATAATCAATGTATCGGCCTTAATAATTTTATTGTCGGTATTCAGCGTGAAAGGGCGCTCCTGAAGATCGACATCGGTAATCCACTCTTGCAAGAATTCGGTTCCGAATCGCTCGGCTTGCTTGCGAAACTCAACCATCAAATCCGGCCCCTGAATGCCTTCGGAAAAGCCGGGATAGTTTTCTACATCGGTGGTGATCATCAATTGGCCACCGGGTGTTGTTTGCCTTTCGGTATCAGCCGGCGCGTCCACCAGCAACGGTGCGAGATTCGCTCGCCCAGTGTAAATTCCGGCGGTTAATCCGGCTGGTCCCGAGCCGATGATCACGACCTGACGGCGAAGTTCTTCTTTGGCCAAGCGGGGTTGGTCTCCTTCCAACGAGTTTCAGAGGACTCTCAAATCACTGAAAATGTATTGGCGTTTTCGGTTGCGCGTATAGTATAACTAGGACTGTACGAGTTAGTCGAACCAGGCAGGCCCCAGGCCATACTTTTGGCTGAATCAGGATCCCCATTTCTTCGGTTCGGCCCCCTTGTTGAGAGTGCTTTGAGCAAAAGCTCGGACGAAAACAATAACACGACTGTGGCTCGCCCAATTCATACCATAGCTGTGCTCGGCGCGGGCACCATGGGGCACGGCATTGCCCAGGTGGCGGCGATGGCGGGCTATGCCGTGATCATGTGCGATGTCAATCCGGATGCGCTGGCTCGTGGTGTGCAGTCCATCGAACGGAACCTGGCCAAAGCGATTCAACTGAAAAAAATTTCTGAGCAGGATCGAGACGAGGCATTACGGCGCATTCAATGCGCCACGAGTTTGGAAGAAATCAGCCGTGTCGATCTGGTGATCGAAGCCGCGCCGGAGAACCTCGAATTGAAGCAAAATCTCTTGCGCAAGACGGAAGGCCTCGTCTCTAGTGACTGCATTTTCGCGACGAACACGTCTTCTCTTTCAATTGGCGAAGTTGCCACCGCTTCATCGAGACCCGAGAATGTTGTCGGCATGCACTTTTTCAATCCGGTGCACATCATGCGTCTGGTTGAAATCGTAGTTGGTACACAAACAAGCCACGAAGCCACCACAACCGTACGCGAAGTCGCGACCCGGATGAAGAAGGAGCCAATCATAGTGCGTGACGTGCCGGGATTCGCCTCCAGCCGGCTGGGCGTGACCCTCGGGCTCGAGGCCATGCGAATGGTCGAGCAGGGCGTGGCCAGCGCGCGCGACATCGACACGGCCATGGAACTCGGCTATAACCACCCGATGGGGCCGCTGCGTCTGACCGACCTGGTTGGCCTTGATGTTCGTTTGCATATTGCTGAATACTTGCACGGAAAGCTGGGTTCAGAGGCCTTTCGGCCGCCTGACATTCTGCGGCGCATGGTCAGCGAAGGAAAGCTGGGAAAGAAAAGCGGTGAAGGCTTTTATAAATGGAATGAGCAGGAAACGGGTCAAAGAGCATATACTACATAAACTGCTTTGATCGAACGGAAGAGCGAAGGCAACATGGCGACCGTTATGAGCACGCCCTATCAAAACGAAGAAAGACGCTTTGCCCTGCGCATGGCGCTGCGGCTTCCCATTGTCGTCTCAGGACGCTCGGAAGACGGCGCCGCGTGGAGTGAACCGACTGAGACCGATGATATTTCAACGTCGGGCGCGCTGTTTCATCTCAACCAGAAGGTGAGCATCGGAGAGAATCTGTATATCCGCGCGCACCGGCCCGACGGTTCCGCTACCGAAGCCACAGCCACCGTTGTGCGTCTGTCGCCGGCCATCTATGGCACCGCGCGCGTCGGCGTGCAAATCGCCGAGCCCGCCGAAAACTGGACCCGCTTGTTTGTCTCCTGGGTCGCCGACGAACAGGCCGCCGCTCCGGGTGATTCCCCTTCTTCCACCTGAGTGACTAACCACCAAGTCACAAAGAACACAAAGAGATCGAAATGAGATGAGCCGATCTTACTAAGCATCTTTGTGTCCTTAGTGTCTTTGTGGTTAACTTTTCCAATCAAAGAAACTGGAGCAACTAAAGTGAGCCAAAGTTACGAAACGATTCTGCTCGAACGTCGCGGAAGTGTGGCCATCGTCACGATCAACCGTCCCGAAAAACGGAACGCGCTCAACATTCAAACTCGCGCCGAGGGCGCTGCTGTGCTTGATGAACTGCGCGCCGATGATTCTGTTCGCGTCGTCATTCTCACCGGCGCAGGTGATAAGGCATTTATCGCCGGCGCGGACATAGCAGAGTTTGCCGATCGCAGTGCAATCTCTCAACGCGAAGTGATGCTCGAACGTTCGTTGTTCAATGCCATCGATACTTTTCCGAAGCCGATTATCGCGATGATTAATGGTTATTGTCTCGGCGGCGGCTGCGAAGTGGCGCTGGCTTGCGACATTCGCGTCGCCAGTGAGAAAGCATCCTTCGGGCAACCGGAAATTAATCTCGGCATCATACCGGGCGGTGGCGGCACGCAGCGTTTGACTCGGCTGGTAGGCGAAGGCAAATCGATGGAACTGATCTTAACGGGCGAGATTATCGATGCCCAGAACGCATTTTCTATCGGCCTGGTGAATCACGTCGTGGCGGCAGACGAGCTGGAAACAAAAACGATGGAAATCGCCAACCGCATTGCGGAAAAAAGTCCGATTGCTCTGCGGCTGGCGAAGGAAGCTATCAGACTAGCCTCGCGTTCAAATCTGGACGAGGGCCTGCGCCGGGAAGTCGATCTGTTTGCGCTTTGCTTCTCGAGTGAAGATAAGGACGAAGGCGTGAAGGCGTTTCTGGAAAAGCGGAAACCTGACTTTAAAGGTAAGTAACTGTAGCACGGGCATCCCTGCCCGCATTTCTTAACCCGATGACCAGCGAACTAGGAAAAGAAAAATGGGCCGTCATCAGCGACCGCGGCTGCGAAGCAACCGGTATCACCCACGAAGATGCCCGGCGGTTAGTGCATCGGCTGGCCGGCGAAGGCCGCCACGGCCTCTGCATTATTTCTGATGAAGCGGCGAGACGTTTGAATTCTCCTGTAAAGCCCGCGGAAATTCC
>JAWVCT010000118.1:0-15043 GCA_033858155.1 Blastocatellia bacterium
GATCGAACCGGCCGCGCAATCATTTGTTTATTCGAGGAATTCCTCCCGGCAGGAAAAGTTAGTGGTTGAGAACTGGACAGCAATTCCCGCGAGGGCGTACCGGGGAAGTACACTTGGACAGATAAGCATGGCTTTCCATTTGCTCGTTGTGAAAATGATGGTAAATTTGGGCGCGCTCCCATGACTATCGACTTTGAACTCTATGGACAAATTACTGAAGCCGAGACCTTCGCGATTGGCCCGTCAATACGAGAATTGCGGGAGTTGCGAATTCGGTTTGGACATGGACGTTGGCGAAAGCGAAAAGGGGTTGCGAACGTCCGTCTCCGGGATGGTACGATACGCCGTGCCGAAGTGCATTGGTACGAAGCTCACGGGATTGGTAAGGTAAGAATGAAAATAAAACGTTATTTGGATTAAAGCCATGAAAGACGAAAGCCATCAGTCACATTTCGCCGTCTGCATCGATAACGCCGCTTACCCTGATGATCTAAAAATCAGGACTATCTATCAGGTTCTTCCAGATGAGTCAGCCGCGAGAAGTAACTACATCAGAGTTGTAGATGAAACGGGTGAAGATTATCTCTATCCAGCCGGCCTCTTTGTCGTCATTGACGTGCCTGCTGAAGCGCAGAAGGCGCTGATCCAAACACCAACGCATTCCTGAGGAATGAATCACAATCTGAATGCGGTTCTTGCCATCGCTACCATCTTGGGTGGCTTAAGAAATCTAAATCGTCACGTTGGAGGCTCCATGAAACCAACTAGGATCTTGAATCTTTCCACCGCTGTCGGTTTCCTTCTCCTGTCCACTCTTTCTTCGTTTGCCCAAGGCTCTGGCCAATCGGCCCAGCGCGAGCTGGCTGACTATATCAAGAGCCATTATCTCAAGCGCGAAGTCTTGGTCCCGATGCGCGACGGCGTAAAGCTCTTCACGCAGATCTACGAACCGAAGGACACCAAACAAAAGTATCCGATCATGTTCGATCGCACCTGCTACAGCATTGCGCCTTACGGTCCGGACAAGTTTCGCAACTCGCTGGGACCCGACGAATTGTTTGCCCGGGAAGGCTACGTGTTTGTCTATCAGGACGTGCGCGGCCGTTACATGAGCGAAGGTGAGTATGAGGACGTGCGTCCATACATTCCCGACAAGAAGGGAAATCAGATAGACGAAACCACCGACACGTACGACACGGTTGCTTGGCTGATCAAAAAGATTCCTAATAACAACGGGCGCGTCGGCGTCTGGGGCATTTCATATCCGGGATTTTACACGTCGATGGCCGGCATAGATGGCCATCCGGCCGTCAAGGCAATCTCTCCGCAGGCGCCGGTCTCTGACTGGTTTCACGGCGACGATATGCATCACAACGGCGCTTTGTTTCTCGCGCAGAACTACAATTTCTTCGCCTACTTTGGTCAGCAACGGCCCACGCCGACCGGGACGAATGACTATGTCAAACCTTTTCCCTGGGGCACGCCGGACGGCTACAAGTTTTACTTGGAGATGGGAGGCCTACGAAAGGCCGGAGACCTTTTCGAGCAGAAGCTCGGCATGCGCATGAAGTTTTGGGACCAGATGATGCAGCACCCCAACTATGATCAGTTTTGGAAAGAACGGAATGTGCTTCCGAACCTGAAGAATATTCACGCCGCGGTGATGACCGTCGGTGGCTGGTATGACAATGAGGATCTGTTCGGCGCGCTGGGCGTTTACCAGAATATCGAGAAACAGAACCCGGGCATTTTCAATGTGCTCGTGATTGGCCCGTGGTTTCATGGCGGCTGGGCGCGATCTGATGGCGACTGGCTGGGCACTGCATATTTTGGCAGCAAGACCGGCGCTTACTATCGCGAGAATTTCGAACTGCCGTTCTTCAATTACTTTTTGAAAAGCAAGGGCGACATCTCTCAGATTAAGGAACTGAATGTATTCGACACCGGCGCAAATCAGTGGATCGGCGACTGGTCGCCGTCCACTTCCAACGACACGTCGCTTTATCTGCAACGCGGGGGCAAGCTTTCATTTGCTAAGGCGCCAGCACTCGCGAAGGATGGACCTTATGACGAGTATGTCAGCGATCCGATGAATCCCGTGCCTTACACGCAGAAGATCACGCTCAACTATCCGCGCGATTTTATGACCGAAGATCAACGGTTCGCTGCCTCCAGACCGGACGTGTTGGTCTATCAAACTGATCCGCTGGCTACAGATGTGACCGTGGCAGGTCCCATCAAGCCGGAGCTTATCGTTTCATCCAGCGGCACAGATTCGGATTTCGTCGTCAAACTAATCGACGTCTTTCCCGACGATTATCAGTATCCGGAAACTGGAAACAAATTGGCTAACGGCGAGCCTGAAAGAGTTAAGCCACCCGACTCTTCCGCGTCATGCGTGTTTGCGCCAGGTGGCTATCAGATGCTTCTGCGCGGCGAGCCTTTCCCTGCGCGTTTCCGCAACAGCTTTGAAAAGCCACAGCCTTTGCAGCCAAACGTGCCCACGAAAATCTCTTACGTCATGCCCGGCGTCGTGCACACGTTCAAAAAGGGCCACCGCATCATGATACAAATTCAGAGCACTTGGTTCCCCCTGGTCGCGCGCAACCCGCAAAAGTTCATGCCGAATTATAAGCAGGGCACCGACGGTGATTTCCAAAAAGCGACCGAGCGGGTTTATCACTCGGCGACCTATGGGTCGCGAGTTGTGTTGCCGGTGTGGAAGAGATAGGCAGCGCGGAGACGAGGTCAGTTCCGCTCTCGGTACTGGCTCGGACTTTTGGTCGGCGGCTAACTCGGACTTTTCTAGTCGGCGGATCTCTCTTGTCGAGAATGCCGTCCCTGCGTAGAATTGCTCCCATGACCAGACAAGTTCTCTTATATCCCGGCGACGACGGCTACGTAGTCGCGGAGGTGCCTAGTCTTCCCGGCTGTATAAGCCAAGGCAAAGACCGCGAAGAAGCCCTGGCGAATGTTCGTGAAGCCATCACTCTTCATGAAGATGTTCTGCGCGAGCGGGGCGAACCTGTTCCTGACGATCGAGTCGAACTTGTTGAGGTCGCCGCATGAGCAAGCTGCCGGTTGTCTCTGGCGCAGAATGCGTCAAGGCGCTCGGCAAAGTGGGATTCGTTGTTTACCGGCAGCGCGGTAGTCACATCACGATGGTGCGAAAGTTACCACCTTCCCAAACTACAGTCCGAATCACAAGGAAATTTCCGGCTTGACGGTTGACGAGTTTATTGGGTTCATCTGACTCTATGTATATGTTGAGGCCTTCAAATGCGTCTTTCTTAACCCTAAGGAGAATTCCGTGCATCAATTTCGTTTCGCAGTTCATAGCTTCGTCGCTGTCATCATTCTCGCTTTCGTTAGTTTCAACGCAACTGCCCAGACCCAACTCTCTGCCGATCTCATTGAGAAGATCGACAAAGTCGCAACCGACACTCTGGCAAAGACCGGCGTGCCGAGCGCTTCTATTGCCATCGTGAAAGATGGACAGATCGTCTATGTAAAAGCCTACGGTGATGCGCGGCTTGATCCGAAAATCCCAGCCACGCCACAGATGCGCTATAGCATCGGCTCGATCAGCAAACAGTTCACGGCGGCGGCGATTCTCCTTTTGCAAGAGCAAGGCAAGCTATCGCTCGACGATAAGGTCGCGAAGTTCGTTCCCAATCTGACGCGGGCCAACGAAGTAACTATTCGCCAACTGCTTTCGCAGACCTCTGGATACCAGGATTATTGGCCGCAGGATTATGTGATGCCGATGATGTTACAGCCCGTCACGGCGCAAAAGATCCTCGACATGTGGGCGCGCAAGCCGCTCGATTTCGAGCCGGGAACGAAATGGCAGTACAGCAACACGAACTACGTGATCGCAGGAGTCATTGTTGAGAAAGTCGCCGGCATGCCGCTGCTGCGCTTTCTCCAGGAGAAGGTTTTCACGCCGCTGGGCATGACCAGTGTGAGCGATACCGATCAGGCAAAACTCGGCGACACAGATCCGGCCGGCTATCTGCGTTATGCTTTGGGCCCCCTACGCCCGGCTCCGAAAGAGGGCAAGGGCTGGATGTTCGCCGCCGGAGAATTGGCGATGCCCGCGCAGGAGTTGGCGAAGTGGGACATCTCGATCATGGATCAGAAGTTACTGAAGCCCTCCTCTTACCGCGAGTTTGCCACTGACATGTTACTCAAGAATGGCTTGAGCACGCATTACGGTTTGGGCGTTGACGTCAATTCGCAGGCGGGCCATCGCGCGTTATCGCACGGCGGCGAGGTCTCGGGCTTCACCGCCCAGAACGTCGTCTTCCCGGATGACCGCGCGGCGATAGTGGTGCTCACCAATCAGGATGCGGCCAGCGCGTCCGGCGCAATCGCGAATGGTATCGCTCCGCTCTTGTTCGCGACTACCGATCCGGCGACACCCGCGAAGCTGGAGCAGGCCAAGAAGATCTTTGAAGGACTTCAGCACGGCACAATCGATCGTTCGCTCTTCACTGACAACGCCAACAGTTACTTCAGCGAAGAGGCGTTGAAGGATTTTGCCAGGAGCCTCGGGCCTTTAGGAACGCCCCAGTCGTTCGTGCAATCGTCGCAGGGTCTGCGTGGAGGCATGACGTTGCGCGTGTTCGTGATCACGTTTCCACAAAAGATTCTGCGCGCGTGGACTTATGAAATGCCGGACGGGAAGTTGGAGCAGTATCAGATCGCGGCGGTGAATTGATGGCGACTCGCACATACCAACGGCGCATAAGGCATTCAAGTGATTAGCCCAAGGAGTCGTTATGACAAATCGGACCAGCTATGAGATCGGCCTCCTCGTCGTCCACCCCCTAAAAACTGAGTGGGGCCTAGGCCGCATACTAGAGATCGATGGCTCAAAGATCACTGTCTACTTTCGCGATCTGCGTGGTGATACTCCCGACGCGGCCAAGCGGATCATAGACACGCGGTTCGTTTCTCTTAATCGCGCCGACAGTCAATCCGACCCTTTGCTCGATAATTTGCCGCCATACATCAACGGCAAGTTTCAGCGACCACTAAAGAATCGCGTTACACTTGAGGAAGGGATCGTCCAGTTTCGTAGACACTTCCCTCTCCTTTTTGACGATCCAGACTACATTGACGTGCTTTGCGCCAACGTCGGAGAACGCACGTACAAGTGGGCCGCCCATGAGCAGTTTCAGCAAACACTGGGTGTCGACGAGTTTGAAAGACTACTCCGCACCGAAATGATCGAAGAGCTGCGTAGGCGCGCGCTCGCCGTTGAAGGTCGAATAAACCTATTGGCTGTGTTCGAGAAGGCGGCCTTCCGCGACGGCTTGCGGAATGATGCCGCCGCTAAGAAATATTTTGAGGCGTTGCTCAGAGTCCTTAAGGCACCTGACATTGACCCCGGTTTGTTTGAGGCTTACCTGAACACCGTGGCAAGTCTTCCGGCCGAGGAGGCCAAGACATCTCCCGCCAAATGGACCGTCGCTACTGTGCTTCCTTTTATCGCGCAGCCAGGACGCTTTATGTTTCTCAAGCCCGTGGTCACTCAAGACTGCGCTGCACGTCTCACATTCGAACTCCATTACCGTCCTGAGCTTAACTGGATGACGTACGCCAAGCTTCTTGAGATGTCGCATTATCTCCTAGACGTACTACGGCCACACGGAGCCCGCGACTTCATCGACGTTCAATCCTTCATCTGGCTGATCGGGGCAGGCTGGAAAGACTGAAAAAGAGATCTGCAAAAGCGCCGTGGCCGAAACCACTTGCTTCAAGAACGAATTCCGCTTGCTTAGGTGGCGGGACAGAATCGTTTCCCAGCTTTGTTCTGCTTTCTTATTGAAGTCCCGATAGATCCCGGTTAATTACTCTCAACGCTATCAGCAAAAAAGGCATTGAACTCATCTTCCTTTAGTCCGAAGAGTTGCTCCGCCTTCTCCCGAATTTTCTTCCCCCTCGTCTCAATCATGGACTCGAAATGCCCAGGTTCCAGATCTTCCCATGTCAATAGTCTTTCTTCGAGGTCTTGGTCGGAATAAGAAGGCACGTTCCTTCCCGGATTTCTAAACCATTCATGCGGGGGTTTGTCCGACTTATTGAGGTTGTCAGCACCTCGCAAGAAATGGAAGTTTGCGTAGTGGTTGACGACCTCATACGGATAACCCGCAGCCTCGAGACTCGATTTCGGGAAAATATGATCTCGCTGAAGCTCTTCCGGGTTGCTGTCAAGTGAAACGCCACCGTGAGCTATGTTCAATGCGAGGTCGAGATGCCTTCGAAGCAGATCATCAAGACTCCTAATACCGTACTGCCGCTTGACCAGGGCAGCTAACTCTTCAATGGGGAATGAACCAGCCAAAGCCACCTTATTTCTAGCAAACGCCCCCATCCGCGCTTCAGCGCCACTAAAGATTCCACTCATGATAGACACGTAAATACCGATTACAACCTTCCTTCGATCGCCTTTAGATAAAGGATCTAACGTCGACAAGAAAAGTACAAATGGCAGAAGCGCGTTGTGTCCACCTCTGAAGAATCTTTCCGAGTGGATTTTGCAGTCGTCAACCAGGATGATGCCGAGCATTTGCCATGCCTTCATGACGCCTGGCATGTAAGCGGGCAGTTTAGTAGCTAATTGTTCAACCTGTTTTCGGTCACTGACAAGCTTGTCGAAACGAGTTTCAGCGCCTTCCGATAGAAGCAGACTTTTGAGTACATCGTCTCGGGTGAAAGCAAACGGCTTGCTTTCATTAATGTCTCTCACCAATAGCTGCAACTCAGGTTGAATGTTGTTCCAGCTAAGATCAAGCAGACTCATGAGGAGATCTGACTTCTGCAAGACAAGGCCGCCTGAATTTACGCGGACAAAAATCTCCAGGATTTCCTCGATTGGAGTAACGTGCGATGGGTCTTCATCTACTGTGATGACTTGAAGGGATTTAGAATTCCCAAGGATATTTGCGCAGCGCAGGTATATGCCGTTAGCTCGCCTCGTTTCTTCCAGATTCAATTGAAGTGCTTGCGCCTTCTCATGAGCGGCCCTCGAGAGCATATACAGGATTTATCTTTATCAAATCCTGTATTGGAACAAAGTGTCGCCGTGAGTCGCCACCATTGCTGCTAAGATTTTTAGCCTCGTTCGCAGACATGAATTGGCAGTCGTAATATTCGTTCCCCGGGTCTTTCCCTTCTGGACTGCCACTGAGTACGTCAATATAGAGTTTCTTGTGATTGTACGTTCCTTTGAATGCAGCGAACAGGCTAGTCAATCGCTGTTGTCCATCAAGGACAAGGTATTTGTTACTATTAGTAGCTAACGGTTCAAAGTTGAATATCTCGGCAATTTCGACATCGATGTCACGAGGTAATCGCCGATAACGCTGAACTGTGGACGTTCTCCAGAGCATCACCGCACCTATCGGGAATCCTCGGAGCAGACTGTCAACCAATCGGTAGATTCTCTCCTCCCTCCACACGAAGGGCCTTTGCATGGCGGGAAGAATTATCTCATCTCGTTCAACCTGAGTTAGGAGTCCGAGGAGTGTAGGATCAAGCATTTCATTCGCCTTGTGTTTGGATGATTTTAGTTCGCGGGCTCTTGCATGTACTAATCAAGAGCTTCGCGTCCTTCTCAAATAGTCTGCAGTCGGGAGTCTGAAGTTTTGAGTCTCGCGACTCGCTCGGGAATCGTCCCGTGAGGCGCGCGTTGTATCACGGTTCGCGGCGGCGTGTCGAGGTCCCTTGTTACAGAACCGCGAGCGGTAGCGAGCGGGATAAGGACTAAACTTTGAACGGCGGTGATCTTTTTGCCGCTCTGCGGCTAGCTGTCGCCCGCCCCGCTCAAGTGCGGACGGGGACGTCCACGCTCTCCGGATGAAATGGCCCGATTTTGTGATTCAGGTCAGATCCGGCGAAAAAACCTCTCCCCAATGACAAACCAATGACAATAGAAACGGGCCTTTCCATAGAATAGTCGCGTGATAGACCAATTGGTCATCCTCAATCTGCGACACGAGGCCCGGGCCAGGATGCCCGTCGTGCTCAACGGCCTCGAGTGGCAAACCTGTCTGCGACGAATTCTGTTTCTAAATCGGATCGAGAACAGCGCGCTGATCGAAGCCGCTGAGAACGATGAACTGGTTTCGAGTGGCGTCGACGTCTATCGCGGCCGGGACGCATATGGTTTTCTGCTCGAAGTTATCTGCGGCCTGAATTCTCCCCTCCTCGGAGAGACGGCAGTGATGGGTCAGTTTCGCGAGTTCTGTGCGCACTCAAAATTTTCCAACACTGCCTGGGGCTCGTTTCTGCGGCAGCTCACTGCCAACGTTCTCGTCGATGCCAAGCGCGTGCGCCACGAACATCTGCAGGGAATTGGTAGCCAGTCTTACGGCAGCCTCGTGCGTCAGCACGTGAAGGGCATGCCGACGGTCGCTGTCCTGGGCGCCGGCAAATTGGCGCGCGAGATTCTGCCCTGGCTGATTGGCAAGACGACCGCCCGTTTGTTCTATCGAAACTGGCAGCATGCGAAGGATCTTTTGCCGGAGTATCCGGAGTTGCACCTCGATCAATACTCAAACGATGATGCGGGTTGGCAGCAAGAGGAAATCGGACTGGTGATTGCTGCTCCCATGAAAGCGTCCCAGGTCGAGAACTGGGTGCGCCAGCAGAGCACAACCTTTTCAAAGTGTTTGGACCTTCGCGGCGACGCGGCAACTGATCCCATCTCGCTCCCCATCCCGGTAATAAAGTTGTCCGAACTCTTCGACGCGCTCCGCGCTGAGCGGCAAAGATTGGAAGGCCGGGTCGATGCCGCGCGCGCCGAAATCAAACAACTGGTCCAGCGTCAGTCTCAACAAGCCCAGTTCCGCCCGTTTGGATGGGAAGACTTATGCGCGTGACGATAGCGTCGCGCCGCAGCGATCTGGCCCGCATCCAGGCCTACCAGGTTGGCGAAGCGCTTGAAACCGCGCACTCGCAGATCGAAATCAATTATTCCTTTCACGAATCCCTCGGCGATCGAAATCAAAACGATCCGCTCTGGCAGATGCCTGAGAAGGGAGTTTTCACGCAGGACTTTCGTGAAGGCCTTTTGCGCGGCGACTTTGATCTGGTAGTTCACTCCTGGAAAGATCTGGCTATCGAGGAAGATCCGGAGACAGAGATTGCAGCCACGCTGCCGCGAGCAGATGCGCGTGATGTTTTACTGGTGCGCGAAGAAGGCTGGCCGGAAGTCGAGCGAAGCGGAGTGATGAGAATTCTTACGTCATCGCCGCGACGCAGTTACAACCTCGAATCATTCTTGCGCGATGCTTTGCCGGCAAAGCTGCGCGAGCTGAACTTCGTTAATGTGCGCGGCAATGTGCCCACCCGCGTACGCAAGCTCTTTGATCTGGAAGTCGACGGCTTGATCGTGGCCAAGGCGGCGCTGGATCGTCTACTCGAAGCGAAGCAGGCCGAATTCGCCGCGACTCAAATCGAGTTGCGCCGCTTTCTCTCCCGCTGCCAATGGATGGTTCTGCCTTTGCGCCAGAATCCGGCGGCGCCCGCACAGGGAGCTCTGGCGATTGAAATTGTTCGAGCGCGCGCTGATATTCGAGAGCTACTGGTCCCGCTCAATTGTACCGAAACGTTTGCCGCCGTTACTCGCGAACGCGAAATTCTCCGCGGCTACGGTGGCGGTTGCCATCAAAAGATTGGCGCGAGTGTCCTGCGCCGTCCTTACGGTGAAATTATTTTCGTGCGCGGCTTGACTGACAACGGCCAAGTCCTCGATGTTTGCTCGTTGAATGCGTCACGGCAGCGACCCCCGCGGATTGAAAGGGAGAAGTTGTGGCCCCTTAGTGCTTCAGATTCGGACTGGTTTTCGCGCGAGCGAATTCCGGCAAACCAACCTGACGAGGCCTCCGCGTTGTGGATTGTGAAGGGTGATGCTTATCATTGGTCCCCCAGTATGGGCCAGATCGTTTGGACCAGCGGGACGCAGACGTGGAAGAAGCTGGCGCGGCGTGGCAACTGGGTCAGTGGCTGCGCTGAGAGTTTAGGGGAGCAAGAGCCGCCGAACCTGGAAACCCTTGCCGGTAGAAAGTTGACCTGGCTTAAGTTAACCCACGCCGACGGTTATCATGACGGTACGCTGCCGACTTTGGCCACCTATCGGCTCGTGCCGACAGATAGCCCGGTGGATCTGAACGGCAAGAGCTATTTCTTTTGGAAGAGTGGGTCGAGCTTTGAGCATGCGCTGTCGCTCAATCCCTGGATCAAGTCTATGACTCACTTTTGTGGCCCCGGTAATACTCAGCGCATCCTGGAGAGAAACGGAATTCAGCCTCATGTGTTTCTCGATCATGGGCAGTGGTTGAAGGAGATGTCTTTGTGATGAAGCGACTAATGCGCCTCAGAAGTTCGCAACACCTGCGCGACTTGTGCGCTGAGACTGAGTTCAACCGCGCGCATTTGATTCAGCCATTCTTCGTGGTTGAAGGGCTGGCTGCGGAAGAAGCGATTGCCGGGCTGCGCGGGAACGTTCGCCATAACGTGGCCTCGGCGCTCAAGCAGATTGAAAAGGATCTCGCGGACGGGGTTACACAGTTTCTGCTTTTTCCCGTGCCCGCGGAAAAGAAGGAGGGCAAGTTCAGTCACAAACTTACTAATGAAACTATCTCTGAAATTCGGCGGCAGTTCGGCAATAGTCTTTGTCTCTGGATTGATACGTGCCTGTGCTCGTACACGACGCACGGCCATTGCGCGGTGATGAATGACAAGGGGATTAATCTCTCGGCGACGCTCGATGAATTAGCAAACTCCGCGGTCGCTTTTGCGGAAGCCGGCGCGGATGGCATCAGTCCCAGCGACATGATGGATGGAAGGGTGGCCCGAATTCGCGCGGCGCTGGACGATAAGGGTTTTGAACTGGTTCCGATCATGAGTTACAGCACAAAGTTCGCCAGTAACTTTTACGGTCCGTTTCGCAACGCTGCTGACTCAGCGCCGCAGTTCGGTGATCGACGTCATTACCAGCTCGACGTGCGGAACCGCACGGATGCGATCAATGCGAGTGTTCGTTGCGCGGAAGAAGGCGCCGACCTGCTGATGGTCAAACCGGGCATGACTTCGCTGGACTTGATCGCTCCGATTAATCAGAGGACCGGCCGTCAGGTTGGCGCTTATCAAGTAAGCGGAGAATACGCCGGGCTGGCGCTCTTAGCTGAGCAGGGACTGATAAAGTTCGATGAGGCATTGTTGGAAACGTGGCACGTATTCAAGCGCGCGGGCGCGCAATATATCGTTACGTATGGCGCGCGTTATGCGCAACGGCTTGGCATCGGAAGGTGATATGGAGTGCGCCGGCAGAGCGAAGCGGCGACGGCGCTTTGGATCGAGCCGCAATCCAAAGCGGCGTCGCGCTTCGCTTGCCACCGCACTCCAAATAAACGCATGAATCCCAAACCAGCAGCCATGGCTACCGACGATCTTTCTCGCGAATACTTTGAGCGCGCGCTGCGCGTGTCGCCCGGCGGCGTCCACAGCCCCGTGCGCGCATTCAAGGGAGTCGGTGGAACTCCCCTCTTCTTTCGCAGCGCGCAGGGCGGGACGATGACCTCCGTCGACGGGCGCGAGTACATCGATTTCTGCCAGAGCTTTGGTCCGCTAATGCTGGGCCATCGCGATCCGGACGTCGCCGAAGTGGTGCAGGAAGCGATCGCCACGGCTTGGAGTTTTGGCGCCTGCGAACCTTATTCGCTGGAGCTGGCGGAATGGATTACTTCGCGACTGCCGTGGGTCGAGATGCTTCGTTTTGTATCTTCCGGAACCGAAGCAGTGATGAGCGCTTTGCGCGTGGCCCGCGCCGCGACCGGCCGGAATCGGATCCTTAAGTTTGAAGGTTGCTATCACGGTCACTCGGATTCTTTGCTGGTGAAGGCCGGCAGCGGTTTGGCTGGGGCCTCCGCGAGTTCGAGTGCCGGAGTCTCTGCGAATGTTGCCAGTGAAACTCTGGTGGCCTCGCTTGATGATGAAGACTCAGTGCGCAAAGTCTTTGCTGAACATGGTAAAGACATTGCCGCCGTCATCCTTGAACCCTTGCCTGCTAACTATGGCTTGCTGATTCAGCACCGGGAGTTCATTGAAGAGACGGTAAAGATCGCCCGCCAGCATGGCGCCCTGGTGATCTTTGACGAAGTGATTTCCGGATTTCGTGTAGCGTTGGGTGGCATGGCGGAGCTTCTCGGGATGCGGCCCGACCTGGTGACTTATGGCAAGGTGATCGGCGGTGGCTTTCCGGTAGCTTGTTATGGGGGCAGAAAAGATTTGATGGAGTTGGTTGCCCCGGCTGGGCCGGTCTATCAGGCAGGCACCTTGAGCGCGAACCCGGTGGGCATGCGCGCGGGCTTGGCCACGCTGCAGAAGATCGAACGCGTCGGCGCTTACCAGGTGCTGGAAGAAAAGACGGGCGCTTTCTGTGATGAATTGAATGTCGAACTGAAACAGCGCGGCCTGCCGTTCCAGCTAACCCGAACTGCCTCGATCTTCTGGTTGCATACGGAGACCGCCGACGTGATCCGGCGCATCGATCAAATTCCGCAAGAGCACTCGAACGCTTTCGCTCGAGTATTTCATAACGCACTGTTGCGCGGCGTTTATCTCGCGCCGAGCGGTTTCGAAGTGAGCTTTATGTCGCTCGCTCATGATGACGTCTTGCTGGAAAAAGCCAGGGAAGCCATCCTGGCGGCTGCGCAGTAACTCCCTCTTCCAAAGGGAGAGATGGAACGGGAAATACTTTGAGCACTGGAACCAAGCGCAATCGGATCGTAATCGCCCTGGTCGGACTGTGGGTCGTCTTTACGGTGACTCTGTCCGGTTGGTGGTTGGTATTTGGTCTCCGTCAACTCGATCTGCTCAATCGTCTTAAGCTCGAGGGCGCGGCGGACTTTCATCGGCACTATCAGATGCTGCTGTGGGAAGGCGGTATCCTGATCATCTCTTTGATCGGTGGCGGCCTGGCCCTGTTCTACTATGCGCGGCGCGAGCAGAAGCGTCACGCGCAGGTGGAAGAATTCTTCGCCGCATTTACGCACGATGCTAAGACCGCTCTGGCGAGCCTGCGCCTGCAAGCCGAAAGTCTGCGTGAAGATTCTGCCGGGGCCGAGCCCAGCCCATTGCTGGATCGCCTCTTAGGCGACACGCTGCGTTTGCAATTGCAGTTGGAAAATTCACTCTTCCTGGTAAACCTGACGCGAGGGGCTTTCTTTCTCGAACGGATAACGCTGAGTGACCACGTCAACCCGTTGCGTCATCACTGGCCTGACTTGATGATTACGCAAACCGGCGATGGAGTGATCATGGCGGATGCGCGCGCGCTGGAGAGCGTGCTGACAAACCTGATCCACAACTCTGTCACTCATGGACAGGCGACCGCGGTCGATGTATTGGTGAGGCGCAGCAGCGATGGTCGTTTAATCGTCCGCATTAGCGACAATGGTCACGGTTTTCACGGCGATCTCAACCGGCTGGGCAAACTGTTTGTGAGGCATACCCGGGGGAGCGGCAGCGGCGTCGGGCTTTACATTGTTCGTCAACTGCTCAAGCGCATGAGCAGCACGATCAGTTTTTCCGACTCCAGCACGAGCGGATTTTTGGCTGAGATCGATTTTCCGAACGCCGGAACTGCGGACCCGATTCGCGCGGAGCGAGCTGGTTATGAAGCGACTGTTGCTGGTCGAAGATGATCGCTCGCTGGGCGCGACCTTGCACGAGCGGCTGTTGCGCGAGTCATACGACGTCGCCTGGGTCGAGACCAAACAGCAGGCGCTGAAGAAGCTGGGTGAAGGTCTCTGGGATCTGATCATCCTCGACATCGGCTTGCCGGACGGATCGGGATTTGAATTAGCGCGTCAGATTAAGCAGAGCACTTCGGCGCCGATCATGTTCATGACCGCACTGAGTACCGCGGAACATCGTTTGGAGGGATTCGAAATTGGCGCCGAGGAATTTGTTCCCAAGCCGTTTCATTTGAGGGAACTACTGCTGCGCGTCAAGCACGTGCTCGACCGTTATCCAGTGCATCATCAAGTCTCGTGTAACGGCCGGGTCATCGAATTGGAGAGCCGGGTAATCGTCCAGCCGGATGGACGGCGAGAGCATCCGGGCGCCCGCGACTTTGATTTGCTGCAGCTATTGATCAACGGCAGTCCGGGTGTCATCAGTCGCAATCAAATCCTGGATGTGCTGTGGGGAGAAGACAAGTTTTTGAATCAGCGTACGATTGACAACATGATTGTGCGCCTGCGCCAATCGCTGGGGGACACCAACAGTACCTACATACGATCGGTGCGGGGCATCGGGTATCAATGGTGCGGCGATGGTGAGTAGTGGCACAGACTTCAGTCTGTGATCCCTGACTCAAGCGGAATCACAGACTGAAGTCTGTGCCACTCTGCTAGTGAAAATCGAATGACGTTATCCGCAGTGAAAGAGCAGATCGGCAACGCGCGTTTTCAGAACGCGTTGGCTCGGCGTGGCCAATCTACGCCGCCGATATGGCTGATGCGGCAGGCGGGCCGTTATCACAAACACTATCAGGCGCTGCGGCAGAAGCATTCGTTTATGGACTTGTGCAAACGGCCGGAGTTGGCGGCCGAAGTTGCCCTGGGTCCGGTGTCGGATTTTGATTTCGACGCGGCCATTCTATTCAGCGATCTCCTTTTTCCGCTCGAAGCGCTGGGCATGGGTTTGGAGTACACGGATCGAGGCCCACAGCTTGGCTGGAGTTTGAATGAGCAGACTTTTGTTCGACTGCGTTCGATTGAAGATGCCTGGCCGAGCCTGCTGTTTCAGGGCGAAGCGATGCGCGCGACGCGCGATCGTCTGCCGTCAGATCGCAGCTTGATTGGCTTTGTCGGCGGCCCCTGGACTCTGTTTGTTTACGCGGTCGAAGGTTCGCATAAGGGATCGCTTATCGAATCGAAAAGACTGCTGTCGTTGTTTCCGGGATTTTGCGAGACGATGGTGCCGTTGCTGGCGAGGAACATCGAAATGCAATTGGATGGCGGCG
>JAWVCT010000119.1:0-5692 GCA_033858155.1 Blastocatellia bacterium
TTAGGCAAGAAGATCGCTTTCTAATTCACTGCGACAAACTTCGCTAAAATCTCGCAACGGATCGACCCCGCCGTCGTGTATCATCGCCTGCAATTCAGCCAGGGTCTTATTGGGTTGAAAATAGGTATCGGTAATAAGGCGAGCAAGAACCGCAGCGCTTTCGATCACCTTTAAAGATGACAGAACGCGCATTCTGCTGATTAGTGAATAGATGCCAACGAGGCTCGACATGTCCAGCTTGTCATGCACCAGTGCGTCTACGTAAGTTCTTGAGGCTTCGTCAATGAATTGCTTGTAAAGGTCTTGCCGTGTCGATTTACTACTCGCAAGCCGTTGAGCCTTCATTTGCGCGTGCAGAGTGGTCCACGAACTTGCGAATGAGGTTAAGCCGCCGAGCGCGGCGCCAGCCAAAACCGCAAAACCGGTAACGTAACCTGCGTCCATCGTCTCTAACACAAGCAAGAGAATTGCCAATGTCGAGCATGCGCATGGGCCAGAGTAAATGATGGAACATTTACTCTGGTCCTACCTGTTACACCCTTAGAGTGTCGGAAGGACTTCCCGTCACCACTTAAATCCCGCCCGTCAATTCCGGCAAACATTCACACGTCGCGTTGAGATACCGCTTTACTTTAACCACTCCAGAACTCAAGCTGTTTGGTACGCGCGTTGCCCGGAGAGCGAAGGAAAATTAGGCGCTGCCGCGGGAAGACCTAAGCAACTGCTGAGGCATGCGAACCTGCATCTGCGCCAATCGATCATCGATGCTTGCTTTTTAAGGCTCGTTTATGGCTCCGAATGATGGAGGAGGGGAAAACCGATGAAAGCTATAACCTACGATCGCTATGGTGGCCCTGAGGTACTTGAGCTTTCCGAAATCCCCAAACCGAAGTTCGCGCAGAACTCGGTTCTCGTGAAGGTCAAGGCCGCCGGAGTCAATCCGGTTGACTGCTTGCTCCAAGAAGGGGCAGGGGAAAGTCTGCTGGATGCCTGGTTCCCAGTTATCCCTGGTTGGGACGTCGCTGGGATCGTCGAGGATGTGGGTCCCGGCGTCTCGGAATTCAAACCTGGCGATGAGGTCATAGGATACTTCCGCGACGAGATTCTGCGGCATGGAACCTACGCAGAATTGGTCGCCGGCCCAGTGGAGGCTTTCGCACGCAAGCCCCGTCGGCTTTCATGGGCTGAGGCTGGTGGTCTCCCACTGGCAGGTCTGACAGCTTACCGAGCGATTGTGCGCGCGCTAAATGTTCAAGGGAACGAGAAGGTACTGGTTCATGGCGCTGGTGGAGCGGTTGGCTCGCTGGCCGCGCAGATTGCCTTAAGTCGGGGAGCCCATGTAATTGGAAGCGCTGCTGAAACAGACCACGCTTTCCTGGAGTCGTTTGGAGTCGAGCCGGTCACTTACGGCGAAGGTCTTGTAGAGCAAGTGCGAGAACTCGCGCCCGATGGGGTTGATGTTGTTTTGGACTGCGGGGGACACGGCGCGCTGTTAACGACGCCCGAGGTAGGTAACACGCGGACCAGAGTGCGTTCAGTCGTCGAGCCGGTTGCCGAATATCCGATGGTGTTCGTTCGGCGCGAGCAGGCCGACCTGGTAAAGCTCGGCGACCTCGCCGACGCCGGCAAACTGATCGTTCGAATCGGCCGGAGCTTTCCTCTCGAGCAGGCTGCTGATGCGCAGAGGACATTGCGAGAGGGGAATGCTAACGGAAAAGTTGTCCTGGAAATTGCCTGAGTGACGGAATACGACTCAAAGTGATAGCCCTTGAGTCGTGAACCCTGCAGGAGCCGATGATCTATCTCCACTCATGTCGTGCGGACGACCATGTCCCGGCATCGACGTGCAGGTCGCGGACGAATCGGGCAAAGAGGTTGAGACTGGGCAACGCAGTGAACTGATCGCGCGTGGGGCAAACGTAATGCGCGGATATTGGAACAATCAGAAGGATACAGCGGCTGCGTTCCGAAACGGTTTCTTTCGCACCGGAGACATCGGTTACCAGGACGCGGACGGTTATTTCTATATATTGGACCGATTGAAGGACATGATCGTCACGGGCGGCGAAAATGTCTATTCCGGCGAGGTCGAGGCCGTTATTTCCGACCATCCGGCGGTACGCGAGGTCGCAGTCTTCGGAATACCGGATCCTCAGTGGGGTGAACTGGTGGCAGCCTGTGTGGTTCTCAAGCAGGGTCTGTTCATAACTGCAAGAAGACTTGATCCGCCATTGTCGTCAAAGCCTGGCGAACTACAAGGTCCCACGTCATGTGGAATTCTCGGAAACGGATTTACCGGAAAGCGGATCGGGCAAAGTGCTGAAGCGGGCCTTGCGTGAGCGTTTTTGGGCTGGAGCGGAGCGTGCTGTTGGTTGAAAGTGAACTTCGCGGCGAGTCGCGCCGATGAAATCATAAATGGTCTGAAGTTCGTGAACTGCTTGCGGTGTCCAACGAACCTCAATCACCTTAGGAGCCTGGCTTTGATTGATCATGGAAGATTGACTCGTTCGACTCAGACTCGCCGGTTTTTGATTTTTCTCCCTTCTCCCTCTGGGAGAAGGGCTGGGGATGAGGGCTTGCGAGAGGAATCTTATTTGTGCTTTGTTGTGGGTGAGTGGCATTCAACGACAAAGCTTAATTGGCTCAATGTCGGCGTAAGCCCTCACCCCGACCCTCTCCCAATGGGAGAGGGAGAAAAGAATTGTCCTCTAGTGGTTAGGCCCCTCGGGCGTCGCGTACTCGGTGTTCAAAGGATGCTGTAGAATGCTTGGAGAGCGTTCGGGTAAACGTAAACATGCAGCCGCAGAAATATGGGTTGGAATCCACCGAAATGAGTTCTCCCAATTACGTCGCACCTAAAGTATTCATTTCTTATAGTTGGACATCGGATGAATACGCAGATTGGGTGAAGAATTTAGCCGAGAAGCTTCGCAGCAACAGTGTTGATGTCGTGTTAGATCGTTGGAGACTGCGACCTGGTCAAGATAAATATGCATTTATGGAACAAATGGTCACTGACTCTGAAATCAAGAAGGTCTTGGTGATGTGCGACAAACGCTACGCAGAGCGGGCCGATCGTCGGGAAGGGGGTGTCGGCACAGAATCCACTATCATTTCCCAAGAGGTTTACAATCAGGTTGACCAGGAAAAGTTCATTCCTCTGATCACGGAGCGTGGACCAAATGGCGAGGTTTACTTACCGCTGTTCATCAAGAGCCGCATCTATATCGATCTTTCCGATCCGAATCTCTTTGAGCGAGGGTTTGAAGATTTGCTGCGAACGCTAACCGGGCGTCCTGCTTCCGAGGAACCTCCGCTGGGCAAGCCTCCTGCCTACTTATTTGAGACCAACCGACCTACTTCCCCAACTACGTTTGCGCTACGAGCTTTTGAGAGTGCATTGATGAACGACAGACGCCATTCCACCGGGATGGCCCGCGATTATCTAGACCGTCTTTTTGGCGCCCTTGCGGCTTTTCAAATTGATGTTGGAAGCGCTAAGGACAAGGGGGAACGCGATACTCTCATGATGAAGCGGCTTGAAGATTGGACTTCGTTTCGAGATGAATGGATTTCTTTTTTGCACATTGCCTGTCGCTACGGCGTGGATGCGCGCTTGTTTGACGCCATACCCTTATTTTTTGAGTCGACCCTTAAATTGACACGGGGTCTGCGAGAACCTCCCTGGAATCAGCATCTGGACTTTATCGTCCACGAGGCATTTCTATATGCTGTGACAGTCTTTTTGCAGGAGCAGCACTTCGATGCTGCGGCATCACTCCTTAATTTTCATTATCGCGACCCTGAACAACGAGGCGCGTTACAGCGCTGTGGAATCTTCGTGCGCGGGGATACACGGTATTTAGAAAATCTTCTCAATGAAATGTGGAGCAAGCAAGAGAAAGGAACAAGGTATAAGTATCCTCAACAGGTATGGCTTCACCGGAGGGCCGACGAGAGGTTGATCTCGTTCGAGTTGCTAAAAGAAGCTGACATGATTTTGTGGCTGCGTTACGAGTTGGAGCGCGATCCTAATGAGTTAATCAGCTTTTTGCATTGGTCCCCAGTGACTATTGGCGAGTTATATGAATACGAATGGCGAGTTGATAACTTTCCCCTCTTCCAACGTGCCACCTCACGGAGATTCTTCGACCAGTTCAAAGTCGTTCTGGGGGTTGGTTCCAAAGACGAGTTTGTGCAACGGTGGAATCGTGCCTTTCCTAAAGCTTCCGAGCGTAATGGAGATGGCTTGGGAAGATACGGAGAACAGGTTTTTAACATTGAAAGATTGGCTTCGACTGAGTAGCAGCGTCTACACCTTCGCTCAACTGCTTGTACCTCACTTCATTGCGACAGCTGGATCCCCGAGTTGACGAAACGAGCGTTTGAGCAGCGTAGACGCTCTCCGGGCCGAGTCTGTGGAATCTCGTGACTTGTCTTCGATCTCGTTCACTTAGTCGACCACTTTTGCAACGATAGAAACTGCCGGAGGTTCTTCCGACAGCTATTCACCCACCTCCGGCAATTCCGACAACACTGGTAGTTGGGTTCAGAAAACCTCACTGATTCAACCAATTTCGAATCCTATCGAACTGGTATGCACGTTGCCCTTCGCATCGGTTGGAGATACATGTGACGGAGGACGCGATGAAGACACACGTTTCCTGGGTTAACGAGTTGGCAATCAAAGATGGCGCGCTCGAGAAGTTCAAAGACCTGATGGAAGAGATGGTTTCTGGCACGAAAGCCGAACCAGGAACGATCGCGTACGAGTGGTACATCTCCACCGACGGCAGCACTGTCCATGTCTTCGAGATTTACGCTGACTCGGAGGCCGTGGTGGCCCACCACATCAGCGAGGGGTTCATGATGAAGAACTGGGCCGGGCGCTTCATGGACTGTGTCGACTCAACTCGGTGCGTCGTCTACGGCGACCCGAACGCCGCAGCCCGCGAGATTCTCGACCGGCTCGGCGCCAGCTATCGCTCCGCCTGGGGCGGGTTCTCGCGCTTCTAGCTCGTTGTTAGGCACTGAGGAAGAGAAACAGCAAACCAATTCTTAGGAGAAACAAGCATGGCATACCAAAGCATCAACCCCGCCAACGGCGAGATACTTCGCAGTTTCGATGAGCATACAGATGAGCAAATGCGAAGCGCGCTAGCGACGGCTGACAACACATATCGAAACGTTTGGTCCACGATGCCTATCCGGGAGCGGGCCAAAATCGTTGGCGGAGCAGCTTCTTTGATGCGGGAACGTATAGAGAATCTGGCACGCCTGGCATCACTCGAGATGGGCAAGCGGATCTCGGAGGGACGCGATGAGGTTAATCTCAGCGCCTCCATTCTTCAATACTATGCAGATAATGCAGAGAAGTTCCTTTCGCCAAAGACCATCGAATCGAAAACCGGATCTGCGCGCCTTGAATACTCTCCGCTTGGAGTGCTGATCGGCATTCAACCCTGGAACTATCCCTACTATCAACTCTCTCGATTTGCCGCGCCCCATTTGATGGCCGGCAATGTTCTCTTAGTGAAGCATGCATCGGGTGTCCCGCAGTGTGCCCTTGCCTTCGAGCAACTCTTCACTGATGCGGGATCGCCGGCTGGCGCTTATACAAATCTATTTCTTTCAAACGATCAGGTCGGCGCCCTGATTGACGACCCGCGCGTTCGCGGCATCGCGCTTACTG
>JAWVCT010000120.1:0-126864 GCA_033858155.1 Blastocatellia bacterium
GGTGCCGTGATCAAGATCGTCACCGCGAATTCTGTGGATCGCCAGTCCTTGTTCAGCAGCGACGCGACTGATCTCGCTCAACAGTTCATCGTTCAGCTGGGCCTGAACGGTTGCAGTAGGTGCGCGAAAGTTCGCAAAGTCGGCATACAGTTGCGGGCCATCGTAAGCAACAAACGCTTCCGGCTCGAGTCGCGCGTGCGGCGAGATCATGACGATGGTCTCGGCGCCGCTGCGAATCACGCGTTCGGTGAGTTCAGCCATGCCGTCGATCGATCGACGCACTTCGAGGCTTGCATCGCGTCCCACTTCCGGAACCATGATCGGAGGATGCGGGGCGATACCGGCGAAGACCAATGAGCTAGTGTTGGCCATAAGCTTCCACCACAGAGGTCACAGAGAAATTTGTGCAGTTAACGACATGAGTTTAGCACCGCCGCGAGTGTGCCAGAAGCCCGCGCGTCAGCAATTTGAAACTGGAGCGCGGACATCCTTGTCCGCCAGCGTGCGCAACACGCTCAGCCTCCCGCCATCAGCTCAAACGCCGGTTCGCGCTTTGCGCTCAGGCGGACGGGATGTCCGCGCTCCATTTAATTAGAGTCCATCTTTGCCAGTAGCCGTTGTGCCAACTATCATGGCTCTCGCATGGAGCATTTCGATGTCCTCATAGTTGGCGCTGGTCCCGCCGGATCGTTTGCCGCCGAACGCCTGGCCCGTGCCGGCGTGCGCGTGGCGTTGTTTGACGGCCGTCCGCCGGGAGAGCCAAAGGCCTGCGGCGGCGGCGTGACCTCGAAAGCTTTGAAGGCCTGGCCGCACCTGCTCGAAGCTGTCGGCCGCACGATCGACGAACTCGACATGTACTCGCCCTTGGGCAAGCGTCTGCATATGAAACTCGACGAGCCGTTCGCGGTCTATTCACGGATTGCTTTCGATACTTTTCTGCGCGAACGCGCGCGCGAAGCAGGCGCCACAGTCTTCGCGGAAAAGATCGCCAGCCGAGGCTTTAAGAGAAGCGACGAAGGATGGATTGTTCACACGCAAAGCGGCAGAGAGTTTTCCACCAACTGGTTGGTTGGTGCGGATGGAGCTAACAGTCCGATTGCGAAAAAACTGGCCGGCCCTTTGCCGCCCTCAGAAATGGAAGTCGCCTTCGGTTACCGCGCGCCCTTACCTGACGCCGGCAATGCGGCCACGGTGGTCGCTTTTCTGCCGAAGTGGGTTGGTTATGCGTGGGCGTTTCCGCGTCCCGACCACGTCTCATTCGGCATCGCGACTACTCAGGATGCATTTGATCACGAGGCGCTCGATAAATTGCTTTGGGATTTCATGGTGAGCTATTACGAGAGTTACAGAACCGGGAGCCGTAGCGATCGGGTCCGGTCACACAACCGTAACGGAGCGATGAAGCTCTGGAAGCAGTCAGGTGTGGGAGAGTCATCTGAAGCTCAGCAGGTTCGGGCTGAATTAAAAAAATCCGCCGAGCGTTACGCCGCGCGCATTCCCGGACTCGAGCCGCGCACCTGGAACCACCGGCACGCGTGCGGAGATCTCTGGGCGCTGCTCGGCGACGCGGCAGGTTTCGCCGATCCGGTAACCGGCGAAGGAATCTATTACGCGTTGCGCTCGGCCGAACTATTTGCCGATGCTTATCTCGCCGGCACGCCTTTGGATTATGAAGAACGTTGGCGAAAAGACTTTGGCCGTGAACTCCAGAGGGCTTCGCAGATGCGGCGAAAGTTTTACGGCAACTTCTGGGGCGCGCCCTTCACCGAGCGCATGATCCACTTCGCTCGCGGCCACCGAGGCATACGGAAAGTCCTGGGCCAACTCGTCACTGGCGATCAGGGCTATACGGATCTGAAAAAGAAACTCGCGCGCAGCGCGCTAAAGCCGCTGTAAATTTCAACCAGGTCATCTCATGACGAAAAGTCTGGGCAGGATCCTGCTGGCCTCATCAGCCGCGATAGGTACGTCGTGTGTTCTGATAGCGACTCTTCTCTATTGGCGCAGTCACACGCCTCCGCGCGACTTTCTGATTGATGAGGCGAACTATTACATGGCGGATAGCGTGGCCGGCCACCTGCACCGACCGCATGCAATGATCGAGTTTGCCTGGAGTGAACACCCCAAAGGCAGAATCGCATTTCAAACCAACAACCTCGGCTTCAGGGAGGACCGCGACACTGATGTGCGAAAAGCCGGCAACAGTGTGCGAATCCTGGTTACTGGCGACTCGCATACCGATGGAGTTGTTTACAACGCGGAATCCTTTCCCAACTTACTGGAAGAAAAATTGAACGCGGCTTCTGCCTCTACCAGATTCGAAGTCATAAACGGCGGCGTCGGCTATTACACCTTTCAAAACTATGCCGGCTTCCTCAGAAGGCACCTCGACCTTCACCCCGACTATTTCATTATGGCCGTTTATCTGGGAAACGATTTCATGGAAGGAATTCAGTTCGCTACCAGGAGAGGACAGATACCTCCGCAGCCTCGGTCATTGCGGTACAGGCTGAAACTCTGGCGAGCTCCCGCGCCGATGCTGAGCCAGGCCGGGAACCAGATCGTTTACTTTGACACGTACCCGGAAATGAAAGAGAAGTCCCTGGATATTGCGCGCCAACAAATCAGCGACATACAAAACGTCTGTCTCGAGAACAACATCCAACTTCGGGTGGTTCTGCTGCCCAGCAAGCTGGAGGTGGAAGAAGGAGCGCAGCGCGACGCCGCGAGCAGCCTGGGCGTTACTCAGGTTCAGATGGATATTAACCAGGCGCTGACGCGATCACTGACTGACGATCTCTCGCGGGACCGCGTGCTATACCTGGATTTGACCGATTACCTGAAAGATCAGAAGGACTCGTTGTTTTGGAATCAGGACTATCATCTGAACAACAAAGGGCACCGGGTTGTTGCCGAGGCGATGTTTGGCTGGCTGGGCCAGTCATTAATCGCTCGCTCGCCGACAAGCGCCCGCGAATCCAGATAAATTCTCGTTCGAGTGAGCCACGTTTTAGTGACACACGCAAGAATCCAACTGACCGGCTTTCTAAAGTTGAATTCCTTCCGCGAGTAACCAGATACTACTTGTATCTTCCACGTCGAAAAATGTAATCTGTTTGAGCCTGAAAATGCCTGGTCTCAGTTCACTTGCCCTGGGTTCCACGCTGGTTTAGAAACTCCTCCCGAAGCGCTGCATAGGATTCACCCGATGGGAATTCGCGGAACTCTGAACACAATGAGTGTCTCTGACCTGCTCCAGTTTCTGGCGTCGGGTCGTAAGAGCGGCACGCTCAAGCTCGGCCTCGGCAGCATCGTCAAGCACATCTATCTCGAATCAGGTTTGATTGTCGGCTCGAGTTCGAACGATCCGAAAGAGTACCTGGGCCAGGTGCTGCTGCACTACGGCAAGATCGAAGAAGCCCAGCTCCAGACGGCCATGGAGATTCAGCGGCAATCCGGCGGTAAGTTGGGCGTGATCCTGGCGGCGCGCGGCTTTGTCAGCCCGGAAGACGTGATCGAAGTCCTGCGCACGCGCACGCTGGAAATCATCTACGATCTTTTTATTTGGGACGCGGCCCACTTCGAGTTTTTCGACAACGAACCTCCACCCAAAGATCTGATCCGCATCCAGGTCGAAGTTACCTCCGTGATCATGGATGGCATTTACCGGATAGACGAATGGGCCCGTTATCGCACCGTCATCCCTTCCGAGCGAACCTTCTTTGAATTGAATCCAGGATGGACGCAATCGCTGAACGACAAGCCGGAGACGCGCCAGCTCCTCTATCACGTCGAAAAGCACATGACGGCCGCAGAGATTTGCTACAACATGCACACCTCTCTGTTTCACGCGTGCGCTCTGCTCTTTGATTTGGTCAGCGAAGGCATCATCAAGGTGGCCGGCGAAGCGCCCGAGCCCGTGGAAGTGCCGGTGGATTTGTCCGCGCTCAAATTGCCAAAGACTGTGCCCGAGCTGCTGAAGATGGCCCGCGCTGAGATCAAAGAGAACAATGCTGAGAATGCCTTGGCGATCATTCATAGCGCGCTCGAGCAGGAAGCAAAAAACCCCGAAGCCCAGCGTTTGCGTGAAGAGGCCGAGAAGAAATTCATCGCACAGACATACGCCGGCGGTTTATCTCCGCGCGCTCTGCCTCGGATTCTGGTGACGACAGAACAGCTTGAGCACGAACGACTCGGACCGGAGGAAGGCTTTGTGCTCTCGCGGATCAATGGCGAGTCGGACATCGAGTCGATCCTTTCCGTTTGTCCCTTTCGCGAAGCCGACAGCCTGCGCATGATCAAGAAACTCCTGGACGGCGGCATCATCGGGCTGAAGTAAACTGTCCAGGAAGGTTCTCCGGTGCGGCCTCTGCTTGCCTCAGGTTGGGTTATTAATTAGAGTGAGGTCGCTTTCGAGATTTCGATTATTCCCAGGGAGAAAAACAATGCCTGATGATGATGGAGACCTTACTTTTCAGGGCAACGTGGCTTCACTCGAGTTCGACGAGGACTCAGGTTCGTGTAGTGCCGTGCTTGGCGACTCAGAGACCTCTGTCACGGTGACCACGCTCGAGCCGAGGATGCAGAGTTTGCTGGAAACTGCGTTCGCTAAATCCCTTCCGGCGACCATAACTTACCTGCCCGGCTCCAATGAACTCCGCAGCGTTAAGATCGTGGCCGAGGTGAATCTATGACGCCTTTCGCGAGGCGGACAGCCTGCGCATGATCAAAGAAACTGGACGGCGGCATCATCGGCATTAAGTAAAGCTATTTACTTTCGCGATTCCCGATTTATCATCCCGGCCCCTTCAGCAATGGACAGATCACAACGAACCGTTGATTCCCTCAAGCTGCTTTCAGACTGGAGCAAGTGGCTGATCAGTCTGCAGACAGTCGTTTGCGTCAGTCTCTGGCCGAAACTAACCGGTAAACCGTCGCCGTCCGGTCTGATGTATACGGGCTGGATGATGTTCTGGGCTTCGATAATCGTCGCGGCCGTTCTGTTGCTTTGCATCTCGTTCTTTGTGCGGCGGGTGGATGAATCCGGCGATCGTGACATGAAAAGGGTTTGGGTCCTGGTAGGCCTGCAATATGCCTGTTTCCTGGCCGGACTGTTTTGCTTTGCCTTGAACGTGGTACGTGTGTGGTTGGAGCTTTGATGCTGTTGACGAGCGTTTCAGGGGGAGGGTGACCATATGCGCACGGCGCTCCTAATCCTCGCGACGATTGCGCTGGCCGGGTCTTTTCTTGTCAGCGAATCGCGGACTGCCTTAACGACGTTGGTGAAAGCGGGCGGAGTCAAGCCACTCCCGGCGTTGCAATCAAACACATTGTGCGCGAAAGATGAACGCATCATCTTCAGTTGTCCGGTTAAGCGTCCAGCGAAGATCGTTTCAGTTTGTGCCTCGAAAGATCTGACCAGCGAACGCGGGTACTTGCAGTATCGCTTTGGCCTACCGGGAAAAGTCGAGCTTGAGTATCCCAAAGACCGGCAAGGGACTCAGGCGAAGTTTCAGTACTCGCATTACTTCCGGGCCCAGTTTGATATGACGTCGATCAATTTCACGATCGACGGCTATGAGTATTCAGTGTTCGACGATTACAACGGCGAAGAGAAACCAAAGATCAGCACGCAAGGTGTCAGCGTCACCGCGCCGGGCAAGCCGAAGGAAGTCAGCTTCGTCTGTCGCGCGAAACCCAAAGCTGATTACGGTGACCTGCAAGCCGTGCTGCCAAGCGGACAGGAACAGTAAGCGGATGGATCCAACAATCATCGCCGCGATCGCCGGGGTCCTCGGAGTCATTCTCGGAGCAGTTATCGGAGGCGTCTTTGCCTCAAGGCGACGAAGCGCCAGGTCGAAGTGATGCTCCTCCAGAGTCGGGGTGACGTGAACGAGCGACTTTATAATCAGAGCCTCGAGATAATGCGCTTCTTCGCAGAGAATCCTGAAGTACGCCCGTACTTCTACGACAATAAGGATCTGAGTAAAGCCCAAAGTGAGCTGGAAAAACTTAAAGTGCTAAGTACGGCCGAAATGGTATCCGGCTTTATGGAATTGGTGTCGCTGCAACTGGCGGAGCAGCCTGAAGAAATTCAACCCCGATGGAGAGCCTATATTGTCGACGGGTACAACTCTAGTTCGGTCCTCCGCGAGCATCTCGCCACCTGCACGGCCTGGTATGCTGACGACTTTCTCCGACTTCTTCCAACGAAGCCGCTGGAACCTCTAACAGGAAAAATCAAACAGAAGTAGTGGGAGGATTTTTGGAGCGCGGCGACTAGTCGCCACTTTTGAAAAGCGCTGACAAGTCAGCGCACTCCATACTACGCTTCGCTTCGTGAATTGGCGTATACGGGCGGGCGTTAGGTATCATGCCAAGACAAATTCGGCCGCTGCTTGAGGTTACGTCATGATCAGATTATTCGTCGTTGCCGTCGTGCTCGTCTCTTTTCTTTCCACCTTCGCACAGACCGGATCTCGCATAAAACCGAACCAGACACTACCGCCGGGCTACTGGCCCATCGAGAAAAGCCAGCCCCTCATCGACAAGACTCAGACGATCAGGCTGGCCCCCGATCTTTCGCAGTTGAGCGCCGGCGAACGTCGCGCGGTCGCGAAGCTTTTGGAAGTAGGGAAAATCTTTCAGAGCATCTACGAAGATCAAAGACACAAACAGGCGCTTTCGTCTTATCGCGATCTGCTTCAGCTCGACCAGCGCAACGGATCGACCGCGGCAACCCAAAATCTGACTTTCCTTTATCGTTTGTTCCAGGGACCAATCGCCACGACGCTGGAAAACCAACGCGAGCCGTTCCTGCCGGTCGATCCGGTGGCGCCGGGAAAGAACATGTATCCGTGGGGCGTGAAGAAAGAAGAGGTTGAAACGTTCCTGGCGGCGCATCCGGAATGGCGTGATGAACTTCTCGGGCTGAGATCGGTTGTACGTCGCCTGACGCTCCCGAATCTGAACCGAGATTTGAATGTCCTGACGAAGTACCCAGCGCTCGACACTCTGCACCCGGGCCTGAAAAGACATCTCCGAGCTCAGCTTCTCAATCTCGGCAGGTCAGGAGGTGCTCTTTCCGACGCACCTTACGTCGTTGCGGGCGCCGACCAGTTGATAAGAACCAGCCGCCCGCTCAATGAAGGAGGCTTTTATGACGCACCTTACTCAATTGCGTACGCCGACCAGTTGATCAAATCCCACGGCCTGCTTAATGAAGCAGCCGACGTCCTGCAAAAGGACGACGAGGAGTTCGCAAGGTATCTGCGCAATCGCGCGCGCGATCTCTTGTCTGACGATTACGAATCGGGCGATGCGGCGTGGGTCACCGGTCACTTCAAAAACCTCAACGCGCAAATCGGTTCATACGAAACCTACGACGACGAACTTTACGGGGTGAAGACGTTCTTCGCTTTCAGTCTGCTGGCCACGCGACAGCAGGAGACGAGCGCGCTGCGCCAGGCGATGAAAGGTTTGCAGGCGCTGGAAGATTCTCTGCCGTACGATCATCACAAGAAGGTGCGCGAGGATATTCCGGTCGGCGTCTATGACGTGGTAGCCGATTTTGGCCAGGCGCGCGGCGCGAACACAGCCACGATCCTGCCCAACGAAAGCTATCTGGCGCGCCGTTATGGCCGCACGATTCTGCTGCGCGCCAACATCATGCGCGAGCCGAATATTTTCGAAGGCACCTCGCGCGGCTTTGCGGCGGCGGTCGGGGAAGATCAAGCGAAGGCTTTGACCTCGGACGGAAATTTTTATCGCACGCTCTGGCACGAAGTCGGCCACTACCTGGGTGTCGATCGAACCAGGGATGGACGTGACCTGGATCAGGCTTTGACGGATGATGCCAGCGCTTTGGAAGAGATGAAGGCCGATCTGGTCTCGCTGTTTGTCGCGGAAGCGCTGCACAAACAGGGCTATTACACTGACGAGCAATTTAAGTCAGTCTATGCCGGCGGCATCTTGCGAGTGCTGCAGAATAACAAGCCCCGTCGCGACCAGCCCTACAACACGATGGAGCTAATGCAGTGGAATTTCTTTCTCGAGAACGGGTTGTTAACATTTGAAAATGCCAAACTGCGGATTCACTACGACAAGTATCACTCGGTAGTGGGCAAGCTGCTGCAAAAAGTCCTGGAGGTCCAGTACGCTGGCGACAAGGCAGCGGCCGATCGTTTCATCGATCAATACACAACCTGGAAAGACGACCTGCACGGCGTCGTTGCGAAGAACATTCGCGATCAATCGCGCTACCGGTTCCGTCTGTTCAAGTATGCAGCGCTGGGTGAATAGTGGCACAGGCTCAGCCTGTGATCCCTAAGCGGCCAACACAGACTGAAGTCTGTGCCACAAACCTATGAAAAGAGATCCGCGCACGATTGTCGTCACCGTGGGGCGATCTCTCAAGCTGCGATGCCCCGCCTGCGGCCGCGCCCCAATTTTTGAACGGCCTTTCAACGTCAAGACGCGCTGCAGCGCCTGCGGCGTGATCTTCAAACGCGAGGAAGGTTTTTTTGTCGGGGCGATCATGGCGAACGTGCTCGCTACCGAAGTCCTGATCCTGATTGTTTATTTTCTTTCCCTGCTCCTCACGAACCTGGACGAACAGAAAATGCTAACCGCTCTCTTCGTCTGCGGCGTCACGTTTCCGCTGGCCTTCTATCATCATAGCTGGAGTTTGTGGCTGGGCCTCGATCACCTGATCGAAGGCTTGCCGCGGGATGATAAAAGTAGGTAGCGAGAATGCGAGGGGCCGCCTAATCTTCCAACGGCGTGGTGGAACTTCTTCACGCCGAAGGTGTGACATGTAATAGCCGGGGGCAACGCCCCCGGTCGGTAGGCCGCCGATTAGATTCAGTTTCTGAATGTGATCCGGGGGCGTTGCCCCGGATATTGGCTTTGACGCTTTCAGCGTCAGACTAACCCCGCCACCCGCTACTGCGAGCGGTTCCGTATCGTTAGTATTGAGTGTAGGGCGCGAGTGCGCGCCGTAGTTCATCCGGCACCGGGATCGGATCGAGCGTGTCGCGCCGCACAGCGACGAGCACGAAATGCGCAGTGGCAATTAACTTTTCTTCAACGGCGCCGTCAGGGCTTTTGCGGCGCACTTCAAAGTTCAGACGCAGTGAAGTTGTTCCCACCCTGCTGACATAGACGCTGACTTCCAAGAGATCATCAAGCTGCGCGACGCGGTGAAAATCGCATTCCAGATGTACCCGCGGCAGCCAGATATCCAGTTCGTCAAAAACCTTTCCGTACGACATGCCGGCAGCGCGAAACAGTTCTGTCTCGGCAATTTCAAAGAAGCGAATGTACGAGCCGTAGAAGATAATCCGCGCCGCATCGACGTCGCCCCACCGGACGCGTTCTTCGATGGTGAATGCTTTTGGTTGGGCCATTTATTTTGGGTCAGCGATTACAAGGGTTTGAGAAACTCATCCTGACTCATCTGATACAGCATTACGACGACCAACACAAACGGGATGCTGGACACGATTGCTGCAAACAACAGCATTCCCCAACTCAGCTTTCTTCGGTAAGCCCGGACGGCCAGAGCGACGCCAAAAACAAAAGTAATCAAACTGAGCCAGAGCGTTTCGGTAAGCAAGGTATTGGGCCAGTTGCCAAGATACTGCTGAAATTTCAAGAGCAGGAAAAACAATGCCGTGGGCAACAGAGCCAGGATAAGGTAAGCCTTCGTCGTGCCACGGCGCTCAGCGAGCCAAAAGAATGCCAGAGCCAGGAGTGGCAGTGTGAGCGCCAACTCGAACAAGATTGCCCACGAAATTAGATAGATCAAAGCTGACTCTCCATGAGAAGCGTGTGCAGCGCGCGATTGAAAATCTCCGGCTGCTCCATGTTCGTCATGTGTGCCGCGTTTTCGATTATTTCCAGTCGCGAACCCTGAATCCGATCATGCATGAGTTCGGCATCGGCCACAGGTCTGATGGGATCGTCACGGCCGACGATGACAAGCGTGGGCACTCTAATCCTTGAAAGATCGTCCGAATAGTCACGTCGCGCGGCCATGCCGCGTTGGGCTGCGGCGGCGCCCTGCGGATTGGCGCGCGAAATCATTTCGCGAACGCGTCTCACCACCTCAGATTTCTCTGTTAGTGTTCGCGGCGCCAGCAGTTTCGGCAAGGTCGCCTCGGCAATGCCGGTCATGCCTTCTGCCAGAATGCGTTGCGCCTGTTCTTCACGGGCCTGCTTCTCCTGTGCGTTGTCGGCCGGAGCGCGCGTGCCGGCGAGAACCAGGCCACGAACCCGCTCGGGAAACAAATGAACAAATTCAAAAGCGACATAGCCTCCCATCGAGAGGCCGCAGATGACTGCCTGCACGAGCTTCAATTTATCCATCAAGGCCGCGACGTCGCGCGCCATGTCGGCCATGGTGGTGATAGTTGGTGGCACAGACTTCAGTCTGTGATTCGGCGTGGAGGGTTCACAGACTGAAGTCTGCGCCACGGGCTCTCCCAGCCCGCGTAGATTGGGAGCGACGACGTGGTAACCACGCGCGCTGAGGAACTCTATCTGCTCGCGCCACATCGAACGATCGAATGGATAGCCGTGCAGGAGGACATTCGCCGGTCCATTGTCGTCTAACCTGTTTTCGATCGTCATCGAGTCAAGGGTTTCGGGCCCTGATATTGTCTTTGATGTAGATAAAGGCAGCGTCGCTCTCCAGCATGCCGCCGACATACCAGTTCTGCACTATCATGGCCTGCTGTTCGGCGTTGAATTTATCCCAGCTTTTCGTTCCCACCTCAGCCTGGACCAAATCATAGGCATGACTGCCGGAGTGGATCTGATTATAGAGAGAATCAAGGATGTAATCGAAAGCTGTACTGCGATTCACTCCCTGCCAGACATGAGTCATCTCGTGAATGAACACAGAGTCACCGGTTTGGTTGAACATGACATTGGACGGGTCGGTCGCGTCTCGAAAAATATCCGGCCCGATATGGATCACAAACGAACCGAGATGAAGTGGATGAGGTATCGTGTAAGCCCTTTGCCCGAGTCCCCGGCCATTCGAAAGATAGACTTTTCCATAAGGCACAGTCTCTGCAAAGACGGTGCGGGCCAAATCCTTCTCGGCGTCGGTCAGAAGTCTCTCGGCATAGGTCGCACTCTGCCGGATGAATCCATCAGCGTTACCCGCGATTATTCCCCTCGCCCTGTTTAGCTCATCGGCAACGGCGGCTTTGCGTTCCCCGGCAGCAATGGTCGCAGCACCCTTGCGCCCCTCGGTGACGACTTCATTGGCAGCATCCTTAGCTTCGCTGACGACGGTCTTCGTGGCCTCCTCGGCAGCATTCACAATCTTGTCTACTGCCCGCTCGCCCTTGTTGGCGAGGGCTTTGGCTTTATCAAGTAGTCCCATGGTGGTTTCCTCCTAAAAGTTCCTAAGCCCCAGCGCCAGCCCGCTTAGCTGGCAGGGGATCTCAATCAACTAGGCCCGGTCGATAGTCCCACTCTAACTCGGCCCATTTAGATTCCTTCAACTGACTGGCTTCGAGCTCCGCCTCAAAGAACTCATTAAGCACTAATGCATTACCTTCCTCGGTATATCTGCGAATGCGAATACGCCACTGTGGCCTTTGATCAAATTCTAGAATAGCGTGTATGTCATATGCGTTACCTTCAGTAAACGGGAATAACGATCCGCGACAAGCCTCCATAACCAGAGAATCGAGCGGGTGCATTGATGTAAACAAGACGTCTAGCTGTTCTTCGCTGGAGTAACGACACGTGTAGAACGCATACAATCCCATTACCCTGTCTCGATAGCTGAAACTGAGTCGACCGAGAGGCTCGTCGTCTTCAGATTTATCGCCAGATCTTTTGAGCAAGAGATGTTTGAGTCCATTTCTCAACTGTTCGTACAAGTCTGATCCTAGCTTTCCGAAGAAACCTGTTGCTAAGGCTCCCGCTAGGAAAGCAATTAAGATTTGGAGCTCAATGCCTCTCGTATCTGAAGAAAGTTGACCTGACGTTGAGCCGAACTCGCTTAAGAGATCCCGGAAACCATCGAGTTCGTTTTGAGACCACACCCCATCAGGCCAAAGGTCCACGTTTATCTCCGCGTTACCTCTCATTTCTTACCTCATTTTTCCATCTGTAACTCAAGAAACAGCCTCCCATACTTACCTCTAACACTACGCCGCACTCGCACCTTCCGCCAGCGCACGCTGACGCGCAAAATGATCAGCAATCTCAGTCGCCGTCTTGCGCCCAACAAAGGGGGCGAGTTCGTCTATGCTGGCGGCCGCGATTTTCTGTATTGAACCGAACTGGCGCAGCAGTCTAGTCTTACGCTTGTCTCCCACACCAGGTATTGCCGACAGCTCAGAAGTGAAATCCCGCAGCTCGCGCCGCTTGCGATGATAGGTGACGGCGTAGCGATGGGTCTCGTCGCGAATCATCTGGATCAAGCGCAGGATCGGCGAATGCGGATCGAGATAGATGGGCTCGTCTTCACGGCCCTTGACCAGCAGGTAAGCAACGTCGTTGTGACGCAGAGGCGGTTTCACCACTCCGATCATCGGCACGGCCTCCAGATCGAGTTCGCGCATGGCTTCGGCCGCGGCGTTAAGCTGTCCTTTTCCGCCGTCGATCATTATTAGATCAGGCAGAGACTTCTCTTCATCGCGAACCCGGCGATAACGCCGCAGCACCGCTTCGTGCATCGAGGCGAAATCATTCGCGCCTTCCACCGATCTGATCTTAAACTTGCGATATTCGTTGCGGTTCATCTTGCCGTTCTCGTTCACGACCATGCCCGCAACGTTTTCGGCGCCCTGGATGTGCGAGATATCAAACGATTCGATCCGCGCCGGAAAGCGTGGCAACTCCAAAGTCTCCTGCATTTCTTCCAGCACTCGTTTCATGTCGGGCTTCAGCACGCGAAAGCGCTGTTCGAAAGCGAGCTTGGCATTCTTCTCGACCAAGTCGATCATGTCGCGCTTTTCGCCGCGCTGCGGAGCGAGGATGTGCACGCGCCTGCCCTTGCGTTCGCTGAGAGCTTTTTCCAGTAGGTCGCGATCGTTGAACTCGATCGGCACGTGAATCTCGCGGGGCACGTAATCACTCGAGTAATACTGAGCCAGCACTTCGCTCAAGAATTCCGCCGGGTTGAAATCCGCTGCCGGCAAATCTTCCCAGAAGAATTCGCGACGCCCGACGATGTCGCCGTCGCGCATCGTGAATAGTTGCAGCGCCAAACGCTCGCCTTCGCGATAGTAGCCAAAGATGTCGAGGTCAGTCTCTCCGGTGGTCGCCATCTTCTGCTGTTCGGAAAGTTTTACTACCGTCTTGCGCAAATCGCGATACTTGGCGGCCAGTTCGTAACGCATGTCCGCGGAAGCGTGCTCCATGCGCTCAGTCAATTGGCCGGCCAGTTCCGTATTGCGGCCTTCCAAAAGCAAGCGCACGTCGCGCACCGCTTCCTGATATTCCTCGGGAGTGCACAGGCCCTTTACGCACGGGCCCAGACATCGTTTGATGTGATACTCGAGACACGGCCGCGGCGCTTTGCCGTCGATCTCGATGTCGCAGGTGCGTAACTGGAACGTCCGGTTTATCAAATCAATAGTCCGGCGAGCCATCGACGCCGGCAAAAATGGTCCGAAATAAAGCGCACCGTCATTTTGAATTCGTCGCGTGATCACGCACTTCGGAAAAGGCTCGTTGATGGTGAGCTTTAAGTGGGGATAAGACTTGTCGTCTTTAAGTTTGTAATTAAAGTACGGCTGGTGCTGTTTGACCAGCGTGGCTTCGAGGATGAAGGCTTCGACTTCGTTATCGGTGACAATGATCTCAACGTCGGCAATCTGCCGGACCAGCTCCGCGGTCTTGATGCCGTAGCTATAATCGCCGGCGCGTCCCCCCTGAAAATACGAGCGCACGCGGTTGCGCAGGTTCTTGGCCTTGCCGATATAAATGATCTTATCGGATGCGTTCTTGTATAGATAGACTCCGGGCGATTTGGGAATCTCTTTGAGTTTTTCTTCTAAGGTCACGATTTCTTTCCGCCTTGCGCCTTTGAAAGAAATAATCCCACGCAGAGGCGCACAGGCGCAAAGACAGGGCAGTATCCGTGGCGTGAAAGCCAAGGCTAAAGTTATGCCGGCGCTCCGCGCCGAAAAAACCAGGCTCCGCGCCGAAGAACCACGCTCGCGCCGAAGCACGACTTCTTTCCCACACCCAAACCGTCATACCGAGCGTGCAGGGCGTTGCCGCTTTGACACCAACTAATGCTAGAATCCCCGAGCTCGCTATTTTGATTTGGTCGGCCGTGAAAATTAGTCCGAGCCGGCAATCTCATTTCCACAGTCACGCCTCCGACGGTGGGAACAGGGGCAGCAAGACTTGCCTTTGGATCTGCAAGGAATGTTCGTTCAGTCCTTCCGGGTTTCCTTTGCTGCATGAACGCTAACACTGATTTTTTCGCGCTCAGAAATGAGTGCAGGGATCTTAACCCCCAGGTGCCGACACACTTGTTTTCCGTTCTCAGGAGAAGTCCATGAATCGCTCGATCCGTTTCTCAGTCCCTACTCGTCTGCGCAATCATAGTTCGCGTCGTTTCGTCGCTCGGCATCTGACGCTCGTGTCAGTGTTATTGGTGCTGGGGGTTGCGGTGAGCGGCCTGTCGCTGGGGCGGTTGTGGGCGGTGAGTTCTGCGGGGCGCGAGGCGCACCAGGTGGTGGGGACCGGCGGAGAGAGTCCCGTACCTGCGCCGGTGAAGGCGAGCAATGCGGCCAGTATGCCGGCCCTCGTTCCAGCAACAACCACGGTGAACGCTGGTCCGGATACTGATGCCGCCAACAACGATTATCGGCGGATCCAAAATGCAATCAACGCGGCAGCGAGCGGTGACACGATCATTCTTAACGGCACGTTTGACTTCACTCAGCCGTTCGCGGCGGCGGCGTGGGCGCTCGGCAATGACAATACCGCCGGCACGGCCGATGATTACGAGGTCCTGGTTCCCGTCGGCCTCAACAATATTACGCTCACAGCCAACTCGCTCGGTGCCGCCACGATTCAGGGACCGGGCGATCTGCCGGCCGTCAACCGCGAGGGGTTTCTGATCTTTGACTCCTTGCTTTCCGGACCCAGCCCGAGCTGGACTATCTCGAATCTTCGCATTCTCGACTTCGACTTTTCCATCGGCATGTTCGCGGTTGGCGTGAGCGATTTCAACAACACCACCATCCAGAACAACTTCATCCGTATTCCGACCGATCTTAACGCCACCGTCGCGCCAGCCGATTCCAACCCGAACGTCGGCATTAATTTTTCATTCGGCACGAATCAATCGATCCTCGGCAATACGTTTAATATCCCCGGTGACGGCGTGAGCGACGGTGCGAATACCTCATCGAATATCGCCATGCAGTCGACTGTCAGCAGCGGGAATGTCTATGACGGCTTAACCATCTCGAACAATGTTATCCATGTGCTCAATGCACAGTCGGCCAACCCGGAAGTGATCGTCGGGATCTGGGAGAACGGCAGCGCGCACACCAGCAACATTACGATCTCCAACAACAGCTTCATCAACGACGCCGTTGGGAACAATCCAGGGACCAACCTGCAACGCGGATTCCGCGTGACCTCGCATTCGTCGGCGACGACGACCGTGACTTATTCGAACAACACCGTCAATGGCGCGAACATCGGCTTCGAATGGCTGGCCGCGTCGAACTTCGCCGGCAACCAGGCGGTGAAATTAACGAGCAACACCATCACTAACGGCGCCACAGGCGTGCTGGTGCAAAGCCAGGGTTTGGCTAACCTCAGTTTCAATCGCATCGTAGGAAATAGCGTTACTGGAGCCAACAACGTGGACGGGACACTGACGGCGGAAAATAACTGGTGGGGCTGCAACGCCGGGCCGGGCAACACCGGCTGCGACGGTTCCACCGGAACAGTGGACTTCAATCCGTGGCTCGTGCTCGGTATCAGCGCATCGCCCGCCAACGTCATACCGGGTGGGACGTCCACCGCTACTGCGGACATGACGCACAACTCTGACACCTTAGTGCCATCGGCTACTATTTTCGTGCCGCCGACCGGCGTCACTTTCGGAGCTACGCAGGGAACTATGGCCCCGCCGACTGGTACGCTCAGTTCAGGTCAGGCCACCTCCCTTTTCACTTCGACTTCTGCCAGCAACGGCAGCGCCTCAGCGACCGTGGACAATCAAACGGTCAGCACACCCATTACAGTCCTATCGCCCGCCAATGTCTCCGGCACAAAGACGGTGAGCGGTACGTTTGCGCCGAACGGTTCGATCACCTACACCGTCGTGCTTTCCAACAGCGGCCCGGCGGCCCAGTTGGACAATCCCGGGAACGAGTTTACTGACGTGTTGCCTTCAACTTTGACCCTGGTCTCAGCCAATGCGACCAGCGGCACCGCAGTCGCGACCGTTGGAACACGTACGGTAACGTGGGATGGCACTATCACGGCCAGTGGCACAGTCACGATCACCATTAGTGCAACGATCAACAGCAATGCCGGCGGCACGACAATCTCAAATCAAGGTTCGATCAGCTATGACGCTGACGGCACCGGCACGAATGAAGCAAGTGCTTCGACCGACGACCCGTCAGTCGGAGGCGCGAGCGATCCGACGTCTTTCTTTGTGTGCGGGAATTCCGTTGTAGTGACCGCAAACGGTAATAGTGGTGCGGGTTCATTACGCCAGGCAATCCTCGATGCCTGTCCCGGCGCAACGATTACTTTTAACGTCACCAGTCCGATTACTCTCAGCAGCGAGTTGGTTATTGATAAGAATCTGACAATTCAGGGACCGACATCGCCCGGGCTGACGATTAGCGGCGGCGGCACGACTCGCATCTTCAATATCAGCGCCGCCAAGAGTCTCTCGTTCTCGAATCTGACGATAGCGAATGGGAAAGCCACTACCGGCGGCGGCATTCTTAACGCCGGGACGCTGACGATTACAAATAGCACTCTCAGTAACAATTCAACACCCGACGGCGCCAACGTGACGGGAGCAGCCAACGGCGGCAACAGTAGTGATGGCGGGAGTATCTACAACACCGGCACACTGACTCTAATTAACAGCACCCTAAGCGGTAATCAGACCGGCAATGGCGGTAACAATACAAGCGGAACCGGCAATGGTGGCAACAGCGGGAATGGCGGCGCAGTTTACAACACCGGCGCGATGCAACTAACCAACAGCACTGTCGCCAATAACAAAGCCGGCAGTCCCGGCCAGCCCACTCCCGACTCTCCGGGCACAGCAGGAGTCGGCGGCGGCATTTTCACCAGCGGCACGCTGCTTCTGAATAACACAATTGTCGCAACGAACGCCGACGGCTTTTTGGGCCCTAATGACATCAATGGCGCGGTTAATCCATCGAGTGCCTCTAACCTGATTGGTTCAAATGAGGGCTTGAGCGGCATCAGCAACGGCTCCGGCGGCAACCAGATTGGCACGACCGCGATTCCTCTCAGTCCCCACCTCGGTCCGCTGGCCGACAACGGGGGCCCGACCAAAACACACCTGCCTGATCAATTCAGTACGGCTATAGATGGCGGTGATAATACGAAAGCCCTGGATCAAAACAATGTCGCCCTGGCCACGGATCAGCGCGGCACGGGCTTCCCGCGCAAGATTGATGGGGGCGGTGCTAAACCTGACGAGCCGACAGTGGACATTGGCGCGGTCGAGGTAACGCCGACGGCAGCATCGCCCGGCGCCGAACTAACTGTGGTGAAGACAGTCGACCGCGACACGGTCGTACCTGACAGAGACTTGACCTACACCATCGTGATTACCAACAGCGGTGCGGACACGGCGGTCGGCGCCACCATGGAGGATAAGCTACCGTTAATTAGCAAGTTTAATAGTGGCCACGACCCTCAATCATTTACGGAAGACACCCAGTTCGTGTCCCTGACCAAGCCCATCGGCTCTGACTGGTCATGCAGTACACCTGCCGTTGGCTCTGGTGGCTCCCTTCACTGTACTAAGCCGACCGGCTTTAACGGGACGAGCATGCAGACATTCACGCTGGTGGTCCATGTTCCTTCCGATGCCATTACGGATTTGGACTCTCCTTTCATTTCCAATTCGGTCAGTGTTGACGCCACGAACGATACGAACACGGAAAATAACAGCGGCTTTGCGACCACTCAATTGGTCTCGTGCGTTACCGATCCGATCGTAACCACGAATTCCGACAGCGGTGCGGGCTCTCTGCGCCAGGCCATCGCTGATGCTTGCGCGGGCAGCACCATCACCTTTGACACGACTCCGGGTCACGTTACCAGCCCGATCACGCTGACCAGCGGAGAGCTGTTAATAAATAAAGGTCTGACGATCCATGGACCCGGGGCGAGTCAGTTAACGGTTTCAGGGAACAACACAGTGAGGGTTTTCAATATTCAGTCCGGCAACACTGTTACTGTCTCTAACCTCACAATCGCCAACGGTAAGGTAAATGGTGCAACCAACGGCGGCGGTCTGCTCAACGGTGGAGCGCTAACCCTGATCAATTGCAATCTCTACAATAGCAACACGGCGAGCAGCGGTGGCGGCATCTATAGCGATGGCACGTCATTAACCCTGACCAACTGCAACGTCGGGGGTGCTGGCAGTGGTCAGGCCAACTCAGCTACTTTCAGCGGGGCTGGCATCTTCAACAATAGCGGTTCACTAACGATAACCGGTGGCTCGATTGTCGGGAACGGGGCGGGGGCCACAGGCGGAGGTGGCATTCAGATAGCGGGCGGCACGGCGACTTTGAATGGGGTAGCCATTACCCAAAATCACGCCTTTATTAGTTTTGGCGGCGGCATTGGTAGCACGGGAGGCACGACCAGTGTGATCAATAGCCTGATCGCCGGCAATACCGCAAGCAGGGGCGGAGCGATCTATAACAATGGCGGAGCCGTGACAGTGGTCAACAGCACTATCAGCGGCAACACTGTGACTGGCTCCGGCGGCGGCGTTCGTAATGACTCCGGCACCTTTGCTCTGACCAATGTAACCCTCACCAACAACCGCTCTGACTCTGACAACAGCGGCGCGGAACCAGGTGGGGGCATTCTACGCAGCGCCGGCACGGTGACTTTGAAGAACACGCTGGTGGCGGGTAACTTCCGCGGCACTGCCTCAACAGCGGACGATATCAACGGAGCAGTTGACGCCACCGGCTCTTTCAATTTGGTCGGAGATGGCACGGGCATGACCGGCATCAGCAATCTTAGTAACGGAAATCAGGTTGGGGCCTCGGGTTCACCGATTAATGCGATGCTGAGTGCATTAGCTTCGAATGGCGGAGCGACTCAAACGCATCTCTTGTTCCCTGGCAGTCCCGCGATCAATGCCGGCAGCAACGCGCTGGCTATTGACCAGAGCAACGCGGCCTTGACGACAGATCAGCGCGGCACGGGCTTCAATCGAATCGTCAACTCGACGGTAGATATCGGCGCCGTTGAGGTCAACTACTCGATCACGGCCACGGCCGGCACGCCACAGTCTGCGGTCATTAACTCTGCGTTCGCCACGGCCCTAAAGGCGACCGTGAAGGAATCGGGCAACAACCAGTCAGGGATTCCGGTTACGTTCACGGCGCCTGGTAGCGGGGCCAGCGGAACATTTTCAGGATCGGCGACGGTGAACACGGACGCAAGTGGTGTGGCGACTGCTCCAGCCTTTACCGCAAACGGTACGGCCGGCGGTCCTTATAATGTTATCGCAAGCCTCGGCACTGGTTTGCCTATCGCGGCCTTTGCGTTAACTAATACCCAAGCGGCGACTTCGACCGCGGTCACGGCTTCGCCCAATCCATCGAACTCAGGACAAAGTGTGACCTTCACCGCGACGGTCACTTCAACAGCGGGCACGCCCACCGGAACGGTTCAGTTCAAGGATGGCGGCGCCAGCATCGGCTCGCCCCAGGCTCTGAATGGAAGTGGAGTTGCCACCTTCTCGACATCGTCGTTGACTGCCGGCATACACACCATCACGGCCGATTACAGTGGCGACCCGAATTTCATCGCGAGTACGGGAACACTGTCAGGCGGTCAACAGGTAGGGGCGATAATCAGGTTCAGCTCCGCAACCTACAACACCACAGAGAGCTCGCTCTCAGCCACGATCACCGTGCAGCGTAGTGGAGAACTTACGTCAGCCGTCTCGGTCGATTACGCGACGCCGGATGACAGCGCGGCGATGACGATACTTCCATGCTCGACACCGGGTTTTGTTTCGCCTCGCTGTGATTTCACCACCGCCATAGGGACGCTGAAGTTCGCCGCGAACGAGACCAGCAAGACGTTCGAGGTCCTGATCTCTCAGGATAATTACGTCGAAGGATCCGAGCAGTTTACTCTGACGTTATCAAATGTTGGCGGTAACGCGGCGCTGGGTGCGCCGTCGACGGCGACGCTGACGATTGCCGATGACGTGACCGAACCGGCAGCCAACCCGATCGATGACTCAACCAATTTTGTGCGCCAGCACTATCACGACTTTCTGAATCGTGAACCGCTGCCGGCGGATGCGGCTGGTCTCAACTTCTGGGTGAACCAGATTGAAAGTTGTGGATCAGATCAGGCTTGTCGCGATCTAAGAAAGGTGAATGTCTCGGGGGCGTTCTTCCTGTCGATCGAATTCCAACAGAGCGGTTACTACGTCTACCGGACCTACAAGACGGCCTTTGGAGATATTAATCCACCGACCGTGCCCGTTCCCGTGAGGTACCGTGAGTTCACTACAGACACGAAGGAAGTGCAGCGAGGCGTCATCGTGGGTCAGGGGGCCTGGCAGGCGCAGCTTGACGCGAACAAGCAGGCTTATGCTCTGGCGTTCGTCGCTCGCTCTGGCTTCCAGTCGCGTTATCCGGCCGGCATGACTGCCGCGGCTTTTGTCGACGCGCTGAATGCGAACGCCGGAAATGTTTTGACTCCGACTCAACGTGCGGACTTGATCAGCGAACTGACGCCAAACCCGGCAGACTCGGCCTTACGCGCAGATGTGTTAATGAAGATTGCCGAGAACGCTTTGCTGAAGCAGCAGGAGATGAATCGGTCCTTTGTGCTGATGCAGTACTTCGGGTATCTGCGCAGAAACCCCGATGCAGCGCCGGAAGCAGGGCTGAACTTTAACGGATTCAACTTCTGGCTGAACAAGCTGAACAGCTTTAACGGCAACTTCGTCAATGCGGACATGGTGAAGGCGTTCATTACGTCGGGCGAGTACCGTGGGCGCTTCGGTCAGTAGGGGCGGTGAACGTCATAGCAGCGTGACGGGTAAAAATAGCCGGGGGTCGCTTCCCCCGGCTATTCTTTTTCCCCTCCGGGTTACTTTGCTGACTCTGGCTGAGTGTGAGAGATCGCGGGAATCAAGCATAGGAGTTAATCGATGATTGATCTTAAGTATTCACTGGTTATCGAAGCTACAGCCGACCCGGTCTTCTTCGGCTTTTATTCTCCCGAGCTCGAAGGCTTTTCTGGGGTTGGACATTCAATCGAAGATTGTATCTATAAGGCGGGATCTGGCATGGACGAACATGTCGCCCTCTTGCAAGACCGGAAACTTTCAATTCCTGAACCAAGTTTGAATCCAACGGTTACTATCCAGAATGAACAATTGGCCTCCGCCGCGTAAGCTCCCTCATACCGCCTCGGCAACTTCACCGGCGGCATACTTACCTCGATAAGCGCGCGCAAAATAAACTGCCAGCACAAAAGCAACGAACTGAACTGCGGCGGCCGTCCAGAAGGTTCTGAGGATTGAAGCATCGCTCATGTTCTGCGGCTTCAGATCGTAGCCGATGTGCGCGACCGCGCTATAGATGATCAAGGCCGCGACCGTCGGGCCGACTGCGCGCGCGAGGCTGGCGACTGATTGCATCACGCCGAGCACGCTCCCTTGCTCGCTCGCGTTGGCGCTCTTCGATGCGAGACTGGTGAGCGATGGGGCCGAGAGTGCATTGCCGATCGCAGACAACGCGCCGACCGCAAGTATTCCCAGCACACCGACCGCCGGCCCTACGAACGGACTGGCAAACAAACTCGCGGTAAACAACAACGCGCCGACAATCACCAGAGTCGGCTCGCCGAAGCGCTTAACCAGTTTTCCGATCAGTCCGCCCTGGACGACGGCCGAAATGATGCCGACGAAAGCGAAGATCCAACCGCTATGCCAGGGGTCGTAACCCAGGCGGAACATCATGAACAGGGCAAACACCGCGGTCATGATCGAGAAAGCCACGATCGACAAAAAATAGATTGCCAGCACAAAGGCGAGCTGTGGTTGTTGCAGGGCCTCGATCAAATGTTTCCAGCCGCGGCCGCTGGCCGCCGAAATCCGCGCCGGATGATCGCGCGTGACCGTTTCAGGCAGGGTGAAGTAGAGCAGGATTACGTTGGCCAGAGCGAGGCCGCCGGCAAAAAGAAATGGCACGTTGGTGCCCCAGCGGCTCAGAATGCCGCCGATGGCTGGGCCAAAAACAAAGCCCAGTCCAAAAGCTGCGCCAATCAATCCCATTCCTTTGGCGCGATTTTCCTTGGTCGTAACGTCGGCAATGTAGGCTTGGGCGGTCGAGATGTTGCCGCCAGATATTCCATCGATGATGCGACCGACGAACAGCATAAAAAGCGTCGTCGCAAATCCGAGGATCAAAAAACCGAGGCAGGTTCCCAGCAGGCTGATAATCAGAATCGGACGCCGGCCGTACTTGTCCGAAAGCCGGCCCAGCACCGGCGAGAAGATGAGCTGCATTACCGAATAGGAAGCGAACAGCAGCCCGACTTCGCGGGGCGTCGCGCCAAAGCGCGTGCCCTCGGCATAGTACGGCAGCACCGGAATCACGATCCCAAAGCCAATCAGATCGATAAAGACCGTAACGAAGATGACGAAGAGCGGCGATCGCTTCATGAGACGTTTTGATTTGCGATTATCGATTCGAAAAAATATGGAGTGCGCCGGCAGAGCGAAGCGGCGACGGCGCTTTGGCCAGGGTCATGAATCGCACACGGTCAAAGTTTAGACGAACTAAAGCGGTGTCGCGCTTTGCTTGCCGCCGCACTCCAAATTACCGGCGTCCACGTCCAGTAATCATGCGATCGACCGAGGCTTGCCCGCCACCGCCAATCAAGAGTGCCAACGCGCTGCCGAGCAAAGCAAGCGGAAGTTCCATCCCGGCCGGCGCGAAAAACGCGGGCCAGTGAATGCCGATGATTGCCGTCAACATCACGCAGATGATTAGAAAGGCCCCGACGCGCGTTAACAAACCAAGCAGCACGAGGACACCGCCAATGAGTTCGCCCAGCGCCGCCGCCGCCAACCACAACCAAGTCGGCCGCATGAATGGAAACGGCACAAATTGAGAGAACGTTAACCACTTGGCCCAGCCCGGTCCGTTAAATGAACCGAAGACCTTCTGCGCCCCGTGCCCAATAAAAATAGCGCCCAGCGTCAAACGTAGCGGTACAGTGATCCAGGTAGAAAACGTTGCGGTTAGTCTGCGAAGCATGACAGTCACCTTTCGATTTCGACTTGTGTGGAACGTCAGCAACTATAAAACTGTTTACCCCTGAAGCCTAGTGGCAAACTTTGAGGTTAGTACCACTCGGATAGCGGGCTGGCGTTCAGGACGCTGAAGGCGTCCCAGATAATAGCCGGGGGCAACGCCCCCGGAACCGCGATTAAGATTATTCCGACCCTGAAAGCGTCGCACCTCTGATTAGCGATGCGACCCTTTCAGTTGCGTTGGTTCGGTCAGTTTAGAAGCCGTACTTGTCCGGCTCACACTAAGCGGACGGACAAGTCTGCCGTCTAAACGATCGGTCACGATGTTTTTGTCCCGCGCCGTTTGGGTTCCCACTCACAATTCGTAGTAACATCTCTCCGTTCCAGCTCTCCATAAAAATATTTTCGCAGAGACGTTTTCGATATGCGTCGTTTCAACCATCTATTCAGCTCGATCCAGCTTGTCCTAATAATGCTGCTGGCAGCGGCAGCGTCGCCGGCCCAGCCGAGCGCACCTCTTTCATCTGATATTTCGTTCACCGTGGCGATGTCCAAACCACACACGCACCTTTTCGAAGTAGAGCTGCGCGTGAAAATCCCTGCGAACCTTCAGGTGCCGAACGATACCGATCTGGTCATGCCGGTGTGGACGCCGGGCTCGTATCTGATTCGCGAGTTCGAACGCCACGTGCAGGACTTTGCCGCGGATGCTGATGGGCACACCCTTGATTGGACGAAAGTAGACAAGAACACCTGGCGGGTAAAGACCCGCGGCGCGCGCCAGTGGCGGGCGACCTATCGCGTCTATGCCAATGAACTTACGGTACGGACGAGCGAACTGAATTCAGATCATGCCTTCTGGAACAACGCGACCCTGCTGATGTATCCCGGTGGACAACTGAACGCGCCGTCGACCCTCCGCATCGTCGCGCCGACGGGCTGGAAGATCGCCACCGGCTTACCCGAAGTGAAAGGGCAGCCAAATACTTTTCGCGCCGAAAACTTCGATATTCTTTACGACTCTCCGGTTGAAGTCAGCGATTTCAAAGAGCTCGATTTCCAGGTGCGCGGCGTGCGGCACCGGATCATCATCGACGGCGAAGGCAACTACGATCCTGTGCGTCTGCGCACTGACGTGCAAAAGATCGTCGAAGCTGAAACGTCGATGTTTGGCGGCATTCCCTATCACGACTACACGTTTATTCTGCATCTGCGATCGAACACCGGCGGCGGGCTCGAACATTTGAATTCGACCGCGCTGGGGTTCAAGCGCTTCGGCTTCTCCACCGAAGACGGCTATCGGAAGTTTGACGCGCTGGTCGCCCATGAGTTCTTTCATTTGTGGAACGTGAAGCGCATTCGCCCGGACGCACTGGGGCCGTTCGACTACACGAAAGAAAACTACACGCGTCTGTTGTGGGTGGCCGAAGGCATCACTGAATACTACGGCCAGTTAATGGTCCGCCGGGCGGGTCTGATTTCGGATCAAGCCTATCTGGATCATCTGGCGCAGCAGATTCAGGAGTTTCAGGAACTGCCGGGCCGCAAGGTCATGAGCGCCGAAGAGTCGAGTTTCGACACGTGGATAAAATACTATCGGCCGGACGAGAATTCCGTGAACTCGCAGATCTCTTATTACGACAAAGGTGAGTTACTGGGTCTGCTGCTCGATCTGGATATTCGGCGTCGCACCAACAGCACGAAGTCGCTCGACGACGTGATGCGGTATCTCTACGCGGAGTTTTTTCGGAAAGGCCGCAACTACACGCCGGCGGATTTTCAGAAGGCGTGCGAGCTTATGGCCGGCGCCAGTCTCGATGATTTTTTCTCGCGCTATGTGCGCGGGAAAGATGACCTCGCACCGGTTTATAACCAGATGCTGATGGGCGCCGGGTTGCGTCTGGAGCAGGACGGCTTTGGCATCGGACTTCTTGAAGGCGACAGGCCTGCGCGTCTGAAGGGTTTTCTGGGTGCCGATCTGGAAGAGAAAAGCGTCGGCGACTTCATCGTAATCAAGAGCGTCCGTGCCGGTTCGCCCGCCTACGATCAGGGCTTGAATGCAAAGGATCAGATCATCGCTTTAGACGATGCCAGGGTCGACAGAGAAACTTTTGAGGCGCTGATTGCGGCCAAACGTCCTGGAACTACAGTGCGGGTAACCGTGTTTCGGTTTGATGATGTGCGCACGTTCGACATCCGCCTGGCGGGCCGCGTCGATGCGCCTTATCGAATCATTCCGATCGCCCAGGCGAATGAGCAACAAAAAAGGATCTATCGGGCTTGGCTGGGAATTTCGTAGTTTCAATCCGGCGCCGCTGACGCGGTTGAGCGACGATAGATTATTTAGGATTTAACGCAAAGGACGCGAAGCGAGGACGCGCAAAGTTCCGCAAAGGAAAACCTCTTCGCGTTCTTTGCGAATACCTTTGCGACCTTTGCGTTAAATCGCTCTCTCATATAGATCGCTTGCGGTAACAACGAGTCGCCCATTGGCTACCATGGATAACCAAACACACTACTTGTCCTTGAAAATGAAACGCTGGATCGTTTGGCTTGTCGCTCTGCTCACGTTGGGTCTGCCTGGGTACCTGCTTGCTAAGGAAAGCGGTTCCGTAGCGACCGTCGAAACAGTTCAGTTTCAAAGCAAGCAGGTCAACACGACGCTTCCTTATAACGTGATCTTGCCGCCCGGTTATCGCGCCGCCAGCACGACGCGGTATCCGGTGCTTTATTTATTGCACGGTTGGGCCGGGCACTACACCGACTGGTTGACGCGTACCAACGTCGCTGATTACGCCGCCCAGTACCGCATGATCGTGGTGATGCCGGAAGGAAACGATAGTTGGTATGTCGATAGCGGCGGTGTGCCGACCGACAAGTACGAAAGCTATATCCTCAAAGAATTGGTTCCCGACGTCGACAAGAGATACCGCACCATTCAGGCGCGCTACGGCCGCGCCGTTGCCGGTCTTTCGATGGGCGGCTATGGCGCGATCAAGTACGGTTTGAAGTATCCGTCATCGTTTGTCTTTGCTGGTTCAATGAGCGGCGCATTCGGCGTTACGCGCTATACGCAGAATGAAATGGGTGGGAGTAACTGGGAACCGTTTCTGAAAATCTTTGGCCCGGTGGGCAGCGAAACACGAAAAGCGAACGATGTGTTTGAAATCGCCCGCGGTTTATCGAGCGCACGGGTGGCGTCCCTGCCTTACTTTTACTTTGATTGCGGCACGGAAGACGCGGGCCAGCACTTCAACCCGAATCGCGAGTTATCGGAACTCTTCACCGAAAAGAAAATCCCGCACGAGTATCGCGAGCTGCCCGGCGGTCATAGTTGGGCGTACTGGGATCAACAGGTGCAGGAGGTTTTGAAGATCGCGGCAGAGAAGATGCGCGTGCCGCATGCGAATCATCGCCGCGGAACGAAAGCGTCGGGCAGTAGCCCGACTCTAAACGACCAGCGTTAGCTACCGCAGCACGAATTGAAAATTATTTTGACCGCGGCGATTGTTGAAGTTCGTTACGGGCTGTACGCCCAGGATGTTCTGCACGATTAAGAGCCTTGCGTTCAGGCGCGGCTCGGATAATTGGAACCTGTCGGCAGTCATGCGGGCGCGGTCAAAATCGATCTTGGCCAGCGCCGCCAGCTCTTGTCCATAACGTGCCACCATCGCGACCAGATCGTTATCCGTCCTGAGCGAGAGCTCGCCTTCTTTGTAAATATCCATCTCAAAACCGTTCAGCACGGCCGCCGCGGTCAGCAGCTCATTGAGTTGGCCAATTCCCATCTCCAACAACTCAAAACTTCGTTTCGAATCCAGCGATGCAAAAGCGTCCGCGACCTTGAGTTGATCCTCGAACTCTTTGTAGGTCGTGACGCGCTTGTACACCAGACTGCGAGCGTCTTCGAGGAAGCGCAGCGCCAGTTTCGGATTATCTTTCTGCGTGGCCGTCGACAAGTCGATCAAGTATTTGACGCGGTCTGAATCCGACGGCAGCGCGGCCAGTTTCTGTTTGATCTCGTTGAGTTTTTCCGGGGAGGCCGTCGTGACCATTCGTTTGAAATCCACCGCCTGCATGATCGAATTGCGTCCCGATTCATCCAGATGATCGTTGGCGATTTGCAGCGCGCGATCGGGGTTGCCTTCGTCAACGGCTTTCCGCGCCGCCTGCTGATACAGAAGCGGTTGCATCCGTGGCGGAGCGGTGCCGGCCGCGTTTGCCAGGCTCTCGCTGGTGCCCTGTTGCATGACGGCTAGGTTTGCGAAATTGAGATTGGCATTGTTCCCGAGGCCCAGTTCGGTCAACTTCTGGCGCACGGCCTGGGCGCGTTCAGGCAGGTACTGATCGATTGGCGACAGCATCGTTTGCAGAGAGAACAGCATCATGCGCGCGTTGTTCTGTCGCACCTGTGCCTCGTCGGGCGGATTTTGTTGATTAGGCTGGGCGCGCCGCGCACCACCACGAACATTGTTACCGCCGCCGGCGAGCGACGTTACGGTGAGCCCGGCCGTGATCGCATTGTCCAACAAGTCGTGATATGCCGACTCGCTCAGCACCTGGCCGGCGCCGACGCGCGAGTTCGTGGCACTTGTTTCCGTAGGCGTCGCGGTTGAAGTAGTGGCAACCCGTGGTCCCGGCATCAGCAAACTCATCGCCAGAGTGGCGGCCTCTCGAGTGGCGACTAGATTGTCCGAGCCCAAACGGCTGAGCGTTTTCTCAGACAACTTCTTGAAACTCTCGGGATCTTTCTTCTGCAATTGCCAGAGGATGCTGCTGATCGCTGTCGGGTACTCACCTTTATCGAGCGCGTCTACCGCCTTTTGATAAGCGACCTTCGGATCGTTGGCAGCAATTATCGCGAGCAGGCTTTGTTCCAGGTTGCCTTGCTGATCGGGAATGACGCGTCGCCCACCTCCGGCGTTACCTGCCGCCGATGGTTGCTGTTGGGTTGACCGAAGCAGTTGGTAGCCGAGTTCGGCATCATGGCGTCCCGCGGTCAGGATTAGTTCTTGCCGCAACTGATTCAAGCTCTGAACCTCGCTCCGGTCAGTGCGATCGGCGTCGATCATCATCTGGGCGAGGATTGCGCCGGCGTCGACCAACAGTCCGCGCGCGCGCGCGGCGCTGCGATCCCAAAGCATATCGCCCGCGGCAATCTGCACTCGAATACGATTCTCGGGCAGCTTCAACGACTGAGCTTCGGTTACGACCTGATCGAGCAACGCAGTTGCTTTGCTCTCCAGCTTCAGTTTTTCTTCCTGCTGTTGCGCGTCGGGTGTGGCTTGCGCGGTCGCCGTCTGAGAGGTCGCGTCCTGCGCCCCGGCGAACCCGGCACTCGACAGGATCAGGGCTGCTGGGAAGAGGAACGCCGCAATCTTCTTTAGAAACATTTGTATTTACCTCGAAAAATTAACGTGTGCGGGAAAGTGGACGAAGTTGTCTGCATCCTTAGACGGCTGAACAGCGGATTTGGTTACCTGAAGGCGCGGCCAAGTTCGACAAATCATAGCATGGCTCTGCCCTTTTCGGATTTACTTGGCGATGACCATGCGGTAAGTTTGGCAGGCTTGAAACGATCGCGCCCTTTGGATGTGGAGACAAACAGATGGATCACAGAAGCGTAACGCATCACCGTTGGGAGGACATTCCGAAAGAGGCCCTTTCGGATGTTTTAGAACGGCGGCTGATCACGGGTGATCGAATGATGCTGGCGCACGTCTATCTCAAGAAGGGCGCCATCGTCCCTCGGCATTCGCACGAGAACGAACAGATCACTTACATTCTGGAAGGCGGCCTGCGTTTCTGGATCGGGAGCGACGAAGCGGAGGTGATTGATGTGCTGGCGGGCGAGGTGCTGCACATTCCGTCTCACGTTCCGCACAAAGCCGAAGCTTTGGAAGATACGCTCGATGTCGATATTTTTAGTCCGCCCAGACAGGACTGGCTGGACAAGACGGATGATTACCTAAGACAGAGCTAGCTGTAGCGCAAGTTGATAACTTGCGCTCCCGTTCACGTACTGAACCGTTGATTGATCGGTGGACCGAGAGGATGAAGTCAGAACCGGGAGCGATAGCGACCGGGTTCTCGTGCACCCTGATCTCATGTCATTGCGGCGTTGCGACCCCGGTCGCTACCGCTCCCGGTTCTGACGTCATGATCGGAGACAAAACCTAAATGGATCTCGGTCTCAAAGGAAAAATCGCACTCGTCGCCGCGGCCAGTCGCGGCCTCGGCCGGGCGGTCGCCGAAGCACTCGCTGGAGAAGGCGCGACGCTCGTGCTCTGTTCGCGCAAAGCGGAGACGATCCAGCAGACCGCAAATGAGATCGCGGCAGCGACCGGCGCCGACATTCTCGCCTTGCCGTGCGACGTTTCCCGGGCCGACGAAGTAGCGCGCCTGGTGCAATCCGCTGTCGAGCGATTTGGACGCATCGACATTCTGGTAACCAACGGCGGCGGGCCGCCAGCCGGTCCATTCGACAGTTTTAACGCCGATGCCTGGGAAGCCGCGACTCGTCTGACGCTGTTCAGCGCTATCGGGCTGGCGCGTCACGTTTTGCCGGGAATGAAAGAGCGTCGCTGGGGACGCATCCTGAATATCACATCGATCGCGGTCAAGCAGCCGATCGATAATTTGATCCTCTCGAATAGTTTGCGCGCGGCGGTTACGGGATTCGCGCGCACTCTCGCCAATGAAGTCGCGACCTTCGGAATCACGGTCAACAACATCATGCCTGGCTATACCCGCACTGAGCGCGTTGAAGAGTTGGCGAAGATGATGTCTGACAAAGAAGGAATCACTCCGGCGGAATTCGTCGCGCGCTGGGAGAAAGAAATTCCGATGCGTCGCCTGGGCGAACCGCGTGAGTTCGCGGCGCTGGCCGCTTTCCTGGTATCGGAACGCGCCAGCTACATCACCGGGACCTCAATTCCCGTCGATGGTGGGTGGATTCGATCTCTGCTGTAGCGCAAGTTGTTAACTTGCGCTTATTCGCAAATTAACAATTTGCGCTACAGCGGAACGCGGTCGCTACCTCCGGCGTGAGCCGGTGGTTAGGACGCTGAAGGCGTCCGATGTAATAGCCGGGGGCAACGCCCCCGGGAACCGTCGCAAAAATTGCTCTTGACCCTGAAGGGGTCACATCATGAATCAGAGAGGTTCGACCCTTCCAGGGTCGGAATTGATAGTTGGTGTAACCCGGGGGCGTTGCCCCCCGGCTATTAAATGTCACGCCTTCGGCGTGAAGAGATCCTGGATCAAGCGACTATCCACTGCCTCACTTATCGCCCAGTCGCTTCGCCGCCGAAACAATCGGCAGCTTCCAACCATCTATCGGAGTTTTCTCCACGTTAAGATGACTGGCGAGATAGGCCAGCCTTTGGGTCTCGACTCCTTTTGAGATCGTGAAGCGGTCCTTGAGATAAGACGGCGGAATCGACTGGTAGTTCAGCGTGACGCGCACGGACACAGCGGTGCGGATGCGTTCGTCGAGCGGAATGCGATAGATGATTCGATCAGCGCCGGTCGCACCTGACTTTTTAATGTATTCCGGATCGCGTTCGGCGTCGCCGTGCGGCCGGGTGAATTCACCGAAGGGCCCGTCGGCGCGCCAGCCTTTCGGCAACAGACGATTATTTTTCAGCACCTGATCCAGACCCACGAAACTCGTCGTGATCTTTCCCTGTGGATCAGCGATCACTTCTTCATAAATCTGTACCTGGCCCTCGTCGCTGATAACTTCGTAGTGCGGCTGAAAAACCTGTTTCCGTTTTGCCTCGTCGTAAAAGAACTCAGTTGGGAGGACCTCCTCGGTCAAACCTCTGACGATCGCGCCGACGCTGTTAGTAAGGCCTGAGGCCCAGATGACTTTGCCTGCCGCATCCAGGACTTCAAAAGTCAGGAAGGCGCGGCGAAATCCGACACCGGAAGGAAAACCGTGTCCAGCCAGGTTCTGAACCGAAACAGCGGCCTCGAGCGATGCCGCACTTTTGGTTAGTGAGGTCACCTCGATCGCCGCCGTTTCTCTCCGCGCCAGATCGTAACCCGAGCTTTGCGCCGTTAGCAGACCCGGGACCGCTTCACCGTACATGTAATCTGCTGTTCGTATTCCCAGGATGTCCGGGAACTGCTCAAAAAACATCAGGCCGAACTGGTTGATTCCGGTCAGAGTGTGCCGCGAGTATTGGTCGCGCACGCGCACCGTGATGTCTTTGTCGGGGAGACGATAATCCGCGTAGGGATAGTTAACGTCTTCAATGTTGGCCACGCGAAAAATGAGCTGCTGACCAAGAAACGTTTTCTGCATGTGGCAATCCTGGCAGGTGCGAACGGCTTCCTGTCTGATCGGCGCGCGCTCGTTTTGGTAGACGCTGTTCTGCCATTCAGGATAAGTCATCTGCTCGTGAAACTCTTTCGGCTTGCCGTTCGGGTCCAGGACTGGGCGGCCTTTGTTGTCAAAGACAGGGAGGATCACCGTGTGGCAACTGCCGCACAGCGCGGCTGACTTAATGTGCGCGCCGAAAGCGGCAGTAATGCCCGTCGCGTTTTTCATGGGCACCGTGATCAACTGATCGTAGGGACCGTTAACCACATTCGGCGGATCCACTTTGAACTTGCCCGTGAAAGTCGCCGGCGTTCCCAGCCCCTCTTTTGATATCCGGTGACAAACGGCGCATGAGACGCCGTCGCGAGCCAACGCGCCGTACTCAGCGTCGGTGTCACCGGGTAGTGCATAGACCATGCTGTGTTCGAACGGCCGCTGCTTGTCCGACTCGATCTGCCGCTGGCCCATCACGCCGTGGCATCGATAGCAGGTGTTATCGAGAAATCCTGCCTGCGACGGGCGCATCGTCTTTTCAGATTCCAGTTGCGCGTGAAAGATTGGATCGCGCCCGGCCAATCCCATCATCGAAGCCCGCCATTCCGTATAGGGGGAAAGGTTGATGGGCGGCTGCGGCCCGGCTGCAAATGAAAACGCCATGTTTTCCTTGGAGGCGGAATGACAACCGATGCATTGGCTCGAGGTGAGAAATCCCGCGGGCCCCGAGTGGCCGGCTACAACATGATCGAGTGACTCACCGGGAAAGTGCTTCACCTTCGGCAGTGTCACTAGCGGAAGACCCTTGAAGAGATTCAGAAAGTTCGGGTCGGGAGTTTTTCGCGCCGTCCCGAATGGGCCTCCTCTGATCTCCTTGGTGCTGGCGACCTGCTGATGTTCGTCTTTGGTGGCGGGCGGAAGTGGCTGCATCGTGGGCGCCGAGATGAAAAAAGAGATCGGGTCGCCTTCCACGTTCTTGAGTGCGCTGAAGGTTGATTCCTTTTCGGCGGCGGCATGACAGCGAAGACAGTAGAGGCCGAAGCCGGAATCCGGATAGTCGATATCCGGATTGTCAGGTGCATAGCCGGGCGCGTGAAAGGACCAGTACCAGCCATCGTACGAGCCTTTCTTGTCCTTCACCATGATGGTCCAGGCGCTTAGCTTCGAGCCTTGTTTGGCTGGCGAAGGGAACATCTCCTTGACGATCACGGCGCCATCGGGAATCTCGCCGTGGCGGTCCTTGTATTTAAGCCAGTCCCAAACTTCCGGCGAGTAAAAGATCTTCACTGCGTTATGAGTGCCGAAAGAAGTACCGTTGATAAACGGTCCCGTATTACGAATTTGTGAGTCCGCAACCCAACCGCGATAACATCCCTGGTCGATGAACGCGTAGAGTAGCTTCTCAAACTTCCTGGCGCCGATGTCGCTGGGGTTTGGGAGTGGGAATCGGATGTCACATCGTTTGGCTGGAGTTTGAGCGTAACTCGGCTGAGGTTCGATCGCGCTGGTGACAAGTAACACTCCGAGAGCTGCGCACAAGGTGACGAACAGTAGGCGGATTGTGACTCGATAGTTCATTCTTCAGTTCAATCGTGGTGTACTTGATGGAATCTTTCGGCCGGCACGAGACATACTAAACTACAACCCATCGTCTGAGAAGAGTTTTGATCTTGTGCCACAGACTTCAGGAAGGCCTAATAGCGCGGGTTTTTCAAAAGGCATTAACCAAGCCGCGGAGCGGCAAGAGATCGTAGCCCACGGCGTCAGCCGTGGGTATAGGGTCGGAGCCAACAAGATAGCCGCGGAGCGGCGAAACTAAACGATCGTCGCGGCAAGTGTTTCGCCCTCTGGGGCTCGGTCGAATTCGGGATCGCCGATCCCATGGCTTACGCCATGGGCTACAGATCTCTTGCCACTACGCGGCTCGTCAAAGACTGAGAGTCTGTGCCACCTTAGTCCTTGCACGATTCCTCTGGCAGAGGCAACAATGCATTTTGCTTTTGTGGAAAGTAACCTAAACGGCGAGTCGCACTTTACCGTGTGTACCCGCGGAGGATTTGCCGGTGGAATATAACGTATTAGTGGGACACCTGGCGGGACACCTCGCGTCCATCCTGACCATGGCGGCCTATCTCTTGAAGGACATACTGTGGCTTCGGTTGCTGACCATCTTGTCTTGCTTTGCCGGTATGGCTTTCAATTATTTTGTGCCGGCCACGCCACTGTGGAGCGTGATCTACTGGAACATACTCTTTGCCATCATCAACATCGTGCAGATTGCGATCATTATCAAAGAACGCGCCGGCGTAAACTTCACGGACGAAGAGAAGGAACTGCACGAAACTCTTTTCAAGAACTTTGCTCCCTTTGAATTCATGAAGCTGATGCGAGTGGGCCAATGGCTGGAAGCCAAGCAGGGCGAGATCCTGGCGGTTGAAAAGCAGCCCATCAACGCCGTGATGCTGATTTACAACGGACTCGTTGGCGTCGAGACTAATGGAAAAGAAGTGGCCAAACTGAAAGACGGTAACTTCATCGGTGAAGTCAGTTTCATTTCCGGCGGCGAGGCGAGCGCCACCGTGCGCGCCCTTATGCCGACGCGCTACATAGCGTGGCCGAAGGATGCGATCAGCCGGCTTTTGAATCGCAATCCGAGCATGAGGTTCGCGATGCAGTCGCTGCTCAGCACCGACTTGAGCAAAAAACTGATGCACCGCGCGCCATCGTTTCATGGCAAGATGAATCTGAACGCTATTTTGAAGAAGCCTGATAAGTGAGTGTGCTAGCTAGTGCGTTGCTGATCAGTCTGAACTCAGAGCCGCCTTTGTTATTAGCACCGCGGCTTTAGCCCGGTGATCACTGATTGCGTTGAAAGGGAAACCGTTTCAAACGGTTTCCGGTTGGGTTCGGGCAATGGATTCACCGCGCTAAAGCGGCGGTGCTAATGAGATTATTGGTTTGAATTTAATACGGGGCTATTTTCTGCGAGCATCGCCAAATCCAATCAGGAGGTTCATATGACCGACGTTTGTACTCATCTCGATCAGATCAAAGAGGTTACCCCCAGCGCCGACGGCTGTGATGACTGTTTGCGCATCGGCGCCGCGTGGGTTCACCTGCGACTGTGCATGACCTGCGGCCACGTAGGCTGCTGCGACTCTTCCCCGAACAAACATGCCACGAAGCATTTTCACGCCACGGGTCACCCAATCATCAAGTCATTCCAACCCGGCGAAGAGTGGGGCTGGTGCTATGTCGATGAAGTAATGTTTGACGAGTTGTGAGGATCTGGCGGAGCGCGGACATCCCTGTCCGCCTGAGCGCGTAGCGCGAACTTACGAAAAGGATCTTTTCAAGTGAAGTCGGAGCGAGCTGCGCGCGCTGGCGGACAGGATGTCCGCGCTCCGCACGTGGACTCACTTTTTGGGCGAGCGATTCGTCTCCTCCAACAACTCTTTCAAATGCCCTTGCCAGATAGCCGGCAGCGTGTGGGTGCCGTGGCCGGGGGTTTGATCGGTGATGGGCAGCAGAATGTAGCGGTCGCGCCTCACGCGCTTAATCTCTCGTTCCATCAAACCCGGCTCCGGTGGGTTGATGAAGTCGTCCGCCGAGTTGATCGCGAACCGCGGAGCCTTTATCGTTTCCAGCTTCAGTGATGGATTATTGTCGAACGCAGGTTTGGCCTTCCTGTTGCTACTGAGGAACAAAAGCCGTTCGGCTGACCTGTTACGTTGCACTTACGCGAGACTTTTGACACGAAACAGGTACAGTCTCGCGAAACGTAGATCTAATTAACAAGCTGGTTGAGAGGAACGAACGTTTTGATCCTTTGGGGGTTTGCGTCTTTGTCAAAGTGTCCGCGGGTGTTCGGCGCGCTTCTTATTCGCCCGCTTAGATCGTCGAATAGCGCCATTGGGGCTGGCTTCTTATTGGCTTTGTCATTGGCTCAAATGACCCAAGGTCAAACCATCCAACCGGGCCAGAGTCAGCCGAGCCAAAGACAATTGCCAACAGGTACGCAGCCAGGTCAAATGGGCGGGCCGTCATCGCAACGAACGGTCCCGGCGACGCCGATTACGAATCCACAGCAAGTGCCGGGCGCGGCCAAAGTGGTGGCGGGACCGTCCGCGTTGAGTCTCGAAGACGCCATCAGGCTCGCAATGGAAAACAATCTCGCGACCTTGCTGGCCAAAGAGCGACGCAACGAAGCGCGCGGATTTGAGAAGGAAGCGCGCGCGGGTTTGCTGCCGAATATCTATGGCGCTGCTTATCAGGCCAGCGTCACCGAGAATCTCGCCGCGCTAGGTTTCACTCCGGGAAGATTTCCCGGGTTCACCTCAACCTTCATCGGACCTTTTAAAAACTTTGACGCGCGGGTGCGGCTGGAGCAGACGATTTTCAGTTTAAGCGCGCTGAGAACTTTCCAGGCCGGCCGCGCGGGCGTGCGCGTTGCCGAGATGGAAGAAGACCTGGCTCGCGAACAAGTCGCGACCGCCACCGCCCTTGCTTATCTCGAGACGATGCGGTCCGACCGCGCCGTCTCGGCAGCGCAGGCAAACGTGACGCTGGCGCAAACTTTGTTCAAGCTGGCGCAGGACCAGCGCGATGCTGGTATTGCTACCGGCGTGGACGTGACCCGCGCAGAGACGCGGCTGGCGCAGGAACAGGTCCGCCTGTCGCGAGCGCAGACAGATTCGGAAGAGGGGCGCTTGCAGCTTCAGCGCATAGTTGGATTGCGGCTAGGGAGTCCGCTCACGCTTACCGATCCGTTGCGTTTTGTGCCTTCGATTTTGCCGGAAATTGAAACCGCGGTTGCCCAGGCCGAAGACACTCGCCCCGAAGTCCGCGTCGCCCAGGCGCAGTTGACCGAAGCTACTTACCAGAGACGAGCCGCGCGGGCAGAGCAACTGCCGTCGCTGGAATTCATGGGCGACTATGGCGTCAGTGGGATCACGCCCACGAATACGGATTTGCCCACGCGCCGCGCGGCAATTCAATTGAACGTGCCAATTTTCAATGGGGGTTTAACGCGCGGCCGGATACAGGTTGCCAACAGCCGTGCGAGTGAAGCGGAGCTGCAGCTCGCGAGCATCCGTGGTCAGGTTGAAGAGGACGTGCGTCTGGCTTTTGCCGGCTTGCGCACCACGGCTGAGACGGTGCGCGCGGCGGACCTCACGGTGACCCTGGCTGAACGCGAATTAGAGATGGCTCGCGATCGTTTTCGGGCCGGCGTTGGCGATAACCTCGAAGTTGTGAGTGCCCAAACCGCCCTCGCCAACGCGCGTCTGGATCAAGTCACAGCGCTCGCAGCTTACAACGGGGCGCGATTGAATTTGGCGGCGGCGCTGGGAAGATCGCAGACCTTTCGTTGGTAGGAAGAACAGAATCACGGGCGATGGCCCGTCTCCAGACAAACTGATATGGCGAACTCGGACGAACTTAACAATCCATCAAAGCGGCCCGTCGACGACGAGGCGCCGGCGCCCACCGAACACGATCCAGAATCCGCTCGCGAGAATGACGAGCTCGTCGATGAATACGGCGAGCCGGTTAACGGCGGGGCGCATGAACATGCCCGCAAGCGTCCAGTTTACAAACGCCCGGGGTTCTTGATAGGCGCTGCTGTGGTGCTTCTGATCGCGGCTGTCATAGGTGTGCGCTATTGGCTCTATGCGCGCTCGCATGAAACAACCGACGATGCTTTCATCGACGGCCATATCATTCAGGTAAGTCCCAAGGCCTCGGGCTATATCGCCAAAGTTTACGTAACCGACAACCAGAACGTAAAGGCCGGCGACCTCGTGGCCGAGATCGATCCGCGCGATTACGAAGCAAAAGTTGTTCAGGCGAAAGCGGCGCTCGACGCCGGTCGCGCGCAACAGAAACAAGCACAAACCCAGGTGACTCTGACGCGGGCCGTGGGGCGCGCCAATGTGCAGCAAGCGGCGGCCGGCGTGCAGCAAGCGCGTTCCGCTGTGGCCGGCGCGCGGGCCGGCGCGGCGTCTGAGCGCAGTCGCACGACTGAGGCGTCGGCGGGAGTCGGGGCCGCCGCAGCGAACGTCCAGCAGGCGCAAGCGCAGGTGTCGGCAGCAGTGGCTGAAGCACAGCGGGCCAGTGCGGACGTGCAGCGTTATCAAATGCTTTTTGAGAAGGACGAGATTTCGCATCAGCGTCTGGACCAGGCGATCGCGACTGCGCGCACGGCCAACGCCCAGGTGGACGCGGCGAGAGAGAGAGTTGCCGCCGCAGAGGCGCAGGTCAACGCCGCTCGGGCGGCTACTTCCGCGGCGGCGCAAAATGCTCAGCGTGCTCAAACCCAGGTGGGTGGCGCGCAGGCACAAGTGAACGAAGCCGTAGGCAAACTCGCGCAAGCCAACACTGCTCCGCAACAGGTCGCAGTCAGCCAGGCCCAGGCCACCGCGGCCGGCGCAACCCTCGAACAGCTACAGGCCGCGGTCGATCTGGCGGAGTTGGAACTTTCTTACACCAAGATTTACGCGCCGGAATCCGGACGGATCGCGCGCAAATCGATCGAGGTCGGCGCGCTGGTCCAGATCGGCCAACCACTGATGGCGGTGGTTCCCGGCGATGTGTGGGTGACCGCGAATTTCAAGGAAAGCCAGATCGGGCAACTGCGTCCGGGTGAGCCGGTCGACATTACGATCGATGCCTATCCCGACAAAGTTTTTAAGGGACATGTCGACAGCATACAAGCCGGGACCGGTGCGCGCTTCAGTTTGATTCCGCCCGAGAACGCGACCGGCAGCTACGTGAAAGTCGTGCAACGCGTGCCCGTCAAAATTGTCTTTGAACCAAACCAGATCGAACCACAGCACGTGCTGGCGCCGGGCATGTCGGTCGTGCCGGAAGTTAAGGTGAAGTGACTTTGGAGTGCGGTGGCAAGCGGAGCGCGACACCGCTTTGGATCTAGTGATGCCATGATCGGGAACTAATCCAAAGCGCCGTCGCCGCTTCGCTCTGCCGGCGCACTCCACATTAAGATCCGATGAGCGCGATTGCTGAAAGAATAAAACCTGCGGCGAGCCGAGCTACCTCAGCGGCTCGCGAGTGGACGCCCAGCTTCAATCCCTGGCTGATTGCGGCAGCGGTAATGCTGGCTACTTTCATGGAAGTGCTCGACACTTCAGTGGCCAACGTCGCGCTGCCACACATTGCCGGAAACCTTTCCGCGACGCCCGAAGAAGCAACCTGGGTCCTGACCAGCTACCTGGTATCGAACGCGATAATCCTGCCCGCCGCGAACTGGCTGGGTCGGTATTTCGGGCGCAAGAGATTCCTGATTGTTTGTATCGCGATCTTCACCCTGTCGTCGATAATGTGTGGGGCCGCCGCCAGTTTGGGAATGCTGATCGTCGCGCGCATCGCCCAGGGCGCGGGCGGTGGCGCCCTGCAACCGATTGCTCAAGCGGTGTTGATGGAAAGTTTCCCCGTTGAGAAACGTGGCTCGGCAATGGCTGTGTTCGGTTTGGGGGTAGTGGTCGCGCCGATCATCGGCCCTACACTCGGCGGATGGATCACAGATAACTATTCATGGCGCTGGATTTTTTACATCAACATTCCCATCGGAATTCTCGCGATCTTCATGGCGCGAACTTTCATAGAAGATCCGCCTTACATCAAGAATCAAAGACCCGGCCGCATTGACTACATCGGCTTTGGATTGATGGCCCTGGCTTTGGGAGCAGTGCAGTTGGTTCTGGACAAAGGGCAGGAAGCAGAATGGTTTGCGTCGTCGTTCATTACCTGGGTAACGATTTTTTCCGTCGTCACGGCAATTTCGTTCGTCATTTGGGAGTTGAGATCGAACGACCCGATTGTCGACTTGCGGGTGCTGGTCAATCGCAACTTCGCGGTCGGCACTTCGCTAATGGTCGTGATGGGCATTGTACTCTACGGCACCATTGCGCTCTTGCCCTTGTTTCTGCAGACGCTATTAGGCTATCCGGCAGTGTCCAGCGGCATGGCGGTCAGCCCCAGAGGCTTCGGCGCGATCGTCTCGATGCTGATCGTGGGCCGCCTCATCGGCAAGGTCAATAGCCGTTACCTCATCATGTTTGGGTTCGCGGTGCTCGGCTATTCAACTTATCAGTTCGGCAACATCAATTTGGAGATATCGATTAGCAGTATTGTCTGGCCCAGCATCACGAGTGGATTTGCGATGGGATTCATCTTCGTTCCTTTAACGACGATGGCCCTGGGCACTTTGAGTAACGAGCAGATGGGCAACGCCTCGGGCGTCTTCAATCTAATGCGAAACTCCGGCGGCAGTATAGGCATCGCCACCGTCACAACCTTGCTGGCCCGTGGCGCGCAGGTTCATCAGGCGGCCATGGTTTCACATCTAACGCCTTACGATCCGGCTTATCAGGAGCGCTTAAAACAAATGACCGAGGCGTTCGCCGCGCGTGGCGGTTCGGCCGTGGCCGGGCAGCAGGCTTATGCCGGACTGTATGGAACCGTCGTGCGACAGGCGATGTTACTATCGTATATCGACGTCTTTCGCCTGCTCGCGTTTCTGTGTTTGTTGTGCATTCCGGCCACGCTCTTGTTCAAGCAGGTGAGGGCAAAGCCCGGCAGCGTCGCGATGCACTAAGGGCACTAGCGCATTAACGACGCTAATAATTTAGTTGGAGAAGGAGCATCCGTTTTTGTCGATGAGCGCGTCTCAGGGAATGTCGTTCGGTGGACGGACTTTCTTAGCGATGATGATCTCGATGATCCTGGCCGGCGGCGTTTACGCCCAGAAGAAAGCGGCAAAGCCCGCTGCCAAACCCAAAACTGTGCCGGCTCAGAATGACAATGAGCTATCGAGACTCCGCCACAGTTACGTTAAGAGCACTAAAGAATACAAGGCGAGTCTGGAAAAGCTTTTGGCTCTGTATCAGGCGAGCGCGCGCAAAACTGAGGAGCACCGGAACCAGTCGAAAAAGCTGGTTGCTGACGGGCTGCTCTCTCAACGCGATCTCGATCAAAGCGAACGTGCGCTGGCCGACGCGAACCTGAAAATTCTTGGAGTCCAACAACAGATCGCCACCGCCGACACGCAGATTGCCCAGGTGCTGCTCGAGGTCGAAGCCGAGAAGCAGATCGCGAAGCTCGGCCCCACGCCGAGAGGCGGCCTGATCAAAACCAGTTCGTTCATCCGTTATAATGGTGCGGGCCCCTGGGTGCTTTCGCAGGCCGGCCGGATCGAGACTTTCTTTCAACAGACATTCAAACGGCCTTTGCCCATCGCCGTATTCGGACAGGGCGCGATTCATAACCAGTGGCATCTCGATCATCGTAACGCGATGGACATCTCGCTGAATCCGGATGGGCCCGAAGGCCAGGCACTTTTGGAATTTCTCCGCGCCAATGGAATTCCGTTCTCGGCTTTTCGCGGCGCGATTCCTGGCGTGGCAACGGGGCCGCACATACACGTCGGCTTGCCTTCGCATCGTTATTAATGGCATAGACTTCAGTCTGTGATAACTGACAACTGAATCATTAGACTGAAGTCTGTACCACCAAAAAGTCATGGTTCGAACAACTATTACGATTTCGCGGCAGATGGGCACCGGCGGTTCGTACATCGGCCAGTTGATTGCCACGCGTCTGGGGCTCAAGTACGTCGATCGCGAAGTGCTGCACCTGGCCGCCGAAGAGTTTGGCTGTGATGAAGAGACGGTGGCCGCGCACTCAGAGCGCATCTCGTCATTCTGGGAAAGAATTCTGGGCGGCTTGTCGTTTGGCGCGGCCGACTCGCATTACAACCCGCCGCCGCTGCGAACGTTTTCCGACCGCGAACTCTTTGAGAAGCAGAAGGAAATCATGAAACGAATCGCCGGCAAGCACGACTGCGTGGTGGTAGGCTGGGCGGGTGTTTTCCTGCTGCCACGACATCGCGGCATGTTCACGACTTTCTGTCATGCACCAAAAAGTTTTCGCGCCCGGCGAGTGATGAGCGTGTATCCGGATTTAACTGAAGAGCAGGCGCGCGAGCTGATTGCCGAATCAGATCGGACCCGGGAGACTTATTTTAACGAGATGACCGACCACGATTGGAGCTGTGCGCGAAACTATCATCTTTCCATCGATACCAGCCGGCAGCCGCTGGAAGAGATCGCTGATCTGATCATCAAACTTTCCGAACGACAACGATCTTAGTACTCACCTCATTGCGCGCCTTGCCTACTTAATCTCGTCGAGTCTTTCCTTGGCTTGCGCGACCATCCAACGCAGCTTCGTAAAATCATCCAGCGTCATCAACAGCCGCGATCGATCGAAGAAGCCCCCCTCGACCGCCGCCGCCGCGCCACCGGTGACTTGCTTGAAGACCAGGATCTCAAAGTCGCCTTTGGTGCGATAGCGGGCTTCGAAATGTGTGAGCCTGGTAATCGAGTCGTCGGATTTGGCGATCGTATCGAACGCCTTGATCAGTGCATCGATCTCTTCATAGTCGATCAACGAGCGAATTTCGCCCGGCGGTCCGCCGTCGGCAACGATCGTGATCACAACTCCGGTAACCCGAGTCGAGTTGCCGGTGTCGCGAATCTCAGTCGCCTCGACGCGGGCATAGCCATTCTGCGCCCGCAACGTCGCCACATAGGTGCGTCCCTTGATCAGGATGGTTTCCATGCGGCCTTCGAAATCTTCGAGCTTGTTGCGCGGGACATAGAACTGCGGGTCGCGCGGCGGCGGTATCCGTTCCCAGCGCCGCTGTGCACCGGCCGAACCAAGACACGCAGCAATGACTAAGGATGAGAGAAGTAATGAGCGAGTCGAGCCCATAGATCGATCCTTTCGTTTTGTCTTAAGTCAGAAGAACCGGGGAAAGCACGGGAGAGAAGAACCTGTTAGGTGTAACCCGCGAACGAAGGAAGAGTTCCAAAAAAGTAGCACAGACTTCAGTCTGTGATTACTTTCCAACGAAGCGATCCCAGACTAAAGTCTGTGCCATTATCACTCCTATCGCTCTTTCGCAATCAGCGGTTCGGAGTCTTGATCTTGCCGGTCTCTCACGCCGGTCGTAACCGGCAGCGGCGGTGGTGGGTTGGCGACCAGCTTCTCCAGCGCGGCGTCGACGACTTCGTTGATGCGCGTGACCGGAACGATCTGCAACTCGCGGCGGACGTCTTCGGGAATGTCTTTCAGATCGGCTTCGTTGCGCGCCGGCAGGATGATGCGATGAATCCCGGCCCGATGCGCGGCCAAAACTTTTTCCTTGATTCCGCCGACGGGAAACACCAGGCCAGAGAGCGTGATCTCGCCAGTCATAGAGGTGTCGGGCCGCACGCGGCGGCCGGTGTAAAGCGAGGCGAGCGCGGCGGTGATGGTCACGCCCGCGCTGGGTCCATCCTTCGGAATAGCGCCGGCCGGAACGTGCATATGCACCCCGTAGCCCTTGAACATTTCCGGGCCGATGCCAAACTCTTCCGCATGCGACCAGAGATACGAACGCGCCGCGCGCGCCGACTCTTGCATTACTTCGCCGAGCTGTCCCGTGATCGTCAAGCCACTGCCGCCCGGCAAGAGCGACGCTTCAATGAAAAGGATCTCGCCGCCCATTTCGGTCCAGGCCATGCCCGTCGCCACGCCGGCCGGTAATTCCTTGCGTGCTTCTTCGGGATAGAATCGCGGCGCGCCGAGAAAATCCGGAATATCTCCGGCGTCGACCGTGATTTTTTCGGTTTGTCCCTGGGCGATCCTCAAAGCTACTTTGCGCCCCAGGCGGCCGATGGTCCGTTCGAGCTGGCGCACGCCGGCCTCGCGCGTGTAACGCGTGGCAATCAGACTGATGGCGTCGTCGGTGATTTCAAATTGCTCTGGCGTCAATCCGTTCTCGCGCACCTGGCGCGGCACAAGATAACGGCGGGCGATTTGCAGCTTCTCTCGATCGCTGTAACCGACCAGTTGGATCACTTCCATGCGATCGCGCAGGGGCGGCGGAATCGGTCCAATCTGATTCGCAGTCGCGATAAAGAAAGCCTTCGAAAGATCGAACGGCAGATCCAGATAGTGATCCGTAAAAGTATTGTTCTGTTCGGGATCTAGAATTTCCAAAAGCGCCGACGCCGGATCGCCGCGATAATCGTTGCCCAGTTTGTCGATCTCGTCGAGCATCATCACCGGGTTATTCACTCCGGCCCGCCGGATCGATTGAATAATGCGCCCGGGCATTGCGCCGACGTACGTGCGGCGATGGCCGCGCAACTCCGCTTCGTCGCGGACGCCGCCCAGACTCAAACGCTCAAAGTGGCGGCCCATCGCGCGGGCAATGGAACGGCCAAGCGAGGTCTTGCCTACGCCCGGAGGTCCGATAAAGCAAAGAATCGGACTCTTCGCGTCGGGCCGCAGCTTGATCACCGCCAGGAATTCCAGGATGCGTTCTTTGACGTCCTGAATGTCATAGTGATCTTCGTCCAGGACCTTCTGTGCTTCATTCAAATCAAGTCGATCTTCGGAAGAAGTTTTCCACGGCAACTCGAGAATGAAATCGAGGTAAGTGCGAATGACGTGATAATCCGGCGCCATTGCCGGCAGTTTCTCCATTCGGCTGAGCTCGCGTTCTGCTTCTTTGCGAACGTCGTCGGGCAGATCGGCTTTCGCCAGCCGCTCGCGCAATTGCGCCGCTTCGGCCTGCTCCCCGCCCTCGTCGTCGCCCAGCTCTTTCTGGATCGCCTTCATTTGCTGGCGCAGCACGTAATCGCGTTGCGCCTTGTCCATTTCGGTCTGGGCTTCGCTGGCAATCTTGGAACGCAGGCGAATGATCTCGACTTCGTGCGCGAGAAAATCGTGAGCCAGGTGCATCAGCTCGTCGACCGTGTTGGCTTCGAGCATCTGCTGCTCTTTATCAACGCCCAGACTGAGGATCGAGCCGAGGAAGTATGCGAGCCGGACGGGATCGTCCGCGCTGAGCACGACCATCCGGACTTCCGGCGGCACCTGTGGCAGGTAAGCCAGCGCCTGTTGAATCAACTGCTGCACATTGCGCTTGGCTGCCTCGACTTCATCATTGTTCTTTACTGTCAGCTCGGGAAGAATCTGCACGCGCGCGCGCAGGAAAGGCTCGCGCTGCACCCACTCCAGCACACGGATTCGATCGGCGCCCTGGACGATCAGGTGGAGCGTGTCTTCGACCCGCTCCATCCGTTTGATCATTACGAGGCTGCCGACTTCATAGAGATCCTCGGGCTTCGAGTCGCCGTCCGCCGTCTTATCCGGACGCACACTGATGCACGCCAACAATTTTTCTTCGCTGGAAAGAGCGGCTTCGACCGCGGCTATCGAGGCGTCCCGGCCGACCGCCAGCGGCACCATAGTCTCAGGAAACAGCGTGGTGTTCTGCAGCGGCAGGACGGGAATCTCGAACGGCACGCCTTCACGTTTGGCTGACGGTTGCGGTGCGGCTTTCTTGTCGGAAATTATTTCTGCTTCGGCCATGGTTTTAGAGATAAAGCTCGGTCAATAATAAGTAGCTGCACAGATCACTCACTGGCAGCGCGGGCGCGGCCTTTGCTTCCCGCTTCTTCTTCCTCATGCAATCGCAGGGTTAAGAGGCCGTCATTGTAGTCGCGTTCGATGGTGGCATGCTCGATCGAACGGGGAAACTGAATCATTTTTTCAAACCGGCTATAGGTGATCTCGAGTTGATAATGCGAGACGCCTTCGCCGCAAGTACGATCGCGGCGCAACCCGCTGATGCGCAGCACCCGGCCGTCGAGCGTGATCTCAATATCCCCGGGGCGAATGCCCGCGAGGTCAACCTTCACGATCCAGCCGTTGTCCGTGCGATAGACATCGGCCGCCGGGCACCACAAACGTCCCGAAGGCCGCTTGTCACGCGCGCCCTGGACCAAACGAAAGTAACGCTCGAGCGATTCGCCGGACATAGGGACAGCTCCGTTCAGAAATCACTAAGAAAGTTTCAGGGGAAAATCGATGGCTGAATTATAAAGGTTTCGTGAGCGAATGTCAGGCGAAGTGGCAAACGCCTGCTGGGTGATTTCACCCATGACGCAAGTGATTCGGGAGGAGCGGTGTTCTTAAAGATGAGCTTGCCATCATTAGCACCTGGCTTCAGCCAGGTGAACACGTGGTGTTTCTCAGCTCGAAACCGCTTAAGCGGTTTCCCGTTGAAATAGGTTGCGATGATCACTTCGCTGAAGCGAGGCGCTAATGAGAGGCTCTCACTGATCTTTGAGTCGAAGGGCCGACTCACCCGTCGTTCCCAATCGCTTCGACCGGACAGCAGGCCAGCGCTTCTTCGCAAGCGGCGAGCTCAATTTCGTTTTCGGGCTGCTTGCTGACGTAAGAATAGGCGTTCTTGAAAGAGCGGGCGAAATTACAGGGTGCAGTTTCGCGGCAGACATCACAATCGATGCAGGTTGAATCAACATAGAAACCGCCGTCGACGTTCTCTTGAACTTTTTCGTTTGGGTCAGGCACAGAGTCCGCAGATTACGCAGATTTCACAGATTAGACAAACTCAACAGGAGGGTGGTGCACTCAAGCTCATTCGCGCAGGTTCGTGTGATTTGTGGATCGTTGATGCTTTGTTAGCCGAAACGTCTAGGTCACACGAATCAAACACGAGCTACGTGTCTTCGGCGCAAGCCATGCAAACTATTTTCGGCGATCATGAAGCACCAGCCACGCAGCAGTGGCAGCTTGCTTCTCGTCCGTTCGCCATGGAGGCGGCAGTGTCCGGCCCAGGTCGTTTAGCTTTTGCTTGATCCCGGGGCTTAGTTCAATCGCAACCAGCTCTGCAAATTCTCGATCGGGAAATGTTCGTCGCTTTATTCCGTTCGCGTCCGCCGCGAGATCCAGCACGCGACGAAACAATACTCCCTCGGCGGCATGGGCCCGAATGTGAAAGTTGCCGATCCGATCGAGATCCTTGTCTTTGGCGCCGACGATTCCCACTCCCGACACTTCCATTCCGGCGGACCGAAGTTCTTTAATCAAACGCGCCAGAGCTTTGCGGGCGATGGCCTCGATCGCGCGCGCGGATTTCCGCACGGCTTGCTGACTCTCTTCCCAGGGCAGTTCCATCACTTCGTGATATGGCTGGGCCGTAGCGGGGACCTTCGGATCAGCCAGAGCAATCTCAAGTTTCTTGAAGACAAGTGGGGAATTGCTCGGCCCACCCAGGACGACTGCGATGGCACGTGCGGTCTTGGCGCGAAGACCGATTGCGACGAGGTTGGAGTTATTCATGCTAGACAGTTTGATCCGCAGATTACGCAGATTTCACAGATTAGAAAAACTCAGCACGGAGATTGCGAAGCCGAATTTTTGGAGTGCGCCGGCAGAGCGAAGCGGCGACGGCGCTTTGGATCAAATGAATCAAAGCGGTGTCGAGCTATGCTTCCCACCGCACAGCAAAGTCATTCGCACATACGCTGAATTGGTTTGACGCTTATCTGTGTAATCTGCGGATGAAATTAATCAAGGATGCGTCATCTCTTCCGGCTTGACCAATTCATCGAATTTTTCGCCGGTCAAGAGACCGAGTGCGATCGCGGACTCACGCAAGCTAATTCCTTCCTTATGCGCGTGCTTGGCAATCTTCGCTGAGTTGTCATAGCCGATATGCGGATTCAAAGCAGTGACCAGCATCAAAGAGTCGCGCAGATACTCGTCTATCTGTTCGCGATTGATCGTCATGCCGGCGATGCAGTATTCGACAAAGCCGTGACTCGCATCGTGCAGCAGACGAATCGAGTGCAGCAGATTGTGAATCATCACCGGCTTGAAAACGTTCAATTCAAAGTTGCCCTGTGAGCCGGCGAAACCAACGGCCGCGTCGTTGCCCATCACCTGTACCGCGATCATGGTCATCGCTTCGCTTTGAGTCGGATTAACTTTGCCGGGCATGATCGATGAACCGGGTTCGTTCTCAGGAATGATCAGTTCGCCCAGACCACAGCGCGGTCCGGAAGCCAGCCAGCGAATGTCGTTGGCGATCTTCATCAGGGAGGCTGCTAAGGTTTTCAAGCCGCCGCTACAAAAAACAATTTCATCGTGAGCCGATAGCGCCGCGAACTTGTTGGGATGCGATTTGAAAGGCAGCCCGGTCAGCTCGGCAATCTTTTTCGCCGCCCGTTCACCGAATTCCGGTGGCGAGTTCAAACCGGTACCCACCGCTGTGCCGCCAATCGCCAGATCGTAAAGCCCGGGCAGCGTGGCGTTCATCCGGACGATGTCGCGTTCGAGCAGGCTGGACCAACCGGACATTTCCTGTCCGACGGTTAATGGAGTGGCGTCCTGCAGATGCGTGCGGCCAATCTTCACCACGTCTTTGAATTCTTCGGCCTTCGCATCGATGGCTCTTTTTACTTCCCGAACCCGCGGTATCAACTTGTTCATCTGCTCGGCCGCGGCGATGTGCATGGCAGTAGGAAATGTGTCGTTCGACGATTGCGACATGTTAACGTCGTCGTTGGAATGAAACGGTTTCTTGCTCCCCAACACGCCGTCGGCCAACTCGATCGCGCGATTCGAAATCACTTCGTTCGCGTTCATGTTGGTCTGGGTTCCGCTGCCCGTCTGCCACACGCGCAAAGGAAAATGCTCGTCGAGCTTGCCTTCGATCACTTCATCACAGGCCTGCACGATCAGCTTTGCCTTTTCCTCCCGCAGCTTGCCGAGATCCTGATTCACGATGGCCGCGGCTTTCTTGAGGATGCCGAACGCGCGAATCATTTCGCGCGGCATAACGTCGTTGCCGATATTAAAGTGAAGCAGAGAGCGCTGTGTCTGCGCGCCCCAGTACTTATCAGCGGGCACTTCGATCTCGCCCATTGAGTCAGTTTCGATGCGGACGTTTGGTTTCGTAGGTTCCGGCATTTAACCTCTTGCGCAAAGAAACCCGCTCGCGATAGCGAGCGGTTCCGTACCAGTTGAGCCGCGTAGCGGCGGAATATTTATACCCCAGGATGTTTCAATAATAACATTTTGCCGTCGGAGCGAGTCACGCTAAGGCTTCACCGGCTTCCTGATCGGCGGCACGGCTTTTGGAATGTCGCCGTCGTCCAGGTTCAGTTGTTGCGTGTTTTCCTGTCCTCTCAATTTGGGAGCGCCACGCAGGCCGGGAGGATTTTTAGGATTTGGAATTTTCACGGTTGCCAGGGCTTCGGTGCGGCGTAGGATCGCGCCGCCGCGGCCGGCCACCCAGGCGTTTGCGCCACCGCGATAGGCGACCGCGAACAGTGGTGAACTCGTGATAGTCGGCTGCGTTTCCCAGGTGACGCCGCCGTCTCGCGAAGCCAGCACGCGGCCTTGCTCGCCGGCAATCAGGACGTCATCACGCGAAGCGACTGAGATCGCAAACAGCGTCGTCTTCACACTGCTCTCCTGGTCTTTCCAGGTCAGGCCGCCGTCGTCTGTGCGCAGGATGATTCCTTTTTCGCCGACTGCATAGCCACGTCCTTTATCGGCGAACGTCACCGCGTAGAGCCACTCGCGCACATTATGAGAAATGTCTTTCCAGGTTTCGCCGCCATCTTCGGTGCGCAGGATTGTGCCGCCTGACCCGACTGCGACGCCGTGCTTTTCATCCAGAAAATGAACGTCTTCCAGCCATGCTCGCGTCATCGAGGGAACCTGTCGCCACACGTTGCCGCCGTCTTCAGTTCTGAACACGGTCCCGCCCGCGCCGACGGCCCAGCCGAGCTTTGCCGAAACAAAACTGACGCCCAGCAACTCCTGTTTGGTGTCAGTCTCTTGCGGTGTCCAGATGATGCCGCCGTTGCTCGTGTGCAGAATTGTTCCCTGTGCGCCCACGGCCCAGCCGTTGTGGTCGTCGATGAAAGTGATCGCGTCCAGACGCGCATTCGTGCCTGTTGGGCGCACCGTCCAGAACTTGCCACCCGATCGGGTCTCGAGAATTTTTCCGTGCTGGCCCACGGCCCAACCACGCGCATTGTCCAGAAAGAAGATGTCCGCCAGATCGTCACGACCGCCTTCGGTCAGGCGCTGCCAGCCTATGCCTCCATCATCGCTGCGTAGCACCAGGCCGTCGGTGCCGGCGGTCCAACCAGTGTTTTCATCGGCAAAGTAGACAGTCACCAGCCGCGGATTAGTGCGCACGCTCGCCGGTATCCAAAGCTTGCCGCCGTTCGCAGTGCTGAGCACGAGGCCATTGTCGGCTGAGATCCAACCGTGCTGCTCGTCTGAAAAAAAGACCGCGAGCAAGTCGTTAGTCATGAGAATGTCGATGGGTTCCCAGGTGAGACCGGCGTCCTCACTCAATAGCACGTGCCCGCCATAGCCAACTGCCATAGCGCGCTTCGGAGTGATAAAAGTCACGCTCGTAAAAGGTTGCGAGCCCTGCGTTATTGATTCTTTCCAATGGCGGCCGCCATCGATTGTCCGCAGCACAGTCCCGCGATCTCCCGCGGCCAATCCCGTGTTCTTGTTGGCAAACGAAACTGAGTAGAGATGGATGCGGGTCCCACTGCTCTGCCAGGCCCACGTTTCACCGCCGTCGGTCGTGGCCATAATGAAGCCGTAAGTGCCGACGGCCCAGCCGCGCGCCGGACTGTCGGGAGCGAAAGTGATCGAATAGAGATGGTCTTTCGTAGGCGTGCGGATCTCAGTCCATCTCTCTCCGCCATTCCTGGTCAACACGGCCGTACCACGCGCGCCGACCGCAATCGAGTGTTGCCGATCCCAAACGTACAATCCATTCAAAGCCACGACCACCCGGGTCGGCTGGTTCTCCCACTGAAAGCCGCCATCCGCGGTGTAAAGGATCACACCATCCGCGCCCACGGCCCAACCGTGGAGTTTATCTTTGGCAAAACGAATGGCGCTGATGGCGTTGCCTTGCGGCCGCGGGTTTTGCCATTCCCATCCGCGGTCGGTTATTTGGGCAAGCGTCGATATTGTCGTAAAGGCCAAGGTCAGGGCAATGAAAACAGACGGGAAAAGCCTGGCTGCGGGTACTCGGAGAAAGAAAAGATTTGAACGCAAAGTACGCAAAGGTTTCCGCAAAGGGCGCGAAGGAATCAGGCTTTGCATTCTCTTGCGGGATTTCTTTGCGCTCTTTGCGTTGAAACTCATCGGCTCGCCGTGAGGATCTGGATTTGAAGACTCTCGTAACACTTGTTCTCGCTGAGAAGTATCGCTGGATTTGCTGGTTGCCAGATTATAGATTTGTGACAGCCGGAAAGCGAGAGGGGAGATCAATTACAGTCCGCAGATTACGCAGATTTCACAGATTAAGAACGAAAGAAAAAGCGGCGAAGAGGACCGGGTTGATACTCTTTTCAAATCCGTCTTTTCTTAATGGTAATCGGTGAAATCAGCGTAATCTGCGGATTAAAAGCTCAAAACAATTCCGCCTCACTGACGGGTTCATCCTCAGTCACTCCCACTCGATCCACTGCGTCCTGAAGCACGCTGGGCTCGACATGGCCCAACGCGGCGATCTTGCGCGCGGCGCGATCGGCGGCTTCCTGAATTACATGTCCGGCATGCCCTTGCTCCCAGATCCACGCGACCTCATGGCGCTCAGACGCATTGTCCAGACGCTTCCACCATTCGTGATTTGTCTTACGACGAAAACGGCCGCACATAGTCTCGACGACATAACGTGAGTCGGTGAACAGACGGACCACGCAGGGTTCAGTTAAGGCTTCGAGGCCGAGCGCGGCGGCGGCAATCTCAGCCTGCTGGTTGGTGGCCTTGCCCAGATAGGTTCCGAAAGCGCGCCACAGTCCGCGAAACCCGAGCAGCGCTACCGCCGCGGCGCGCGTTTCTTCGCGGCCATTGCCGAGGCTCGATCCATCGCAATAGATGGTGACGGATTTGGCTGGTCTGGGATTGGAAGTAGTTTTGGTCACACTTAGATTCAAAGGTCCGAGATGCTCAGTTTTGTGTCCGCGTTCTTCCAGGCACTTTCAAATTCCTTTTGCGCGGCTGCAGCAGCTTCACTCTTCTTTTGCGCCTTCAGACTTTCCATCAATCCAAACAGAGAACGCCCGCTGTGTTTGTTTCTTTCCAAATCGTTGCGAAAGATTCCCTCGGCGTCGACGTAGTTTCCGCGCCGCAGCAAATAGCCGCCGAACGATTCGCGCACCGGATGAAACCATTGCGGAGGTTCATCATAGGCCAGCGAGTCTTCGTCCTTTATTCCTTTAGAGAAAAGATCGAGAGCTCTCTGGTAATCGTGTTTCGCTTCGGCAACGCGAGCGCCTAGCACATCTGCAGCGATCGCCAGAACCTTGCTGGTGGGATTCAACGACGACATTGAATCCGGCGGAACTAACTTGGCAGTTTCCATGAATGCCTTTTGCTCCGATTCGGCGTTGCCTACGTCGCCCCGCGCGACAAACGCCATCGCGCGCGCGAAATGCCAGACAGCAAGCGTTGCCGGCAGTGAAGCGTCGGGCTGAGGCGCTTTTATGATTTCGTCCCACCGATGAAAGCGTTCCCACATGAGGATTGGTTTTGCCAGAATCGGCTCGAACATCGGCATGCCTTTAATCGTTGGCCGTGTGAAGTCAGCCAGCTTGTTCGCGGCGTCGATCGCCTCGCGATAACGGCCCTGCATGCTATTGGCAATCGCCAGGAAGTCGAGGTTGTGCGCGTAATACATCGAATAGTATCCCTGCATTCCCGTCGCCTTGAAATAGGCCTCGTCAGCGGCGGCGGCTTCCGCATTGCTGCGGGCGGCTGACTGATAATCGCCGACGCGTTCATAGATGTGCGCGGGCATGTGCACCAGGTGACCGGCCATGGGCATCAACTGCGGCAGTTTTGGCGCGTAAGCCAGCGCTCGCTCGGGATGCGGTGAAGCTTCGACGGTATGAATGTAGTAGTGAATCGCTCCGGGATGATTAGGATTTCGCTTCAAGACTGATTCGAGCACCGCAATGACTTCTTCCGTGCCTTCAGCGGGTTTTCCGTCCGCGCTCCAAAGCTGCCACGGCCGCAGATCCATCATGCTCTCAGCGTAAAGCGTGGCGGCATCGAGATCGTCTGGATACTTCCTGCTCAGCTCGCCCATCGCATTCTTGTAATCGCCGGCGAGCTTTTTCAGATCCGCTTTCGGATCGCTCGAATAGCGTTTCGCGAGCGCTTCGATGTAGGCACGTTCATTAGCAGGCGCATCCTTTGTCAGCGCGAGCGCCTTTTGCACTGCGTCAAACGCCGACCTTTCGTGATCGGGATCGACTTCGTAATTAATGTTTGGACCGAGCGCGTACGCCACACCCCACCAGGCCATGGCCATCTGCGGATCGAGTTCGGCGGCGCGCTTGAACGAACGAACTGCCTCTTCATGATTGAACCCGTAGATCATTCGGAAGCCCTGATCGAAATAACGCTGGGCTTCAGGGTTCGTCGTCGAAGTAGGATGGTGCAAAGAGCCGAGGCCTGATAGAAGAGTCACGGGCGCCTGGGCCGGCATCTTTATGTCAGGTTGTTGGGAGAAAATGGTCGTGGAAGACAACACGATGAGGGCGAAAGCTAATTTGGTTTTCATCTTGAGACCTCCTGGTGCTCTTACACGACCGGCGACGCTGCGAAACAGCGTTTTAGCACGAATGTGTTTGGGGAAGAAACTGCAAGAGACGATTATGAGGAGGATCTTCAAGTTGGTGAATCTTGGAAGCGGCGCCGGAGGGGCGTATTATTTCAAACGATGCTTAACGCCGGAACTCTTACATTCGAGGAATTTGCCATGCGCGAACAACTTCCCCTGGCGACAATCCATGACGCGGTGCTCGAGTTTCTGCGCGGGCGCGATGATGTCGCTCTGTTCGGAGCCCAGGCGGTCAATGCGTATGTGGGTGAAGCGCGCATGAGCCAGGACGTTGATCTAATTTCCACTCGTGCCGGCGAGCTGGCTGAGGAGTTGCGAGAACATCTGAGTGAGCGCTTTCACATCGCCGTTCGGGTGCGCGTGATTGGAGCAGGTAAAGGCTATCGCCTGTTTCAGATTCACAAGCCGCGCAATCGTCATCTGGTTGATCTGCGACCGGCCGAGTCTCTACCACGCGCCGAACGAATCGAAGATGTTCTGGTAATCTCTCCCCCGGAACTCATCGCGCAGAAGGTCATCTCGTACCACGCCCGCCGCGGACAACCAAAGGCCGGAACCGACTGGCGCGATTTGGCGATGTTGCTTTTGACGTTTCCGGAGTTGAAGAAGGAGCAGGGCGCGGTCAGCGAAGCGCTTAGGTCGATGAAAGCGGAGGCCGATGTGATGAAAGCCTGGAGTGAATTAGTCGCGCAGGAGATCATCGAGCCTGACGATGACGGCGAGTTTGAGTGAATCGTAACAAGCTCATTTGATTGGCATTCGTTGACTGCCGAAAGAGTTTTCCATAAACAATCGCACCCATTCCATCATCTGTTTGACGTCTTTAGCATCGAACTCGTTCCACTGTCCGTGAGCCGCATGATTTCTAATCGTTGCGACTGTCGCAATCTTTTGCTTCATGACGTGTTGTAAAGACCGCTCTTCGCTAACGCGTCGTTCATTTCGCCCACCATCGCCTTGGGCCGAATCGCTACATCGTTTTGATGGCAGTGTCTTCGTAGCCCCTCTTCCAAAACGATACCAGCAATCACCGCGGCTGGGCCGTAGTACCCTGTATCCAAGAGATGCGCAGCTTGCTCGAGAAAATCATCAAAGACTTCCGCTTGAATCAGTCCCTCGATCTCGAACAAGTAGCCATGCTCAAAGTCATCCTTCGCCGCCTTCATTACCCCAAGTGCCTTCCGGACCGTCTTGCTGCCGTCGGAGTAATCCGTTAGCGTGGGAACCAAATCCTTAAAGCTTTGGTGATGGTCGCTATCTCTTCCGAAGACTCTTTGCAACAGATGAAGACAGCTAATTGCCCATTGGGTAACCATCTCATCGTTTACATAGTCCGAGGATGAGGTAACTAGAGCACCACCACCTGGATAACGAGTTACGGAACCACTTTCCGCCTTCCGTGTTTTCATTAAATCATTAACACTGAGGATTAATTCTTGAAAGCGATCACCGATTCTCCTATCTATCTTCATACCTTGCTGACTCATTCATCTTGGGCAACGAATTCTTCCGCGTATTCTCTACGCGACTCTCTTCATGCGCTCTCAAGAAAATTAGGTGGCGCGTAGAATCCACGTTTGCGCAAAGGTTCGGGAGCTTCGAGCTCACACAACGCCTTTAAGCGTTTCATGGTTGCGGCTGCTTTGACTAAATATATGGGTTCGGGCAAAGCCCCTATCTCCCGGGTCCACGCCGGCGGTTCTTGATGTAAACGCTCGGCGAACAGTTCAATCAGAGCCGCTGCGGCAGCAAGCGTTTTGAAGTCGACTGCCACGGGTCGCGGAAAGTCTTTTAGCTTTGGACGCTCGCGCAGTAAGTCTTGGGTCAGACTTCGGAGCGAGAGAGCGTCCTGGTTGATGGCTGCTTCGGCTAATTCTTCAATTCTTACCACGTTGGGCCTCCCACAAATCGGCATAAGCGTACTGCGCTTTGAGTTCATTGCCTGGAATCAAATAACGTTCGACCTCCCGCCAAATCTCATCACGACCTCCCTCGATCTCTTCAAGCAAGCGAGCGGCATCGTTGATATCTACATCATCGCGCCAGGCTGACAGCTTCATTGCCAAGAGCTGGGCAGTATCGGGACTGCGTACTTCGATACCTGGCGCCGAAAGCACGATCGGACCGGAACTGAGTCCGATCAAGTAGCCCTTCGCTCCGTCGTTTAACCAATCCTCCGGCCAGCTATGTTCCGTCGCAACCGCGCGGGCTAATTCTCTGACTTTTTGAACTTCGGCCGGCGCAACGATCGCTACGTCAACATCGCGGGTAGATTCGCGAGCGCGAAATCGCAGCACCATCAACGCTCCGCCAACGAGAATTAGTTCTATCTTGATCCCGGATTCGACGGCTAGCTGACCAAGGCGCTCAATGCCTTCAGCAATCTCTTTTCGAGTAAAAGTCGCCATGGTTTTTAAGCGAACGGCGTGGAAGTATATGCAGGTATTAATCGTTCCAACAACAAAATGGTCTAAGCCGCTATTCATTCACCTTCAACACCGCCAAAAACGCTTCCTGCGGAATCTCCACCCGGCCGACTTTCTTCATGCGCTTCTTGCCTTCCTTCTGTTTCTCTAGCAGTTTGCGCTTGCGCGAGATGTCGCCGCCGTAGCACTTCGCGATTACGTTCTTGCCCATCGCTTTCACCGTCTCGCGCGCGATTATTTTCGCGCCGATGGCCGCCTGGATAGGGACTTCGAAAAGTTGGCGCGGGATTAGTTCCTTCATTTTGGTTGCGAGGGCGCGACCCTTTGCGGCCGCGGTGTCGCGATGCAGCACCAGAGACAGCGCATCGACTGGTTCACCGGCTACCAACACGTCGAGCTTGACGAGATCGCTTTCCCAATAGCCCGCCAGGTGATAGTCGAGCGAAGCGTATCCGCGCGAGGTTGATTTCAAGCGATCATAAAAATCCAGGACGATCTCGTTGAGGGGCAGCTCATAAGTCAGCATCACACGATTCGACGTGATGTACTCGAAGCCTTTCTGCTGGCCGCGCTTTTCTTCCAGCAACGCGAGGATTCCGCCCAGGTGTTCTTCGGGAGTCAGGATGGTGGCGCGGATGGCCGGCTCTTCAATCTTCACGATGCGTCCGGGATCGGGCATCTTGGCCGGCGAGTCGATCTCCGTCACCTTGCCGTCGGTCGTCGTCACCACATAGCGCACACCGGGTGCGGTGGTGATCAGATCGAGATTGAACTCACGTTCCAGACGTTCCTGCACGATCTCCATGTGCAGCAGACCGAGGAAGCCGCAGCGAAATCCAAAACCCAGCGCAGTGGACGATTCAGGCTCATAAAAGAACGAAGCGTCATTCAAACGCAGCTTGTCCATCGCATCGCGCAGCTCTTCGTATTGGTTCGTGTCGACCGGATAGAGACCCGCAAAAACCATCGGCTTAATTTCCTGGTAACCGGGGAAAGGCTCTTTAGTAGGGCGCGCGGCTTCGGTCACAGTATCGCCGATTTGCACGTCGGCCACCGTCTTGATCGAAGCGGTGAGAAAGCCAACTTCGCCGACACTTAATTGATCGATCATCGTTGGCCCGGGGCGATTCACTCCGAGCGTTTCCACCTGGTAATCGCGTCCGGCGTTAAAGAAGCGAATCTTCATTCCCGGCCGAATCGTGCCGTCGATAATGCGAAATAGAACAATGACGCCGCGATAAGAGTCGTACCACGAATCAAAGATCAGGGCCTTGAGCGGTGCGTTGGGGTCGCCCTTTGGCGGCGGCACGTCGCGCACGATTGCTTCCAGAACTTCCGCCACGCCCACGCCGGTCTTGGCGCTGGTGAGAATCGCGTTGTGTGTTTCCAGGCCGATGAAGTGCTCGATCTGTTCGATCGCTTTTTCCGGCTCGGCCCCCGGGAGATCGATCTTGTTGATTACCGGGATCAGCTCGAGATTATTTTCGAGCGCGAGATAAGTATTGGCCAGCGTCTGAGCTTCGACGCCCTGTGAGGCATCGACTATGAGCAAAGCGCCTTCGCAAGCCGAAAGCGAACGCGAAACTTCGTAAGAAAAATCGACGTGTCCCGGCGTGTCAATCAGGTTCAAGAGGTACTGCCGGCCATCTCGTGCAGTGTAGTCGAGGCGCACGGCGTGGGCTTTGATGGTGATGCCGCGCTCGCGCTCGAGGTCCATATCGTCGAGTATCTGTGCGGACATGTCGCGCCCGGTCACGGCGCCGGTTAATTCGAGCAGCCGATCGGCCAGCGTCGATTTGCCATGATCGATGTGCGCGATGATCGAGAAATTACGAATACGGGATGGATCCATGCGGTTGTAAACGGTCAGCAGTCAGTTGTCAGTAGTTAGTTAAGGCGAACGAAGAGGATTTTGCAACCGAGGAATGAGAATTAACAATGGGGAGATTGCGAGCCGGAACCCAATAACGACGTTTCACCGCCGGTGAAAGTTGTATTGGAGTTCCATCCACATCGACACCGGATGGCCATCTTTCATTGCCGGTGTGAATTTTATCTTCTTGGCGGCATCAATCGCGCCCTCTGTTAATCCATCGGGCAGTCCTGAAACAACGTGGATATTTGTGACTTGTCCTGTAGAAGTAAAGACACAACGCAAGACGACTGTACCTTCAACCCCGTGTGTCCTGGCGTCTTTGGTGTAGCCGGGTTCCGGTTTTTTCTTAACCGACGCTTTCTTGTCCACCTCTTTTCCCGAGTAGATTCGATTGGCTTCCGGTGTTCCGGAAGATTGCGGCTGGCCAATCTGCGCAGAGGTGATTGACGGATTAGCGAAAAGCAAGACGAAGCCAATCGCCCAAAATAATCCGCTGGCTCTTTTCATATGTTCTGCCTCACTAACATTCGCAGGCGGACAGGGATGTCGGCGCTCCATTTTGAATCGCCTCAAAGGTCTTCTATCACATTATCAATCTGCGCCCGCTGCAGCTTTCCGCTGTAGTCGACGTAAATCGATTTCCATTCCAAGAAGATGTCCAGGACCTGTGTGCCGGCTTCGCGGTGGCCGTTGCCGGTGGCTTTCGTCCCGCCAAACGGCAGATGAACTTCGGCGCCGATGGTGGAAGAGTTGACATAGAAGATCCCGGTGTAGGTTTCGTTCATCGCATGGAAGGCGCGATTCACGTCCTGTGTGTAGATGGCTGCGGAAAGTCCATAGCGCACGCCATTCGCAATCTCGATCGCTTCATCCAGAGAATCCGTGGGAATCACCGAAGTCACGGGTCCAAAAATTTCTTCCTGGGCGATGCGCATGTCGGGGCTCACATCGGTGAACACTGTCGGCTCGATATAATAGCCGCGCGCGTACTCGCCTTTAGTCAGGTGATGTCCACCGCAAGCGAGCGTCGCTCCGTCCTGGTGCTGGCCGATGTCTATGTAGCCCATGATTTTGTGCACGGCATCTGAGTTGATAACCGGGCCTACTTCAACTTTCGGATCGGCCCCGTTGCCAACGCGCAATGCCTTCGCTCGCTCAACCAGCTTCTTACTAAACTGCCGGTAGACTTTCTGATGCACGATCAAACGCGAAGAGGCCGTGCAGCGCTGTCCCGAAGTGCCAAAGGCCCCCCAAACCGCGCCCTCGATCGCGTTGTCGATATCCGCGTCATCCATCACAATGATCGCGTTCTTGCCGCCCATCTCGAGCGAACAGATCGCGTTACGCTCGGCGCACGCCGAGGCAACCGACCTTCCGGTTTCCGTCGATCCGGTAAATGAAATCAAACGCAAAGAAGGATGGCCGGTGATACCCGCGCCCACGGTTTCGCCATAGCCGGTAACCAGATTGACGACGCCGGGCGGCACACCTGCTTCTTCACAGGCTTTGACCAGATTGTAAGTTGAGAGCGGCGTGTCTTCCGCGGGCTTGATCACGACCGTGTTGCCACAGACCAAAGCCGGGATCATTTTCCAAGACGGAATCGCCATCGGAAAATTCCACGGCGTGATCAATCCGCAGGACCCGATCGGTTGCCGCACACACATCGCGAACTTGTTGGGCATCTCGGCAGGAGTGGTGAATCCGTGCAGACGACGTCCTTCGCCGGCCGCGTAATAGGTGCAGTCGATTGCTTCCTGAACATCGCCGCCGGCCTCTTTCAAAACCTTGCCCATCTCGCGGGTCATGTCCGCGGTGTACTTTGCTTTGTCTCGGATCAGAATCTCACCGACGCGAAACAGAATCTCTGCGCGCCGGGGCGCGGGCGTACGCCGCCAACCGTCGAACGCCTCAACTGCCGCTGATACAGCCGCGGCTACATCGTCGCTGATTGAAAGTGGAAATCGACCGATGAGGTCGCGCGTGTCGGCAGGGTTCCGATTCTCAAGCCACTGCCCACTCTTACTTGGCACCCAGCGGCCGCCGATAAAGTTGTAATAGGTCTTGCTGCGAGTGCGTTTGGCGGCGCCTGCCGTCCGCGATTTCTTAGCCAGAGCTTTTTTTGCTTGAGCCATAGATATTAGAGATCAGAGGTCGGAGATCAGAGGCCAGCCTTGCAACCGTGCGCTGATCTCTGACATCTGCCTTCATTGATAGGTGAACTGAACGATTCGCTGGACCACGCGATTCGGATTAGTCGATCGATCGAAACGCGAAAGGTTGAGCACGATGGCATCGCCCGGCTTCAGCGATTCGATGACCCGTTGGAAATCCGCCAGCGTCGTAACCGGCACGCGATTGACGCGGGTGACCACTTCGCCGGCGATGATTTCATTTGGCCGAACGTCGGCGGCCAGTCCGTTCGGATCAACTTCTTTCACATAAAGTCCTTTGACGCCGTTCAAATGTTTCTCGGTGAGCTGTTGTTGGGTCAGCTCAGCCAGCGTCAAGCCGATACGCCCACTGCTGGTCTTGGCGCTGTCAAACCTATCCTTAGTGTCGACGCTTTCTATGTCGCGCGGACCGGGATCCAGGCGTTCAGCCAACGTTACACTTACCGTCCGGCGTTCAAGCTTGCCGTCGACATCGCGCAGAAATGTAAATTCCGCGTTCTGCCCAACCGCCGTCCCGGCGATCTTGGCAATCAGGACATTCGAATCCTGAACGGGCTGGCCATTGAACTCGACGATCACATCGTTGACTTGAAATCCAGCTTTGGCTGCGGGCGTTGGTTGGCCGTTGCGGTCCTGCGCTGAGACGTCGGCGACGATGGCGCCCTTGACGTCCGGCAGCCGGTAGATGCGAGCAAACTCTCCCCGCACCGATTCAAGCGTGACACCCAGAAAGCCCCGCTTAACTTTTCCCTGCGACAGGATCTGTTCGCAAACAAATTTCGCTTCGTTTGAAGGCAGGGCGAAACCAATGCCGTTGTAATCTCCAGTCTGGGTGGCAATCTGCGAGTTCACCCCGATCGCTTCGCCATGCATATTGACGAGCGGACCACCGCTGTTCCCCCGATTGATCGCCGCGTCTGTTTGCAGGAAGCGTTGATAGTTGGTGAAGGCCTGCGAGTCGCGCTCTTTCTTGGAAATGATGCCGGCCGTTACGGTTTGGTCAAGTCCGAATGGCGAGCCAATGGCCAGGACCCAATCGCCCACCTGGGCCGCATTTGAATCACCGAACTTCATCACCGGCAAATCATGCGGCGCGTCAACCTTGATTATGGCCAGGTCGGTTTCCTTGTCGATGCCGATTACCTTGCCACGAAATCTTTCCCCGGTCAGCAGGCTGATCGTAATTCGCGAGGCGCCATCGATCACGTGATTGTTGGTCAGAATATAGCCCTTCGGATCGATGATGAATCCACTGCCAACCCCGCGCGTGGGCCGCGGCTGCGGGCGGCGCAGCATGTCGTAAAACGGATTGCTCGGATTGCGATCCGCTTTGTCCTCGTTATCGCTTTCGGCGATGTCGTTGAAAACCTGCATGGTGTCGATGTTCACTACCGCCGGCTCGACCTGGCTGGCGATTTCCACAAACGAGGCCGAGAGCGCTTCGGGCGCCCGGGCTATCGATTGTGCTCCCTCCTGAGCCACCGTCGGACGGCCTGCCAGGATCGCGCCAATCCCGATGCCGGCCACCACACAGACGACGGCCATTACCGCGATCCACACACGTAGTTTCCGCAGTATAGTCGTCTCGGCCTCAGTAGTTTGTTTGAAAGACTCGAACATGATTCACCGCCTTAGAAAATCACTTGCTTTGGGTTAGGGCTCAGGACCATTCCACGCATTTTCCAATCTCACGGGAGCAGGTTTGGAGTATAGCGAAAGGACGCGGGAAAAACTAGAAGTCCCAAACTGCTTTCAAAGTAGCGCAAGCTGGCAGCTTGCGCAGCCTGCCAATACGCGCTCCCAAGACAAAAACGAAGCACTATGCAAACATCTCTCAAGGCCTCAACAAGACTTTCAGCACGCCCCGCTCCGCAGCGCGTTCCATCGCGCGTAACCCGTCGGCGAGCGGGCGTTCTTCGCTGATCAAACTGGCGACGTCAACCGCGTTTGTCTTAAGTAGTTCCAGAGCCGGCGCGAATCGCCCGCAGCGTGATCCAACTACGCTGATTTCATCGACCACGATCCGCGCCGCATTTAGATCCGTGGCGCCGTGGAAGGTAGATTTCAGGACCAGCGTCCCGCGTGGATGTAGCAGATCGAGAGCAAGATCGAATCCGGTTGCGGAACCCGAAGCCTCTACGACGACATCGAACTGGCGCGTTCGCAGCTTTGCCTTGTCGAGGGTCAGCGTTTCGATGCCGCGGCGTTCGGCAATCTGAAGCTTGCCAGGATGCCTGCCCAACAGAGTTACAGCAGCCCCGGTTGTCTTCAGCACCTGGGCGCAGAGCAAACCGAGTTTGCCGTCACCGATGACGGCAACGTTAGTACCTTCGGTAACGTCTGCGCGCTCGAGAATTCCACAGGCTGCCGAGAGTGGTTCGGTGAACACTGCGCGCTCGTCTGAAACTTCGTCGGGCACCGGCAGGAGGTTTACGAGTGGTAGTTTCAAAAACTCCGCGTGCGCACCATCGCGTCCGACGATGCCGAGCACTGTGCGCTGCGCGCAATGACGCGGATCGCCCGCCTGACAAAGATCGCAACTGCCGCAACCCGCATTGATCTCTCCGACAACACGCTGGCCCGTTGTCAGAAGCCCGACCGTCAGGGAGGGATCACTTTCAAGAGGAGACCTGCCTAATGATCCGGCTGCTGAAACCGGCTGCGGTAGTTCCTCAATCACGCCCACAAACTCATGGCCCAGTGTTCCCTGAAAGTCGGCGTAGCCGCGCGTGATCTCCAAATCCGTATTACAAATTCCCGACAAGACGACGCGCACCAGAGCTTCGCCATCAGCGTAGGGTTTCGCGACGTCGTTCACTGAGAGCTTTTGGTTTTCGTAACGCAGAGCTTTCATTGATTTGGCCAGGCTCGCTTCCGGACAAGGTTAGCCGCGCAGCGGCGGAAGATTTGTAGCCCACGCGTCAGCCATGGTTGACCGATTGTGGATTTGACAGAGCCCGTTGGGGGGCGTTACCGAGCACCATCGTTATGAATGTTTCGCCCCGCCGGGGCTTTGGTTCGGATCACTACTCCCTTTCCCACAGCTTGCGCTGTGGGCTACAGATCTATCGTCGGCTTTGCCGACTCACATTCCTAACTACAACAACTGAGACTGTTCAAAACGTCTTCGTACGCTCATAAGCATTTTCTGTCGTTAGTTCTATGGATTGTCCCCGACCGAAAACCTTGACGGGCAAACGCCACTCGATCATTTCGCCGCCGGTCAAAGTTGCGGTGGCCCGGATCCACCAATTGCCTTCTGACAATTTCGCCACCGCTCGGCCATTATTATCGAGTTGGGCCTGCACGGGTAACAGACCTTTCATCCGTTGGGCGAGAAAATCATCGAACGTCTTCCCCGGCCTGACCACGGCTGAAAAATCCCGCTGCGCCGCGGCAAAGTCTATCGGGTAAAGTTCAATTCGAGTGTTGACCGGCGTGGCCGCCGAATCGCTGCGCAGAATGATCGTTATTTCTGAGTAGGCATTGTGGTCGTTGGCGCCAACCTGCGCCCACGAACCATCCACCGGTAAACGCCGGTAGACATTCCAGCCGGCGAGAAAGAGTGCCCCGATTAGCGCCGCGCCGAGAATAATTCTAATAAGCGTCATTGCCATGCTTTCGATCGAAAGCCGAGTTAAAAGCCCACGACGGCCGAGTCCATCACAATCCGGAAGGTCCGGAGGAGCGAGATGTTTATAGCATTGAACGTTCCAAAATGAATATTAGCTCCGGAGAAGCGAAATCATCTCAAGCCACAAATGTGTTCCGGGTTCGGTTGAACGCAACGCGAATGCGCGATAATCTCAGGTAGTGAAAAATCTTTGGGACGACAAGCTGCACGAAGAGTGCGGTGTGTTTGGTATCTACGGACATACAGAAGCGTCGCGCATGACCTATCTCGGTCTGTATGCGTTGCAGCATCGCGGCCAGGAGTCCTGCGGCATTGCTGTCTCGAACGGCGCACAAATCGTCTCAGAGCGTGACATGGGCTACGTCTCGGAGGCTTTCGATCAGACGCGCCTGGATCGGATGCCCGGAACCAGCGCAATCGGCCATGTTCGCTATTCCACCGCGGGCGAAGTTTCGCTGCGCGAGTGCCAACCGTTTCTGGTTACCTGCCAGCACGGCCAGATCGCGGTTTGCCACAACGGCAATCTGCCCTTTGCGCGCGAGGAGCGAAAGAAGCTCGAACGCGAAGGCGCGATCTTTTCCTCAACCTCCGATACTGAAGTTGTGCTGCACGGGGTAGCGCGATCGCACGCAGCCGGTGTGGCGGAAGCCATTCCCGAAGTCCTGCGCCACACCGAAGGCGCGTTCTCGATGCTGTTTCTGACGCCGACGGAGCTTATCGCGATTCGCGATCCGCGCGGCTTTCGCCCCCTGGCGTTGGGTCGTCTGGGAGATGCGTGGGTGATCGCTTCGGAAACTTGCGCGTTCGATCTGATCGACGCCAAGTACGTGCGCGACATCGAGCCTGGCGAAATGGTTGTCATCAACGAAGATGGTCTGCGCTCGTCGCGACCGCTGAATGCGCAGCAACATTCGATGTGCATTTTCGAGCACGTTTACTTTGCGCGTCCTGACTCGCTCATTTTTGGTCAATCAGTCAATCGCTCGCGGCATCTGATGGGTAAGCGTCTGGCGATCGAACAGCCGGCGGATGCCGATATCGTTGTGCCGGTGCCGGATTCAGGCGTGCCCGCCGCGATTGGTTATTCGTCCGAGAGCGGTCTGCCGTTTCGTTTTGGTCTGGTGCGCAATCACTATGTCGGCCGGACTTTCATCGAGCCTCGGCAATCGATTCGCAGTTTTGGTGTGCGCATTAAACTAAATCCAGTGCGCGATTTGATCGAAGGGAAACGCATCATCCTGATCGACGATTCAATCGTCCGCGGCACGACTTCCAAGAAAATCGTGCGCATGGTTCGCGAAGCCGGCGCGAAGGAAATTCACGTGCGCATTTCCTGCCCACCAACAATCAGTCCCTGCTACTACGGCGTCGACACGCCCAACAAATCTGAACTGATCGCCGCCAACTATTCCATCGAAGGCATTCGCGACTTCATCGAAGCCGATTCGCTCGGCTACCTCTCACTCGAAGGCATGCTGGAAGCGACGGGAATCAATCCGAACTCCGCCTGCGTTGCCTGTTGGAACGAAAAGTATCCGACGCAGATCACCAGCGCCGCAGAGACGATGCACGCGCGGGAGGAGTCGGCGGCGCCGAGAGTCGCGGCGGAGATCTAACCACCTCGCCTACTACTAGTGAATCTCAATGATCCCGCGGAAGTTCGAGGTCTGCGGCCAACCTTGCAATGGCACATCATGCCACTGGCCGGACGCGCCAGGAAGCAACATCCCGTAATCCTGATCTTGGGCAATTGTACGGCGTGCCAACTTACCGCTTGAACGAAGCGGTGAAGCGTAACCGGAAACGCTTTCCCGCAGACTTTATGTTTCAATTAGACAAGAAGGAGACGGAGTCTTTGACATCGCAATCTGCGATCTCAAAGAAGGTTGAGGCGGAAAGATAGCGCCTGTCGAAGGATCGCGGACATCCTGTCCTCCTGAGCGCGCAGCGCGAACACGCGCCATCGATTGTTCTGTGGAGTTTGAGCGTGCTGCGCACGCTGGCGGACAGGATGTCCGCGATCCGCGTTAAGACTGCATACCTCTAAATTGTTCGCTTGCTAAATTGATGGGCTAACGTTGTAAAGTATGGCACCTTCGATGAGCAACCAAAACAATCATCCAATCGGCAAATCAATCCCCCGCAAAGAAGGCCGGAAGAAAGTTACCGGCCAGGCTTTGTATGTCGATGACCTGTCGTTTCCCAACATGCTGCACGGCGTGACCGTGCGCAGCTCCGTGCCGCGGGGACGAATCAAAAATATTTCTTTCGCGGGCGAAATTCCCTGGGATGAATTCACGATCGTTACGGCCAAAGATATTCCGGGCGAGAACTATGTCGCGCTAATCCTCAACGACCAGCCTTATCTCGCCGCCGAAATCACCAACCATCCTGAAGAAGCCGTAGTGCTGCTGGCTCATCACGACCGGTATCTGCTGGAAGAAGCTCGCCGGCATGTGCACATCGAATATGAAGAGCTCCCGGGGATCTTCAACCTGCAGGATTCACTGGCGCAGAAAGAAATCATTTGGGGCGATGACAACGTCTTCAAAAAGTTCCTGGTTGATAAAGGCAACATCGACGACGTGTGGTCGCAGGCAGAGTTCATTGTCGAAGGCGAGTATGAAACCGGCGCGCAGGAACAGCTCTATATCGAGAATAATGGCGCGATCGCCGTGGCCAACTCAGACGAGGGCGTGACGGTCTGGGGGTCGATGCAGTGTCCTTACTATGTTCACAAAGCCTTAATCAAGTTGTTTGGTTTGCCGGAAGAAAAGATTCGCGTGATTCAAACTGAGACCGGCGGTGGCTTTGGCGGCAAGGAAGAATACCCTTCGATGATCGCCGGACACGCGGCGCTGCTGGCCTGGAAATCAGGTAAGCCGGTCAAGATGATCTACGACCGCGCTGAAGATATGGTCGCCACGACCAAACGCCATCCATCGCGCACGCGGCACAAGACCGCGGTCACGAAAGATGGAAAGCTCATCGCCATGGAGATCGATTTCGTGATTGATGGCGGCGCGTACTGCACCTTGTCGCCGGTGGTGCTATCACGCGGAACGATTCACGCCGCCGGCCCTTACTTCTGTCCCAGCGTGCGGATCAATAGCACGGCCGTGGCGACAAACATGCCGCCGCACGGCGCCTTTCGAGGATTTGGGGCGCCGCAGAGCATCTTCGCCTTGGAGCGACATCTGGATAAAGTCGCTGATGCTGTCGGCCTGACTCCTGAAGAGTTTCGTCGGCGCAACTTCATTAAGGAAGGCGAGACGACGGCGACCAATCAGGTGATCCACGAAAAAGTCGACATGGATGGTTTGCTGAATCGAGCATTCGAGTTGAGCGACTATCATGCGAAGCGTGAGCGATTCGCGAAGGAGAATCGCAGCGATGCGGGGAGGGTGCCCGCGAACCGCCGACAAGATGTCGCCGCTCCAAGGATCAAGAAAGGGATCGGCTTCGCTTCGTTCATGCATGGCGCGGGATTCACCGGTTCGGGCGAGGTCTATCTGCAATCAATCGTCGGCGCTGAAGCGACGCCGGAAGGGCTGATCAGAATTCTGGCGGCTAGCACGGAGATTGGCCAGGGCACCAACACGATCTTTGCGCAGATTGCCGCCGAGGCGCTCGGTCTTGATTACGATCTGTTCGAAGTGGCACAGCCGGACACTGCTCAGGTTCCGAACAGCGGACCCACGGTCGCCTCGCGCACTTGTATGATCGTCGGTAAGCTGGTCGAGTCCGCCGTGCTCGGCTTGAAACAGACGCTGGTTGGCAGCGGACTGCTAACCGATCAATTCACTCAGGCGGAGTTTCAAAGCGCTTGCGGGGCGTACATCGAAAAGTTCGGTTCGCTGAAAACCTTTAGCCGTTATCAACCGCCGCCGAATGTTTTTTGGGACGACGAGAAATATCAGGGTGATGCTTACGGGGCTTTCGCCTGGGCGGTTTATGTCGCGGAAGTCTCTGTTGACACCTTGACCTATGAAGCGCACGTCGATGATTTTGTAGCGGTGCAGGAAGTTGGCCGGGTAATCAATCCGGTGCTCGCCGCCGGACAGATTGAGGGCGGAGTGGCTCAAGCGATTGGGATGACGCTTTACGAAAAAGTCGTGTGGGAAAACGGTCGGATGAAGAACGGTCAGATGACGAACTACATCATGCCGACCGCGGCTGACATTCCACCGATTCGTGTCTACTTTGAAGAGAACCCTTACGCGTATGGTCCGGCCGGAGCCAAAGGCATTGGCGAATTGCCGATGGACGGTCCCGCGCCGGCGATTCTGAATGCGATTGAGAATGCGACCGGCGAGAGCTTCAGGCAGATTCCGCTGATGCCGGAAGAGATGATGGAACAATTCTCTAGGTAAACCTGACTTCTCGGTATTCACCTGCGCTCATCTGTGAGATTTCCTGAAGTATTAGAGGGATGTTTAGCATCATGCGCGGCCAACTCGTAGTCATGAGCACAAGAATGCCCAGGGCTCTTCCGCCGAGATTTTGCTGATATCGCAATTGTTGGTCAGTAGTGATTAGCAAGTCGAAGGAGTTCTCAGCAGCGGTGAGCAGCGCGCCGTTTGCCAGATTTGACCATCCCAATTCAAAGACCGTTTGCACTACGTGGCCGGCCAGATGGGCTCTGAGTGGTACCGGAGTTCCTTGATCGAAAAGAATTCTCATCGCGCTGGGAGAATTGTTCGGAGTTCAAGCTTCAGCGAGGCTTTGCTCGGCATGCGCGAGCACGGAAACGACCTGATCGAAGGTCACTCCAGGAAACCATTCCAGAAATTGATCGACAGTCGCGCCCGTTTCTAGATTTTCGAATAGTGCCCGAACCGGTACGCGGGTTCCGCGAAAGACCCATGCTCCGCTTACCTTGTCTTTGGCTCGTTCGACTTCTCGGCAATCGGCCCAATCCAACATGGTTTACATGATATGCTTCCGTCTTCGATCCGGGCAAGGAAATCGCACTATCAAGGCCGATGCTCACGTCAACCGACGCCTGCTCATATGGAACGAATTATTAGTGGCGCGTTTTGCTTCTTGATAGGAACGGTTGGAGTTTGGACCGGCTTCAAGCAGTTGAGAAATCGCGTGGCTCTCAATAAATGGCCCACGACAAAGGGAACAGTGATCGAGCGTGGAACTTATCAACCGTTCATACCCGCCGCGGGCCCACCTGGGTTTCGCCATGCTCCCTGGTGAAGTATGTCTATGAGGTTGCCGGCAAAGAACTCATCAGCGATCGAATTAATCCGAAACGAATTCAGTTGCCGCGACACAACACCAAAGAGTGGGCGCAGAAAAAAGCGAACTCATTCGCCGACGAAGTTACCGTTCATTACAACCCTGAAGATCCCAGCGAGTCCTTTCTCGTCCAAACCTCCAGGTTAATGCTGTACATTGTGATCGGCTCTTCATGTCTGGCTATTTTGTTTGGGTTGCTATTTCTGCTAGTTTTTTCGCCGAAGTGAACAGCCGCGCTCGTCGAAGAACGTCGAGACTAACTCGCATGATGGATAGACAGGACAGTAAGAGCACAGTGCAGTGCACCGTTAACGGCGAGAGCAGGATGCTGCACGTTTATCCCATGGAGCGTCTGCTGGATGTGCTGCGCGAGCAGTTGCGTTTGACCGGGACCAAAGAAGGTTGTGGCGAAGGCGAGTGCGGCGCGTGCTCGGTGATGATCGATGGCCGGATCGTCAACAGTTGTCTGGTGCCGGTCGCCCAGGTTGCCGGCGCCTCGATTCAAACTATCGAAGGGATTGCGACGGACGATCAACTGCATGCGGTGCAGCAGGCTTTCATTGATTGCGGCGGCGCGCAATGCGGGATCTGCACGCCCGGGATGGTTCTGGCCGCTGTGAACTTGCTGGAAAGGAATTCCCATCCGAGTGAATCGGAGATTCGCAATGGCCTGGCCGGCAATCTCTGTCGCTGCACCGGCTACATGAAGATTTTCGAGTCAGTGGTGCGGGCTTGTGAGAAATGATCCCAATGAGAAGCAGAAGCTGGCGCGGATTCGTGTTGGGATCGAATGATGATTGAGCCGCTTCGCAGCTCATTGAGCTGTCCGGTCTCAATCGATCGAAGGCTGAGTTATTCAGATTTTCAGTGAGAGCTTTCATTCCATCTTATCAATTGATCTCGCCGCCGAGTTTGGGCGAGGCCCTCGCGTTGCTCGCGCGCGACGAGGGAATTTGGAAGCCTTTCGCCGGCGGCACCGATTTGATGGTTCTGTTTGAAGCCGGCAAGCTGCCGCACAAGAACTACCTGAACATCTGGAACCTGTCCGAACTCCGTGGCCTTGAAGTAACCGACAGTCAGGTTACGATCGGGGCGCTGACCACCTATACAGAGATCCAGGGCAACGAAACGCTGCGCGCGGAGTTTCCCATGCTTTGCCAGGCAGCGAGTGAAACGGGTGGGCTGGCAATTCAGAATCGCGGCACCCTCGGCGGCAACATCGTCAACGCTTCACCGGCGGCCGATGCCCCGCCGGCATTGTTGGTTTACGACGCCGAGCTTGAGCTTGTCTCAGTCAAAGGGTCGCGCACGATTCGCTACCATTCCTTTCACAAGGGCTATAAGCAGATGGACATTCGCCCGGATGAACTCCTGCGCGCGATTCGCCTGCCCCGGGTGAGCAACCCGGAAGCGTTGACGCATTATTACCGCAAGGTCGGCACGCGTAAGGCCCAGGCCATTTCGAAAATTTGTTTTGCGGGCATGGCCCGGATGGATGGGGATCAGATCTCACACATGCGGATTGCGCTGGGCAGTGTCGCGCCAACTCCGATCCGTTGTGTGCGAACCGAAAGCGCTTTGCGCAACCAACGGGTTAATGCTGAAACCATCAATGCCGCAAAGTCCGCTCTCACGACCGAGATTGCTCCCATAGACGATCTGCGATCGACCAAAGATTACCGGTTGCGGGTTGCGCTCAACCTGCTGGAAGATTTTCTGCAGCAGGTTGCTCGGTAGATCGTTAGCTTCCCCGAGACCATCCAATGTCGTAGGCGCAAGCTGCCAGCCTTGCGGGTACCTGGTTCGGTTTCACTCTCATTAGCACCTCACTTTAGTGAGGTGACCACGTCCGCCGCGAATACGGTTAGCCGTTTCAACGGCTTCCGAGTAAAACCGTTGAAACGGTTATCGTAATAACGTCGTCGAGTGACCACCTCACTGAAGTGAGGTGCTAATGAGACTCAGTCTAGTTCGAACTAGACCCTTACCAGCCTGCACTACCTCGTGACCTGCAACCGGGCATGCGTTAGAATCGGCAGCTAGTTCCTGATGAAGCGCATCCCTTACTCAGCACGGTGTTCGATCCTCGCCGCCCTCGCGGTAATTATCTTCGTTTCCTCGCTTCCGGTTTACGGGCAGAGTGCACAGCCGTCGGCGTCAGAACGGCAGTTCAACCTGCTGGTCCTGGGCGATTCAATTGCGTGGGGACAGGGTTTGAGGGACGAGCACAAAGCCTGGTATCTGGTGAAGAGCTGGCTGGAAACCAATGGCGGACGGCCGGTCCGTGAGATGATCGAAGCCCACTCCGGAGCCGTAATCGGTTCAGTGGGAGATACGGGCGGGACTCCTCTGCCGCCGCTGGATGGCGAAGTGAATCGCGGGGTGCCGAGTGTCCACGATCAGATAGATAGCGCGCTTCGCTTTTACGTTGATCCGGCCAAAGTTGATTTGGTAATAGTTGATGGCTGCATCAACGACCTCGACGCGCGCCGGCTGCTCAACGCCGTCAATACTCCGCAGGAAATACATGAACTGGCGCGTGAAAAATGCGGACCGCCGGTCGAGGCTCTGCTGAGCAGGATTACGGGATCGTTTCCGAACGCGCATGTGATCGTTACCGGCTATTATCCGATACTCACTGAGAAGACCTCGAGCGATCTTTTCATGAGGGCGCTGGCGAAACGTTTCTATTCGGGCGCCGCGCGGATGAGCGACAAGCAGTTGCGGGCCAGACTGATCGAAATCTCGCGCGAGTGGTACGAGGGTTCGAATCAGATGCTGGCCGACGCCGCCGCGAAGGTCGACGCAGGGTTAGTAGCAAAGGGCTCGCGCCAAAGAGCGTTGTTTGCCGAAGTGGGGTTTATGTCCGAGCATTCGTTCGCAGCTCCCCAATCTCGTCTGTGGGGTTTCGATGCTTCGACACTCAGAAAACTCTTGGTGATCCTGACGCTGGGCAGAGTGACCTTGAAAACCAACGATGAGCAGCGCAACCAACGTGGCACCAGTTGCAAGAAAACCTTTAGCGCGCCGGCCGGGGAGACTAAGGCGCAAAAGGAAGCCAGGGAAAACCGGATCATGCTTTGCCGGCTGGCGGCTATCGGCCACCCGAATCGCAAAGGCGCGCAGATGTATGCTGACGCGATTAACAGGCAACTGGCATTACTGATCAGCAGTCCCGGATGGCTGCGGAGCGTGAGCGCGATCACCGCGCCGCGCAACGCCACGCCATGATGTGTCAGAAGCCCGACCGTGAGGGAGGGCCAGCAAGGCGACCGGGCCCTCGCTAACGGTCGGGCTTCTGATACTAAACCTAAGAAGGAGAAGTCCCCATGACACCCGACAACCTTCAGTTTCGCACCGGCGTCATCCAACCCGTGGAATGCTTAAAGCAAGGTTGGGCCCTAATCAAAGATCAATACTGGCTGTTTTTGGGAATTGTTGTTGTCGGTGTGCTCATTGGCCTCGCGGTTCCCCTCGTCCTAATCGGACCGATGATGGTGGGGATTTACATGTGCTTTTTCCGCAGGATGCGCGGCGAACCCGTCGAGTTAGGCAACCTGTTCAAGGGCTTCGACTACTTTGCAGAGGGCCTGATCGCCGCGCTGATTCAAATGATCCCGATGGTCGTGGTAATGGTGCCGGCTTACATCATCATGTTCGTTTTGATGGTGACGTCTATGCCTCGCGGCGGGAGCATGGACCCGAATGCCTCGTCCAGATTTTTGTTCACGGTTTTCGGTTTTGAGTTGGTGTTCGTGGTGGTCATCGTGACCGTCGGGATCGTCGTCAACATATTTTTCATGTTCGCGTTCCCTTTGATTGCCGATCGCGGTCTCTCCGGACTTGAAGCAACCAAGCTCAGCATCAAAGCGGGTAAAGCAAACTTTGGCGGGATTCTCGGATTGCTTCTGTTGAATGCGGCGTTGGGAATTGTGGGCGTCCTGGCCTGCTATGTCGGCGTGTTCTTCATAATGCCGGTTGCTCTCGCGTCATATGCCGTCGCGTATCGTCGGGTCTTTCCTGAAGTCTCGCAAAACTTCGCCTCGCCTCCGCCACCGCCGGCGAATTGGGCCGCTTAGCGCATGCCTCAATCCGATCTAGTCATTCGTGGACGCCAAGTCGTGTTACCTAACGCGTTGGTCCCAGCGTCCATTCATGTCAGCGCCGGCCGCATCAGCGCCGTCACCGCCTTTGAAGACATTCCTTCCGATTGCGAATTAGTCGAAGCAGGCGAAGACTTGGTGGTGATGCCGGGCCTGGTCGACAGTCACGTGCACGTTAACGAGCCCGGCCGGACCGAGTGGGAAGGCTTTGCCACCGCCACGCGCGCGGCCGCCGCCGGCGGAGTGACCACGATCGTCGACATGCCGCTCAACTGTGTTCCGGCCACGACTACACTCAATGCTTTGAATGCGAAGGTGGCCGCGGCGCGCGGCAAATTGTCGGTCGACACAGCCTTCTGGGGCGGCGTAGTGCCAGGCAACACGGGTGAGTTGGCGAGGCTCTGGGCTGCGGGCGTGGTCGGCTTCAAGTGCTTCCTGGTTCATTCCGGCGTTGACGAATTTCCCAACGTCATAGAAAGCGATCTGCGTGAGGCAATGCCAGAGCTCGCTCGTCTGGGCGCAATGCTGATTGTACATGCGGAGGTGCCGGGGCCGATCGAATCTGCTTGCTGCCTGACGTCAGATGAAGGCGGCGAGCTCGATCGATCTTATGAGAATTTTCTGCGCTCGCGTCCGCGCGCGGCCGAGAATGAAGCAGTTGAATTGATGATTCGTTTGGCCCGCGAGACCGGCTGCCGCATTCACATCGTCCACCATTCATCGTCGGATGCCTTGTCGGTGTTGCGCGCGGCCAAAGAGTCTGGAGCACAAATCACGGTCGAGACGTGCCCGCACTATCTGCACTTCGCGGCTGAAGATGTTCCGGAGGGCGCGACTGAATTCAAATGCTGTCCGCCGATCCGCGAACGCGCCAACCGGGAGCGACTTTGGCAGGCGCTCGGCGAAGGCACGATCGACATGGTGGTCTCCGATCACTCACCGTGTCCGCCGGAAATGAAGCTGCGCGAGCACGGCGATTTCATGAAGGCTTGGGGAGGAATTTCTTCTCTACAGTTGCGCTTGCCGGTGATGTGGACTGAGGCAAGCGCGCGCGGCTTCACGATCGCTCAAATGGCAGAATGGCTTTGCGGCGCGCCGGCGCGGCAGGTGGGCCTGACTAAACGTAAAGGTTCGATCCGTGTCGGCAACGATGCCGACGTTGTGATCTGGAATCCGCACCGCGAGTTTCGCGTCGCTCCGGAACTGATTCAACACCGGCACAAGTTAACGCCTTATGCGGGCGAGTTGCTGCGCGGCGTAGTAGAAAAGACTTTTCTACGCGGCCAGATGGTTTATGATGGCGGCGCGTTTGGTGAGCCCAAAGGCCAAGCGCTGTTTCGAGAGCTGGATCGATAGAGTAACCTTTGCGCCTTCAGTTTTTTCTTAGCGCCTTTGCGTGAAATGTATTCGGTTCACCCAAAGGCGCAGACAAAGAAAGACCAAAGCCGCAAAGAAGAGTGGCCTGACTTCTGATGGACTTTACTGAATTAATCGATCTCGCATCCGAACGTCTTGGCGGCGCCGTGCTGTTTGCCAACGACGAGTTCTTTGCGCCTAAGGAAAATCTGCTGAAGCCTTCCGCGCCTGTTTTTATCGAGGGTGAGTACACTGATCTCGGAAAGTGGATGGACGGTTGGGAGTCGCGGCGCCGTCGCACGCCGGGATTCGATTGGTGCATCATTCGTCTGGGCTTGCCTGGGTTGATTCGCGGTGTGGTGGTCGACACCAGTCATTTCAAAGGCAACTATCCTGAGCAGTGTTCGCTCGAGGCTTGCACGAAGGACGGCTTGCCCACGACCGAAGAGTTAATGAACGAGTCAGTGACCTGGACCGAGATTCTGTCCCAAGCGCACCTTAACGGCGACTCGCTTAATCCGCTCGAGATTAACAGCGACCGCCGTTGGACACATCTGCGCTTCAAAATCTTTCCCGACGGCGGCGTGGCGCGGCTGCGGGTTTATGGTGAGGTCGTGCCTGATTGGGATCGCTTGAAACAGATCGGCGGCGAGGTCGATCTCGCGGCCGTAGAAAATGGTGGAATAGTGCTCTCGTGCAGCGACATGTTCTTTGGTCACCGGCACAATCTGATCATGCCCGGGCGCGCCGCGAACATGAGCGACGGTTGGGAGACAAAACGTCGCAGGGGTCCCGGGCACGACTGGACGATAATAAAGTTAGGCGCGCCGGGTCATATTCGCCGTTTGGAAGTGGACACTTCCTACTTCAAAGGAAATTTTCCCGAAAGCTGTTCGCTGGAAAGCTGCAACGCGTCGGATGTGCCGCTGGAGACTTTGCAGGATCCCGAGTTCGTCTGGAAGCCGGTGCTGGCGCGCACGAAATTGCAGGCCCACACGCGGCACCTCTTTGACGAAGTAATGAACACCGGCGCGGTTTCGCACGTGCGCTTCAACATTTTCCCGGACGGCGGCGTGAGTCGGTTGCGTGTCTTTGGAGAGATTTAGAGATAACCACAAAGACACAAAGCGCACAAAGACCGTCAATTAGTTTTGTGTCTTCGTGACTTTGTGCTGATCGGATGCTTTTGGTTATCACCCTTGAACAACTGAACGCGCTTCCGCCAGGGCAGGCGAAAGCCGAGTTCTTGAAATGCTGCGGCTGTCGAAGCTGGGCGAAGGCCCTTTCGGACGCGCGGCCGTTTTTCGACGCCGACGCGCTCTTTCAAAAAGCCGATAGTGTTTGGTGGTCTTTGGGTGGAGAAGATTGGCTCGAAGCCTTTCGTGCTCATCCTAAAATTGGTGAGCAAAAAGCAGCCGCGGTTCAATCAGAGCAAGCCCGCAACTGGTCGGTTCAGGAACAGTCGGGCGTTTCGGGAGCAGCATCCGAGACGAAAGCCGCCCTGGCTCATGGTAATCGCGAATACGAAGAGCGCTTCGGCTTCATTTTCATTGTTTGCGCAACGGGGAAAACTTCGGCCGAGATGCTCGCGATTTTGAATGAACGATTGCGGAACGACCCGGGCACGGAGTTGCGCGCGGCTGCTGAAGAACAGCGAAAGATCACACGACTAAGATTGGAGAAATTGATTAACCAGTGAGTGCAATCACCACCCATGTGCTCGATATATCCCAGGGGCGGCCGGCCGCGGGGGTCCCGGTCACTCTGGAAGTCGAAGCAGCCGGCGGCTGGGAACTGGTCGGCAAAGGAACCACTGACAAAGATGGCCGGGTCGCTGATCTGGTTCCGGAAGAAATGATGCTGCAGGCCGGCGTTTACCGGCTGATGTTCGATACGGCCAGGTATTTTGCGGATTGCGAGGTCGAAGGCTTCTATCCCCAGGTAACTATCGTTTTTAAGCTCAGCGATCCGGCGCAGGATTATCATGTGCCTTTGCTATTGAGTCCGTTTGGGTATTCAACATACCGGGGAAGCTGATTTGGAGTGCGGTGGCAAGCGTAGCGCGACACCGCTTTGGATTCATCAACCACAACTAAAAGCGCCGTCGTCGCTTCGCTTTGCCGGCGCACTCCAAGATGAACATCAATCCAACTCTCCACGAATGGCTCAGCCTGGCCGCCCGGTGGATTCACGTGTTTGCCGGCATCATGTGGGTCGGCACAACCTATTACTTTACCTGGCTGGATGCGCGGCTGACTGAAGAAGAAAAAGCTGTGCGCGCGACTGGCGGCACGGCTCAACTCTGGATGGTTCACAGCGGCGGCTTTTATGTGGTCGAGAAGCGCAAGAAGCCGGATGAGCTTTCGCGAAAGCTCCATTGGTTCCGTTGGGAAGCCGGCACTACCTGGTTGAGCGGCATGGCGCTGCTGATCATTGTCTACTACATCGGCGGCGGGGCCCTCGTCGATCGCGACGTATCAGACATCAGCATAGGCGCCGCGGTCGGTGTTGGAGTCGGAGCAATCGTCTTTGGCTGGCTGATTTATGACCTGCTGATGATTTCGCCGTTGGGACGAAATGAAAAGTTATTCGCGGTGGTGGCTTATGCCCTGGTGGTGGCTGGGGCTTACGGACTATCGCGCGTCCTCAGCGGCCGCGCGGTATACATTCATGTGGGTGCGATCTTCGGCACGATCATGGCCGCCAATGTGTGGATGCGCATTCTGCCGGCACAACGAAAGATGATTGAAGCGATTAAGGCCGGCCAAAAGCCTGATGAAAGACTCGCGGCCCAGGCCAAGCTGCGTTCGAAGCAGAACACTTTCATGGCCGTGCCGTTGGTTTTCCTCATGATCAGCAATCATTACGGCGGAAATACCACCGGCGGTTACGATTGGATTCACATGGTTGTGCTGATCCCAGTGGGTTGGATCGCCGCGAAGTTTATTCGAAGAGCGTGAGAGGTGCGAGCAAGCGTCAACTGGACGATGGCCAGCGTAACCACGAGTCGAAGAAGAACGGCGGCGGTAACGACCAATTGAAGCACCTCTGATCGTGGCGTCAACTCCTGTTTTCCTACGCCTCGTAGAGGCGAAATATTTATAGCCCGCGCCGCACCCTAATGAGTCAGCTCCGTAGAAGCGGAACAATTCTCGTTGCGCTCCTACGGAGCGCGGCAACCAATTGGCTTTGGGGACTATAGATATTGCGCTCCTAACGGAGCTTAAGAAACACTTGTTTCAGTCCAGTCAGAGTCGCCTAAAGATTGGTCAGCGGCAATCACTACTTCCTGCCCTTCTTCCCCTTGCCCATTACCAAAATCGTCTCGAACTCTTCTTTGGTCAGCGGCATCACCGACAGTTGCGACTGGCGAATTAGCGGCAGGTTACCCAACTTCGCATGATAACGAATCGAAGCCAGCGGTACCGGTTCATTGAGGGGCTTCACTGGTTTGAGATCTACGGCGACCCATTGCGGATCGTCAGCAGTCGGATCGGGATAAGCGGCTTTGGCCACTTCCGCGATTCCTACCACGCATTTGCCGGTGCCCGAGTGATAGAACAAAACGCGGTCGCCGGCTTTCATTTGGCGCAGGTTGTTCCGGGCCTGAAAGTTTCTCACTCCCGTCCAGTCCGTGCGGCCGTCGCGCACAAAATCGTCCCATGAATAGGTTTCCGGCTCCTGCTTAACCAACCACAGGCCGGACGGTTTCGTACTGCTCGGTTTCGAGCCACTCTTCTTTGCCGCTGTTTTCTTGATCATTAGTCGTTGCAGGTCCTCAATTGAAATCGTTAGAATCCGTGGCGTTCGTTCATTCCAGAGATAGGATTCAAAACTTATGGCAAAATTAAAAGAAGGCGACAAGGCGCCGGATTTCAAAACTTCCGACGGTGAAGGCCAAAGCGTGCGCCTGAAAGATCTTCGCGGCAAAAAAGTTGTGCTTTACTTTTACCCCAAGGACGACACACCGGGCTGTACGAAAGAAGCCTGTTCCTTCCGCGATTCATTCGCAAAATTCAAGAAGCGGGGCATCGAAGTGTTGGGTGTTTCATTCGATAGCGAAGCCAAACACAAAAAATTTGCCCAGAAGTACGATTTGCCCTTTCGCTTGCTGGCCGACACTGACCGGACGATTGCCGAGGCCTTTGGCACCTACGGCGAGAAAAAGTTTATGGGGCGGACCTACATGGGAATTCACCGCGTGACTTTCCTGATCGACGAGAAGGGAAAAATCAAGAAGATCTTTGACAAGGTTAGGCCGGAAGATCACGCGGAAGAGGTTCTGGCCGCTTTTGACGAATGACTTGCTCCGCAGTCCGGTGGTCTTCAAGCACTCTTCTCTTTTGCCTTGGCGACCGCATCGGTGTTCGCTAAGCGTTTCGTGCCTTTGGCCGATGGCTTACGGCCCGGCATGAGTACGGCCGCCGAACTCAATGAAGGGTTCAGGCCGCCTTTTCTCTTCGCTTCCACAGCTTCGCGGGCTTTGGTTAACGCTTCCGAAGCCTCATTAACAAAATACATGCGCGTGTGATTGACGATCTGAGTGCGAATCTCCCTTGTCCAGAGCAAAAGATTTGCCAATGCGTCGCAAACCTCATCCTTTGGAAGTCTGGTGACCTGGGCAATCTCCTTTTGGGTGCGGGCGCCGCAGCGAATGGCTTCGCGCACGCGGTCTGCGGGCGAGAGTTTTCTGAGCATGCGCGCGATGCGCCGCGGCGAGAAGCCAGACTTGGCGTCGATGGCGACTCGAGATCTTTCCGGCACCACAGTCGCGCCATGCTTAATGCGTGCGTTCTTATATTCGCGCAGGGCCTGGCGGCTCTGGGCGATCTTCTGCCGAATACAGCGCTTACAGTAGAGGTTGAAACCATCTTTGCGTGCTCGGCAGACGCCGAACTCTGACAGCGGCAGCGACTCTTCGCACCGGGGGCATCTTTTCACATCAACTACGCTTACTTCCGCTGATCTGGTCACTCTTTGCGCTCCACTAAAATGATTTGATAACGTGATTCGGGACAAAAGCACCTGCCCTGCAGGACAGACAAGCCGCTTCGCACCCTGGTCCGCTCGAACCCTCTGTGACTAATGTTGGCGATGTACTCCGGATGTGAGCCGGAAAAAATCCGCCGTCGATGGTCACGCTGATTTAGTCATTGCGTGACGACGCCCCCACCGAGCAACGCATGTGAAACTCAATGCGTATCGAGGTTGGTCGCAGGAATGGCTGACGGTGATCTTTGCGAGGGATAAATGATTGCTTCTGATTCAACTTAATAGACTCGCCAACTCAATCGCCAGTGCGCTCGCCTCTAAACTTCTAAGGGACTGGCATTATATTTAGGAAGATTTTTTTTGCAACCTCTTTCTCACATTGACATGGTCCAACTCGCACACGCGATCATTTCCGCTCTAAAATATTTTCTGGAAATGAATTCTCTTTCGCAACGTCTTTAAGGAAGCAAGATACAACATCTCTGCGTTGAGGCCACGGAATTTCGAACGATGACTTACGCGGAATAATCTGTGCGATGAGTTGCGAAATGATCCAATAAAAACGCTCATTCATGATCGAGCCAGAAAGCGTTCGCCGTATGTTTCGCGCTAAACCTTCGACGTACGAGATCGTGGTCCAACTATTAGTTGATTTTTCCCGCGCCGAATCGCATGGCACAAGATAGTGATCGCAAATTGAAGAAAGATTTTTTGCCCGGCGAATCGTAAAGCCTCAATCGGACGAGAACGTTCCGGCAACGATCTACTATGTCCGGCGTTGCTAACGACAACCAGGTTGAATCCTAAAGTGCAACAGGTTCACGTCGAACGGTTGCAGTTAAAGCCGCTAAAACGAGTGAACACTAAACAAGCCTTAGGAATTTGTGAAAGTCGCGGCAGCGCACTGTGAATGTTTAGCGGGTCGTCGAATCTGTGGATGCCGCTTAGTTGTGCAAAACGCGAGAACCTCCGTGTTCAGAGGATTTGCCGAGCAGTCAAAGAGGGCTATCCACAGCTTTTCAACAGCTTCTGTGGAAGCACGGACGAGGGGCAGTTTTATGAATTAGGAGTGCTTGGCGGCGTTGACTTTCGCTCGATCCCTGAGTCGGAAAACGAACTTAAGTCCTGACCAGACTTCATTCACGGCGCAGATCTTGACGTCGACCAGGCCAGCGGCGAGACCGACGTCGCGGACGATGTTCTCGGAAAGATCCGTGGACACGCCGGAACTCTTTTTCGGCCACGACACCCAAAGCATGCCGGAGGCATTAAGACGCTGCGAGTATTCGGAAAACGTTGTCTTAAGATCTTTTTCGCTCTTAACAAACAACTGAACAAAGTCGAGTGGTTTGCCTGATCTTGAGTTGATAATCACATCCGCAGGCAGATCAAGTTCGCTCACATAACCGGCAGGCGAACTTACAAAGGCGACATTGAATCCGGGCTTGAGACCCAGTTTCTTGACGAGTGGTGTTGCGGAATAACCAGCCATGCGAGACCTTGTTCACTGGCGACGAATATAGTGATCAATGCTGCGTCGTCATGAGCGAGATTTGCAAACCCTTTTCAATGCTGTTTGCTCTCCACGTTACGATCACTCGCTGATCGATACTTCACCGCCGAATTGTATTCCGCGCTTTTCGCGTCCCAACGCAATCACAATCGCAGCGCCCACCAACACAGTGACCGTAGTCAGAGCCATCGTCGTTGGATAACTCGTCTTGGCGGCGAAGATTGCTTGTATGAACCCAACAAATCCAGCCAACAGCACACCGCATTGGTACGCGAAGCCAGGCAAAAACCCGCGCACGGAATCCGGCGAAAGCTCAGAAAGATGAGCCGGAATGATTCCCCATGCTCCCTGCACCATGAACTGCATCAGGAAGCCGCCGGTTAATAAGAGCGACAGGGAAGGCGACAGCGCCCAGAGTGGAATGACGAGCACTCCGCACAGAAGCGCCACGATCATTGAACGACGACGGCCAAATCGATCCGAAAGCAGCCCGAACAGAATTCCCCCGGCAATGGCCCCCACCATCGTAAACGCGGTGACCGCCGCGACCTTCTGCGGAGCGAAGTGCCACGCACGCTTCAGAAGTGTCGGATACATGTCCTGTGTTCCGTGCGACACGAAGTTCATCATCATCATCATGAGCACGAGGTAGATGAAAAGCTTCCAGTGAGAGGCAATTGAGCGACCTAGTTGGCTCCAGTTTTCGTGCCGCGTCTTTTCCCAAACCTTCGATTCCTTGACGCGAAAGCGAACAAAGATGGCGAGCAACGCGGGCAATCCGCCGATAAAGAACATGGGGCGCCAGCCCCAACGCGGAAACACAAAGAAATAACAGACGGCCGCCAGCAAATAGCCCGCGGCGTACCCTTCCTGGAGCAATCCCGACAGCACACCCCTCAACTTCGGCGGCACTTTTTCCATTGCCAGTGAGGCGCCCACGCCCCACTCGCCGCCCATGCCGATGCCGAACAGCGCGCGCAGCACCAGAAAGGTCGTATAGTTGGGAGCCAACCCGGACAGGACTTCAATCACCGAAAAGAAGACCAGATCGAGCATGAGAGGCAGGCGGCGACCATAGCGGTCGGCGAGCAGGCCGAAGATGAAGGCCCCGACTGGACGGAAGCCGAGCGTCAGCGCTATTGAAAAAGCAATTTCGGGATCGGTCTTGTGAAACTCAGCCCCGATGGCGGTTAGAGATAGCCCGACCAGAAAGAAGTCGAAGGCGTCCAGTGTCCATCCAAGAAATCCGGCCAGGAGAGCAGCGCGATGTCCCTCGGGTACGTCCTCTGCATGATTCATTTTTGCGACAGCCCTCGGCGGTATGACTTGACGAGCAAGAAAACGCGGCGATACTAATATTTTGCGGCCCTGGCGTTCAAGGAATTTATGAGGAGTGGCCTGTATGAATCGCGACGAGAGAAGCCCGGCCGTTAGAGACCGCTCGATCTCAGCAAACCGTAGAGGAGTTTCGCGCGTAGTTAAAGTAAGGAAGTTCGGGACCACGAACCAGCATGTTAATTAAGAAGCCAGCAGACATTAAACCGAGCGAAATCACCGACCAGAAGGTTTACTTAAACCGGCGGCTGTTCATGCGCGGCGCAATTCTCGCCGGTTCGGTGACGGCGACCGGCTTGTTGTATCGCAAGCTAAATCCTCCCGCTGCGGTCGTAGAAGAGCGCCCCAGGATCGCGGGTCTGGTGACGCGGCCCTCCGACGAGGCCATGCGGCAAGGTTTCAAAGTAAACGAGCCGTTGACCTCCTTTGAAGACATCACGAACTACAACAATTTTTATGAGTTCTCGACGGAAAAGCGCGCTGTCGCCGCAGCGGCGCGCGGCTTTGTCACGCGTCCGTGGACGGTCGAGGTTGCCGGCCTGGTGAATAAGCCCAGGATCTACGACCTGGATGATTTATTAAAGCTGGCGCCGCAGGAAGAGCGAATCTATCGTCATCGTTGCGTCGAAGGCTGGTCGATGGTGATTCCATGGGCTGGATTCCCACTCGCGACGCTGTTGAAACAGGTCGACCCGCAGGCGTCCGCGCGTTACGTCGCTTTCCAGACACTGCTCGATCCCAAGCGTCTGCCGAATCAAAACACCAGTGTGCTTGATTGGCCTTACGTTGAGGGCTTGCGTCTTGACGAGGCGATGAATCCGCTGGCAATTCTGGCGACCGGTCTTTATGGCGGCACCATGCCGCCGCAGGACGGGGCGCCGATTCGCCTGGTCGTGCCGTGGAAATACGGGTTCAAAAGCATTAAATCGATCGTGAAGATTACGCTGGTTGCCGATCAACCGCCGGCAACCTGGAACATTGCCGCGCCCAACGAGTATGGCTTTTATTCAAACGTGAATCCCGGCGTCAATCATCCGCGCTGGAGTCAAAAGACTGAACACCGGATTGGTGAGTTCACTTCGCGAGACACGCTCTTGTTCAATGGTTATGCCGATCAGGTTGGGTATCTTTACCAGGGATTAGACCTAAGAGCGAATTTCTGATTTGGAGTGCTGCAACTAGTTGCCGCTTTCAAGAGCGCCGACTAGTCGGCGCACTCCATATTAGCTCCGATATGAAAGACACACGCTTTGCCAAACTCGTTCTGCTGGTCAACGGCCTCGTGCCGCTGACCCTCTTGCTTTGGGACTGGTATCGACGGCAGGTAGGGGCGAATCCACTCGAGTTCATCACCCGCACAACCGGAATACTGACTTTGGTCTTTCTGCTCATCTCGCTGGCAGTGACCCCGCTGCGACGTACTACCGGGCTCAATTGGTTGACGAGGTTTCGCCGGATGCTGGGGCTCTTCGCTTTCTTCTATGGCTCGCTTCACCTGATGACCTATGTTGCTTTCGATCGCTTCTTTCACCTGACAACAGTTCCGGGTGATGTAGTAAAGCGTCCGTTCATTGCGGTCGGCATGACTGCGTTCTTCCTGATGGCGCCGCTGGCGATTACCTCCACGGACAAAATGGTGAAGCGTCTGGGTGGCAAACGCTGGACGCGGCTGCATCGCATAGTTTATTTGTCGGGCATTCTGGGCGTGCTGCATTACTACATGCTGGTCAAGTCTGACGTGCGCCTGCCCCTGACGTTTGCGTTTTTGCTGGCGGTGCTGCTGGGCTTCAGGATTTTTGCGAAATACTACGCGCCACCATCTCGCGTTTCAACCAGCGTTGTACCTCCGCGTTGAGGCGCCCGAAGTATTGCCTTTAAACCGCATCGTTGTTAACTTTCTCTCGTGCTCGATCCTACCAAACGGTTCTCAAACCGCGTAGAAAACTATCTCAAGTATCGCCCTACCTATCCGCCTGAAATTATTCCCCTGCTTAAATCCGAGTGTGGCTTGACTGAAGACACCGTGATTGCCGACGTAGGTTCAGGCACGGGTTTGTTGACTGAGCTTTTTCTGAAGCACGGCACAAGGGTTTTTGGGGTCGAGCCAAACCGGGAAATGCGCCTGGCCGGCGAAAGCTTTTTGGCGAAGTATCCCGGGTTCACCAGCATAGATGCCACTGCCGAGGCAACGACGCTGCCTGAACATTCGATCGATCTGGTCACAGCAGGGCAGGCCTTTCACTGGTTCGATCGGGAGAAAGCACGCCAGGAGTTTGTCCGAATCCTGAAACCGGACGGCTGGGTCATGATCGTTTGGAATGGGTATAGGGTCGAAACCAGTCCGTTAATGGCCGCATATCAGAATTTAGTCGTGCGCTATGGCACCGATTATTCAGAGGTCAGACGCGAAGTGGAAGGTTGCGGTGTCGAATCGTTTTATGCGCCGGGTAGTTATAAGTCCGCGCACTTCGAATTTCAACAGAGTTTTGATTACGAGGGTCTGAAGGGGCGTCTCTTGTCCGCTTCATATGCTCCCGAACCAGATCATGCGGACTATGAAGCGATGCTCGACGACGTGCGGAAAATGTTCGATGCTCATCAGCAGGACGGCAAAGTAACGTTCGCCTACGAAACCGAACTCTATTACGGCCAGCTTTCGGCGAAATAAGCGTGTTCAGAGTTCAAGCTTTAGCTTGCTCCGAAAACAATCTGAAGATTGAACTCTAAACCAGGACAGAAGTTACTGTGTGGCGAGGGTGGCGATGCGCGCCATGGCGTGGGAAAGATCTAAACGTGTGAACGGGCCTTGCGGATTGAAGCTGGCGCCGTTCGTCTTTATGAATCCATTCTGAACTGCTACGGCGACATAACCCCTCAGCGAAGCCGGAATTGAAGCCGCGTCAGTGTAGGTGAGGGTGTACGCGCCCGATTCTGCCTGCTGGCGCAACCCTGCGGCGCGAACCAGGGCGATGGCGGCGGTCAAGCGATCGACGGCGCTGTCGGGCAGGAAAGGCCCGCCCGGACTGGTCGCCGCGAACAAAGCACCGTTGGGTGATGCCTGCGCGCTCTCGACATAGAGCAGGGTGGCTCTGTCGCGGACATCTGTGTAGTTCGATTGTCCCGGCAGATACTGCGGCACGCGCGCGCCCAGCACCAGAGCCGCCGCCAGCTCCGCTCGCGAAATTCCGAAGCCGGGACGGAAACGCTGCCCGATTGGCCCCATCACCAGGCTGCGGAAATTTTGATAAATCTCAGAGACTGACGCAGTGTCGAGCCCTCCGATGTCCGTCATCGGCGTGTAATGCGCCGTAGTTGTTTGCACCGTTCCAGTGTAAGCCTGCTGGCCGTTGGCACTGGTCGTCCCGAGCGTGAGGCCGGTGGCGCCGGATGACGCGCTCAACGGCCCGACTGCCTGTTCCACACGCGCTTTCCACGTTCCGGCGCTCGGGCGATCGAGCAAAGTCCGCTGGCGTCGTCCGGTCAATCCCGGTGAGTTCAGAGCGCTCGCGGGTGTCTGCCTGGCGCCTTGAGTATCAAGCATCGTCAGGGCAAGACTGTTCGTCGCCAATAAGCCACCCCAGGCGATCTGCACTGAAGCACGCAGCACATCGGGAGCCAAGTTAATCGCTGAATCGCTGGCGGAACCCGCCGTCACTGTGCCGTTGAATACTTGCGGGGCGCTATTAACGAATTGAATCTGGCCCTGGTATGCGGCGCCGCGCCATTGGCCGAAATGCCTCTGCGGGAAAGCTGCTTCCAAGACGGCGGCCTGGGCATTAAGCATGCCGGCGCCGACTTCGTGCGCATAATATGGCGGTAAAGGCGTCGCCGTTCTTTGCAGAATGTCGCGAACCTGCGCGGGTGTCAGTCGCGGATTTGCTTCGAGCATCAGGGCGATGACACCGGCGACCTGTGGCGCTGAGAAACTGGTTCCGCTCCCCGTCGTGTAATACGGAACTTCGGTCGAACTTAGCTGGGCGTCGTTAGCTGCGAGGCCGTCCACAGTTGTGACAGCCGCCAGGGTTGAAGCGCGCAGGCTGACAGTGTTCACACCCGGCGCTACCAGAGTTGGACGAAACAGCGGGCTGCCAAAATCACCGCGCGACGAAAAGCCTGCCAGGTGTCCCTGATTGTCGGTCGCTCCCGTGCCGATGACCCAGGGCGCTACTGAGTAAGGATTCAAGGAATCCGTTCCCGGTCCAGTGTTCCCCGCCGAGAAAACCACGTTCACGCCATTGTCAGTGAGCATCTTCGTGGCGATGTTCACCGGATCGTTTACATCGAAAACTGTATTGGCTGAAAAGCTGCAATTAACCACGCGTACGTTGAAAGCCGCGCCATTAGTCAAAAGGTAATCAAGACCGGAAAGCACGAAGACGAGGCTCGCATCCCCTGCGCTCAAGCCCAGAATATTTGCGTTCGGCGCTACTCCGGCGTACTTGCCGGTCGATTGCTGGCCATTGCCGGCGATCACGCCCGCGACAAACGTGCCGTGGCCATAGGCCTGGTCGGTATTCGGAAGACTGGGCGCGGCCAACGGGTAATTGAATCCGACACCGACACTCTGGGTGTCGGCAAGCTTCAGATTCTGGACCACGCGGCCTGACAGATCGCCGTGCGTTCCGTCTACGCCCGTATCCAATACCGCCACGGTGACGCCGCGACCGCTGACGGGTAAGCCTCTGTTCGCGCTGGTCAGGTCGTTATTGCGGCGCACGCGTTCGACGCCGGTCAGATTTCGCGCCGCCGGTTCGAGGTTCCACTGGAACGTGCGATTGCTGTAGAGGGAACGCACGGCAGGCAGATGCGAGATGGCCGCGACCCGGCGTTTGCTCGTAGTCACGGCGATTATCGGCAACGCGCGATAACGCGTGCCGCCCAAAACGCCAAGCGCTTGCAGATCTGCGATGTCGGCGTCAGTCGGCAGATGGTGATAGACGATGACCGCGTCGACGTTGCTGTCGTCAGTGAGCCGATTAAGCGAAACCGCGAACTCCGGATCGACGCTTTGCAAACCAGTCTGAGTCTCAGCCTTACCAAGAGCCGCGATAATTGCGTTGACGCCAGTCTGCACAAAATTGTCCGCGCCGCTAATCGTAATTCCGTCGGCCCCGCTGGCGGTGATGCCGTTGACGCCGGTAATCGTCACGGCGTTCGGCGTGATCGAGATTGCGATTCCATCTGCGCCAGAGGCGGTTATGCCGTCGGCCCGGTTGATTGTCAGGGTGTTGTCGGCGCCACTGGCGGTGATGCCGTCCGCATGACTGAGCGAGCGTGTGTCAGCGCCGCTGGCGGTAATGCCGTTGACGCCGGTCGCGATTACGTTATCAGCGCCACTGGCGGTGATGCCCGTCGGGTTTCTGATGATTACTGAGTCGACATGGTAGGTGCTGCCGTCGGCGCCGCTGATCGTAATGCCGTCGGCGCCGCTGGCCGTGATGCCATCCGCGCGCGTTATCGTGGTCGAATCAGCCCCTGACGCGGTAATACCATCGGCGCCGCTGGCCGTGATGCCATCCGCGCCTGATGCAGTAATGCCGTCCGCGCCTGACGCAGTAATGCCGTTCGGTGCGAAGGCCAGAATGCCATCGGCCCCTGACGCCGTGATGCCGTTCGTGCCGTAGTAGTCAACGCTGTCAGCGCCGCTGGCGGTGATGCCGTTCGATCCGACGATCGTCAAACCGGCCATCGCCGGAACAGAGCTCAAGAAAGCTACCAGCGCGAGCGCGATCAATCGCTGAAGATGTATGTAGAGTCCGCGAATCATCAAGCACAAGCCAGCGCCACGGTCGGGTCAAAGACAGTGGCTTGTTCGAATCGTACGAGGTGGTAATTATCAAACAGACTGAGACGACGTGCGGATTTTAAGCTACGAGGTCGGAGTCGGTTGTTGCGTTCGCCTTGCATTTATCTTCTTGGTAAACCGAGCGTCTACGAGTCGTTTAGCCGCTGATCGTGCTGCAGTTTGAAAACTCAGCGGCCTTTCCATTAGCACCGCGGCTTTAGCCCGGTGATTTACGGTTCTATCGGAATGGAAACGTTTAATATACTTGACTCATTACGGCAATGGCTCTGCCACTCTGATGCGCGGCAAGTCTGCGACTTGCCGGCAGCGAACCTTCGTTTTCATTCGGGTCTTCGACCCGTCACGGTCAGAGACCGTTCAGATTAATGAGCCACGTTTCGGCAAGTCCGAGACTTGCCGCGCATCAGAGTGGCAGACCCATTGCAGCGGCCGCATCGAAGTTCGACAGAAGCCCGCGCGGAGTCAAGTATGTCGCTGCCGTTTAAACGGTTTCCCATCGTTAAGGCCACTTAGTCACCGCGCTAAAGCGACGGTGCTAATGAGAGCGTTAAGTGCAAACTGCACTGCTAACCGCCTCACGTTTTGGCGGGCAGTAGCTCGCCGCTAATTCAATTGCCGACCAGGTCGTGATAAGTCTTCTGAGTTTGCATTGCCGGCTCTACACCTAATTCCTTTTGCAAGAGCCCCCGCAAAGTTGTGTATTGCTCCTTAACAGCCACGCGGTTACCCAGCGCCGCCTGAGATCGCATCACCATGCAATGTATGTCCTCACGAAACGGATCTTCGTGCAGAATCCTTTGCGCGAGGTCCATCGAGCGCGGCCAGTCCCTCTTCTTTTCCGCTACTCCCGCCAGCGCTTCGAGCAGACGCAGGTACTGCTCGCGATAATACGAACGCTGCTCATCGACCCAGTCTTCGTAGCTCCCCTGCAGGAATTCCCCGCGATAAAGGGCGACCGCCTTTTCATAACGACCAATGCAGCGGTCAAGATCGCGTTCGCGCCGGGCTGTTTCGCCGTCAGCGATCAGCCCATCGAATTCCTCTGTGTCGATGCGGTAGGAGAATTCGGGATTAAGCTGGTAGTCGCCATCGCGATAGACAAGAAAATTTTGCTTCAGCGGCTGATTGCTGTTGAGCGCCTTGCGAATGTGCGACATCGTCGGGTGAAAATTCTTTTCAACCACTTTCAGATCGGTATCGCGCCAGAAAGTATCGATGATTGTGTCTTTTGGCGTGCGGTGATGGCTGCGAGAAGCGATAAAGCAGAGAATGTCCCGCGCCCGCCGGGTCGTCCACGCGTCGACGGCAAACGGCCGCGCAACGTCCCGGACAATTTCCACCGGCCCGAGCATGTTAATAGTTAGATCGACCAGCGGTTTGGTCAGCACCGCGACTGGCGTCTTTACCTGTTCGACGACCGCCGGCGAAGCAGCCGCAACGTTGACAACCTGGGTCATCAAATCGGCGGGCAACAGTTCCCGGGCGTCTTCGGAAGCAAACAAGGCCGGATGCGAAGCGACCTCTTGTCGCAGCCAATACTCGTAGTCATAGCGGGCGGCGAGATCGAGCACGCGACGGAGATGTTCGAGCATTTGCGGCTCTCGGGCCGATTCATAATCGCAAATCGCCAGCGCCATGCCGGCCTGCGCTTCATAATAATAAAGTCCCTGCTCATGAAAATAGTCGAGTGCCGGATCTAAATCATCGAGCGCCGCGGCTGATTCAGATTGCGCCAGGAGAATTCGTCCGCGCGCCAGCCTCGCCGTAAAGTGGCCGATGTCCTTCTTGTCGGCGGGCCGACGTTCTACCAGCCGATCGATTTGCCCGCGGGCCCGCGCTGCATCACCCGCCTTCAGACTGAGGAAAGCCTGCTCTTCAAGCAGCTCGACGCGACTGAGATCGATGCCCGCTTCATCGTAGGACCGGGCGGCGCGTTCATAGAACTCAGCGGCGCGCGCCAAATCCCCGCGCTCGCGATAGAGATTACCGTACGCTTCAAACGTCTCGCCGAGCTGTCCTACCAAATTAAAGAGTTGGCAACGCTCGAGCGCGCGATCGAGGTGCTGCTCACAATCATCCATTTCTCCGCGATAAAGGTGGCAACGGGCAATGTTCAGATGGGCCCAGGCTTCCTGCGGAATCGGCGGCCCGACAGATTCAGTGCGCAGCATGCGGCGCAGCCAACGGAGAGCTTCGCCAAAATCTCCGCGCATCATCGCCGGCAAACCCAGGTTGTGGGTGACTAGCCGGACGTGATGTTCGTCATTCTGTTCCTCAGCCGACTGCAAAGCGACGCGAAACTCTCGCTCGGCCGCGGTCCAATCGCCCATTGAAACCAGGCACAACCCGCGCGTGTTGCCACACTTTGTGCGCACCACAGAGGTTGCTTCCGTCAATTCCACGGCGCGGTCGAGATATTCGAACGCCGCGTCACAGTCGCCGCGCCGGCGCGCGATGGTGGCCAGCGAATGCAGGGCCTCAGCCTCGCCCTCGCGATCGGCTCGATCACGAAGTGAAGCAATCGCCCGGCGAAACAGATTTTGTGCGGACTCGAATTCACCGCGCAGGCGGGCGACCTCCGCGCGGTAAGACAGCGCGCGCGGATGCCTCTCGAGTGCTGCGGAAGGCAACGCTTCGCTCAGCGCAGCCAGCGAACCCAGTTTGCCCGAAGCGATCCAAGTGCTGCCGTGTTCGGCAATGATTTCCGCGGCGCGCTCAAAGTCTTCGGCTTCGAGCAGGTGTCGCACGGCCGGTTCCCAAGCCGCACGCTCGAGAAAATACTGAGCGTAGCGTGCATGCTCGGCGGCAACACCCGCCATACCGGTTTCGGTACGCAGGCGGCGGCGCAGAAAACTTTGAAAGAGCGGATGCAGGCGATATTCTTCGCCCCGGCCATCGCCGGCCACGGTCATAAACACATTAGCTCGCACGAGGGCCGGCAGAACGGCAGAAGAAATGATCTGCGGGTACAGCCGCGCGCAGGTCTCGACTTCGATCCGGTCGAGCAGCGCAATGCGCATCAGGTATTGCTGAATTTCCTGAGGCTCAGCGGCGAAAACTTCCTCAGCGAAATACTCAAAAATATCGCGCTCTGAGTGATGCAGCACCGCTAAAGGATCCGGCGCTTTGTCCGGCGCGCCCGAACTCGCCTGTCGTTGAGCTACCTGACGCACCAATTGCAGGGCGGTGATCCATCCGTGGGTGCGCTCCCCGTATTCGCGCAACTGCTCGGCAGTTAACGCCAGCCCGAACACCTTGCGAAACAGTTCCTGCGTCTCTTCATCGGTAAAAAGCAGGTCGGCGCGATCGATGATCGAAAGCGAATCCTGCGAGCGCAGGCGCGCCAGGGTCAACGGCGGAATGTCGCGCGAGATAATAATCACGTGAATTACATCCGGGAGATACGCGATCAGACGATCGAGCACCGCGTGTACCGGCGTGTTGGCGCCGAGGTGATGATAATCGTCGAGAACCAGAATCATCTGTTGCTCGACGCCCTCCAGAATTTCGTTCAAGAGTACGTCGGCGGCGCGCTCGGGCTGCTGCGCCAGCTCCTGGGCCTGTTGCAGAAACGCGAATGTTGTCTCGCCAAAGTCTTTGACTCGCTGTTGAATTCCGTAAGCCAGATAGCCGAGGAAGACTGCCGGATCGGCGTCGGTGTGGTCGAGTTGATACCAAACGTAGGGCCGGTCCTGCTTGCGCAGAAAATCGGCAATCAGGGTCGTCTTGCCGGAGCCGGCGTTGGCCGTGACCAGGGTCACCGGCAAAGCAAGATTCGCCTGCAAACGTTCGATTAGGCGCGGACGCGCTAAAATTTCCGGCGCGGGCCGCGGAGGCAGAAGCTTGGTCCGCAAAAAAAACGCGCCGGAGAATTCCCGTGCGTTTACCGGGGCTGAGTTCATGGCTCCCGTTCGCCGTTCCTGACTGGTCATTCGTATACCCAGCAGAGATCCCTGACTGCTGCGGAGATTAACACAGCCGAAAGCGCCAGTTCTATTGCGAGTTCTATTGTTAACCAGACAGTTTGAGAGTATTGGAGCGCGGACATCCTGTCCGCCAGCGGGCGAAGCCCGCTCCGATCTTGCTGAAAAAATCACTTTGGTTAGTTCGCGCTGCGCGCTCAGGCGGACAGGATGTCCGCGCTCCGCCAGATTGTACTAAGTTTGGAAATCAGGGGCCTGGCCGGTTAGCGACGTGAATGACGTTCGCTTGAGCGACAACAGGCTATCGGCGATGGCCCGCCCCGCGCGTCCCGGCGTGGCGGCAAACTCTGCGATGGTGGCGGCTCGTCCATTGGTCCGGTGCCAGGCAATACTCGCCGCTTCGTCACCGAGGCCATACGTTTCGAACAGCGCCAAAGCTTCGTCCTGGCTAAATGCCAGCTCGGTTTCTTCGACGACACAGAGCATCTGTTTTGAACGGAGCCGCCACAAAGGCGCCGGCGGCAAACAGCGACAGGTAATCAGCAGGTGCACATCAGCCGGCAGCAGCGGCAGCAAACGGCGAAAGAAAGGCACCACCCAATCGGCGTCGTAAACCAGGTGCAGATCCTCCATAACGATGAGCAGCGGTTCCGATTTACCCTCGGTCAATTGAAAGACGAACGCCTCGGCCAGCAGTTCAGCCCGATCGCTCTCGACAGTTTCCGTTAGTTGCAACAACCTTTCGGTGTTCATCGACGGTCGCTGTAAACGCACAGTGGTTGAGAGATATTCGCAGAACAGACGCAGGTCGCTGTCGGCCGCGTCCACTTTGTACCAGGACACCGGTCGCCCTGCATGCCGCGCGAAATCCGCGGCGAGCGTAGTCTTGCCGGTGCCGGCTCGCCCGTTAATGATCGTCGCGTTGCAGCGGACCACGTTTTCTGCGAGCAGCTTGAGCAAACGCAGACGTGATACTCGCGGAAAGGCATCGGGCGCCACAATCTTCTCGTGGATGAGGTGTTCTTCGTCTTTTTTCATAAGCAGTGCGCGCATCGCGGCATCTGTTCCTGTGGTTTTGTTCGTGCTCCGGGACAATTAGTCCGGTGCGCTTTCTTTACGTGGCGAATTATCCGCGAGCCCCCTTGAGGAATTCTTGAGTTTTGATTGCAATGGGTGAGAACGTTAAGAAAATCAATCGATCTTTAGACGCTGAGGAGCGAATGGGTTTCAAACAAAAGGTCGCTTCAGTGCTGGGACCGCGGACGTTCCGCCCGCACCGCGCCAAAGGCGCGAAGTCGTCCATCCTCTCGACAGAAAAAGTATCGATTGGTTCGCGCTTCGCGCTCAGTTGCGGACGGTACATCCGCGGTCCCAGCAAGGAAGGAGCTTACTGATTTAATCCGAACCACTATCTAAAATTATTGTCAGACACGACAGGCAGGCGTAGACTCTGGCCTGCTTCCGAGACCTGAACAGAGGAGACGATCCAATGATTAAGAAATTTCTCGGCCTGCTTTTCCTGCTGGGAACAGCGACGGTGTTCGCCGCCGCCCAACCAGCGAGTCCCAGTCCAACTCCGGCCCGGCCCGCGCCACCCGCGCCGCATACGAACCTGAAAGTCGGCCAGGCAGCCCCGGACTTTAACCTGCGGGCCACCGACGGCAAGACATACAAACTAAGCGACTTCAAAGGCCAGAAGAACGTGGTGCTCGCCATCTATGTACTGGCTTTTACCGGTGGTTGAACGACGGAATTAAAGGCATATCAGGCTGATATCGCCAAATTCGAAGCCACCGACACACAGGTTTTTGGCCTCAGCGTCGACAGCATTCCCGCCAACAAAGAGTTCGCCAAGCAGATCGGCGTGACCTTCCCATTGTTAAGCGATTTCAAACGAACTGTAGTGAAGGACTATGGAGTCTTCAACGAAGAGCAGGGCTTCGGCAATCGCGCGACCTTCGTGATCGATAAGGATGGAATCATCCAACACATCGACGAAGGACGGGTGGCCCTGGATCCGAACAGCGCCGCCGAGGCCTGCAACATCCTGACGCATAAGAAGGCAACGCCGTAAATGAAACCGCTCGCGATAGCGAGCGGAGGTTCTCTGGATGCAAAACCGCTTCCGTACTTATCGCGAGCGGTAGCCCGCTTCTAAACGGATCGAATATTATTTGAAGTAGGACGAGCAGGGCTTTCGCATTAATGAATGAGATTCTCCTGACGAGTTCTTGAGCTTCAGTCCCGCGGCGGTGACCGTGCCGCTGAATTTTTCGTCACCCACAGTGAAATTCACCGTATTACCTTTCACCCGTACCGGCACCCACTCAGGCTTTGGATCTTCTGCACCACCCTGGGCAATCTGCACGATTGCATAATGGCCGTCACCCGCGGCGACCAGAACCACTCGCATGCCTTCCAGGTCCCCTGAGCCTCTGCCCACCGTGAAATTTTCGTAAACGCCGGCTACGCTGGCGGTCCTTTGGGCCGCAGGCTTTTTCGCCAATGTCGCCGGGACGATGATTAGGCAAGCCATAAAAGTCAGTAAAACGCGCACGACCAATTTCATTTGTCTTCTCCCTTTTCGATTCGTAGTAAAAAGTGGATTGTACCCTAACGTCGATATTACAGCTTGCTCACTGCACTGAAAAATTAATTCTCTGGGCAGAGCTGCCGCCGCTGACCTTGTCGCTAGCGGATACCTGGAGAGTATAAGAGCCGGGCGGCAGTTCTCTGAGCGCGATCTCTGACCAGTAAGCGAGCCGCCATGAATCTTTTGAAACGTCAGGTGGAATCCTGGTTGGAGCGACCGTCATGACCTGTTGATTACCATGAAAGATCTGCGCGCTAATCCGGACGTCTTGAGTGCCGGAATTCCGCGACGCGTTATAAACGTAAGTTTGAAACCGCAGGACGGAGGTGGGTGCGAAGCGATGATCTACAGCGTCGCGGCTTCGCTCCGGTCCCGTGGAAGGCGTCTGTGAATCAAACCGGCGTTCGGTAAGAAAGAGACTGCTCATACTGAAGCGTCCAGGCTCAATCCGCGGAACCTCGATCCATTCAATCGCGCCGCCCGTGTGTCCGGTCTGGCTGTCGCGCACCGCCACTCGCACCTGATACAAACCAGGCGGCACCGCCAGAGTCTGGCTCCAGGTCACGAAGCGTTGCGTTTTTGAAAGTACGGCCTCTCTGGGAATTTTCAGCCTTTGTTTGAAACTCGAGAAACTGCCGCGATCATCCAGGGCGACGCCCAAAACATCAACTGCCGCCTCTTGCTTTCCTGCGGGCCCGTCAAAACTCAGAGTCTCTGTATCAATCTGCATGGCGATACTTAGCGACGGGGCTTTGTCCACGGTCTGCAAATATCCCGCAGACAAAGAAACCGGCACATCGCGATGCGGGTACAGAGCACCGAGGGCCGCGCGCAATTCATCCTCCGGCGCGGCTTTAACTGCCGCGGCACTTTCAGGCTTGGCAGCGCGCACAGCTTGACTAGATCTGACTTCAAAGAAATGTCTTCTCATGCGGACTCGCAAGTCCGGACGGTCTTTGATGACGACATTCAGTCGTGACTTACCGGCACGTTGAGTGTCTGTATCAGGTCGCCAGGCCAGCAGGTAATAAGAAGAGCTTTCATGCAGGGCCTCCGCCAGCCCATCTGCGAGCGTGTTTGAATTAAGATACGCGCGCCCACCCGTTTCATCCGCGAGAGTTTCCAGAGGCTCTTGTGGCGACTTGTTCTCTGCCAGGCTTCGCCAGGCCGTGCCTGAACCAAAGTCGGGATAGTCATTGCGCGACACATCGGCCCCCGGACCAAAGACGTTCGCCCGTGTGTCGAGCGTATAGATGACCACGCCGACCTGGGCCGCCTGGTTGACGACCCGCTGCATGATCTCGGCACCGTTCGATCTTTTGTTGTCGACGACAAAGCCATCCGAAACAAAGAAGACTACCTTGCGGCCGGGGAGTGGCGCCGTTGATCGGATCAAGCTTTCGAGTCGGGAAAGAGTTTCAATCTCGACGACCTTCGCCTGAATGTTTATCTGGCGAACCCGGTTTCTGACGATGTTCACCGCATTCATTGCACCCGTCTGAAATTCTTTCATCGTCGCCACGACGAGATAATTAAAGAGGCCGCGGTCGCCGCGATTCGCGACCAGATTCGCATCAACCTCGCTGATCGGAACCTGGCTGGCGGTTGTTTCAGGGTTGGACTTGTAGTTGATCCGAGCGATGGCCTCGCGCAAGACGGCTTTGTTATCAGTTAGTTGTTGGAGAAAACCTATCTGCCCGCTGGTTGATACAATTGCCACCCGATCTTCGGCGGTCATCTTGTCTTCGACAAAGTGAGATAGGACCGAGCGCGCGCGCGTCATACTGTCGCCCGCCAAATGAACATCGTCAATGAAGAAGAAAATCAGGCGCCCACGATCGGGTCCGGTGTTTGCTTTGCTGTCCGGCGTATAAACAGCAGCCTTGTTGGCAGCACGCGCAGCACCCAGTTGTTTCTCTTCCGCTGCGCTGCCGGCCACGACTTGTTCGAAGAAAGCGAGGGGCTGTGACCGGCCGTCAACTCGCAACTCAAACTGCTCGGGCTTTAAGCCGCCGACAAAGCGCCCTTGCTTATCCACCACCGTCAGATCGGTTTGTACGAGCTCCGTCTTAACGCGCACTACTTCATCCGTCGCAGGTGCTGCTGTTTGCTGACCGAATGCTTTGGGCGTCAGTAAGAGAACGCCTGATACGAAGAAAAGCAGAATTCGTGAAGAGATAAGCATTGGGTCGTAGTCCGGTTCCGAGTGCGGTTTGAAGCAGTTCCACTTCTCATTAGCACCGCGGCTTTAGCCCGGTGACCATAGGGCTTTCTTCACCGGGCTAAAGCCGTGGTGCTAATTCGAGCAGAAGGATACTGCGCCAGTACCCCTAATCCACTGGAGATGTTCACGCTGAAAACAGCTATTAAAATCGCGAAACTAGTGTCCTCATCTCACTCAACCGTGATTTTGGTCCGCTGCGAAACAGTCGTCTTAGCTAGCTGATCATCCACGACAATTTCCAGGATGTATGGGCCTGACGGGATTGAGTCGAGCGCGATCTCGCCTCCGAACGGAATGCGCACAAAATCCTGCGAAGCTATAGGTACGCTTTTCATTGGCGTACTCCTAACGACTTGACCGCCCCGCAAAAGCCTGGCCTGAAGCCAGATGTTCGGCGGCGGTTTGCCGTCCGGGCCACGGGCTGCATTGTAGATAAAGGTCATGAAGTTGAGATGCGAGTTGCGAGCAAAACGGTGGTCGGTGCTGAATTGTACTTGCGCCCCTGCGGCATTGTCCTTAGTTCCTCCCACATTCTGTAAACCCAGAAGCAAGCTGCTCAAGCTCAGACGGCGTAGCGAGAGGTCCGGTATCTCAATCCACTGTTGAGCGCTGCCAACCTGCCCATTCTTGCTATCGCGGGTCGCAATCCGCACCTGATACAGACCGGGCTTGATCGGCACTCGATAATTATAGATCGTGGCCGAGTTGTCGTGGCCCGTGCCGGTTGAAGCTGTCGCATTGATTTTCAGCCGAGTCTGAAAAGTGCCTACCTGTTTGCCTTGGTCGTTTACGACTACGCCAACCACATCGACAGCCGCGACTTGTTTACCTTCTACTCCCTCGTAAGCCAGCAGGTCATTTGCAACTTGCACCGAAGCCGTTAGAACCGGCCCATGATCCGGTGTGTCCAAGAAAATCGCGGACAGCGCCAAAGAGATTTCGTGTTTCGGATAAAGCGCAGTCAGTGCTTGTTGTAAGTCCTGGTGCGAGTTCTGCTGCGATTGTGCCGTAGTTGTTGGCTTCGGACCCGCGGCTGCGGTTGACCTGAGAAAGCCCTTGGGCAAACGGACAGTGAATTCTGGGTGGTCGATGACCCGCGCCGTTATGTTCTTGAAGTTGCTGCCGGCCTGTGCTTCGTTGTTGGGACGCCACGCCAGCAGGTAATAGTTTGAAGTCTCATCGAGAACCTTATTAACCCACTTGTCAAAATAACTTTGGTTGCGCAGGGCTCGCCCACCCGTATCTCCGGCGAGGGCGTTGAGAGCGTCCTGCATGATCAGCCCCTCTCGCAAATTAGCGCTCTCAACCCGGTTCTGCTTATCAAACGCGATGTTGTTCGTGGCATCCAGTTGCCCGGAAAACAACCCCCGCGCATCGATCGTATATATCACCACACCGGCCCGCAGCGCGGTATCCGTAATTTGGTTTAGTTTGCCGCGAGGGTCCGAGTTCCGTGGCCCGGTATCCAATAGGAAACCGTCAGAGATAAAAAAGACGAGTTTTCGTCCTGGCAATTGGGCCGAGGAGCGCATCAGGCTTTCCAGTGATCCGTAAGTATTCGAGATTACCGAAGCAGCCTGAAGCAGAATTGCTCGCGCCCGGTTTTTCACCTCTACTTCACACGCAGCGCGCGTGTATCTGAGAGGGTAAGCCGCCCTCAAACATTCCTCGATATAGAAATCAAGTACCCCCGGGTCATCCTTGCGTTCAATGGTGAGCGCCATGTTCTCGGTCATGGGCGTGGTCACATCAGTCATATCGCGGACGTTGTATGGATGCTGAGTCAGCCGTTCGGCCGCGGCGTGCAAGACTGATTTGTTGTCGGTGAACTGCTGCAGGAACCCTATGTCCCCGCTGGTGGAAGCGATGGCCACGCGATCATTGTCGCCCATCTCGTGGTCAATGAACTGTGCCAGGGTTTTGCGTGTGCGGCCGAGACTGTCTAAAGAAAGATGTAAATCATCGATGAAGAACACTATGGTGCGTGCAAAGCTCTCATTCATCGCCGGCTTTTCAGATGAAGGTGTGATGGCATTACCGTTCGCTGCCAGCGTACTCTCTTTGAAGCTTCCCGCTCTCACTTGCTCAAAAGACGAGATCGGCTGGGGCTTGCCATCGACGCTTAGTTCAAATTGCTCCCGTTGAAGGCCATCGACGAAGCGCCCTTTCTTGTCGAACACCATCACATCAGTTTGCACCAGCTCGGTATTGATGCGGATCACGTCGTCGGGTGGTGGTGAAGGCGTAGGTTTTTGCGCCTGACCGGATGCCGGGGAAGAGAGGACACCGGACGCCATGACTATTACTAGGAGAAGTCGGTAAACCATGAGATCAAACTCCGGATCTCAGCGCCAAGGGCCCGAGATAGGAATGATTGCGGAAACTATCATTGTTGCGCTGCCTCCACTCCCCTGTCGCGCTTTCAGCGCTATAAACCCTTTAACGTTGCCGCCTGGGCCGATGGCCCACGCTATTACATTTCGCGCCCTTGGCGCTGAGAATCTGGCGCCGACTAAGGCGTCCGCTTCCCGGCCCGCGCGAATGCCTTCTCGATCGCCCGACGCACGCCATCGGCGGAATATTCCGTCAGGATCGCGCCGTTGATAAAGAAGGTGGGCGTGGCTTCGATGCCATAGGTCTCGCCATCTTCGATATCGCGGCGAATCACGCTGTCGTATTTCCCGGCTTCGAGCTCGGCGTCGAACCGTTTTCGATCCAGTCCCACCTGCGTCGCGTACTTCTTCAGCGAATCCATGTCGAGCGCGGTCTGATTCCGAAACATCAAATCGATGTATTCCCAAAACTTGCCCTGGGCTTTGGCGGCTTCGGCGGCCTGCGCGGCGTGAAAGGCATTCGGATGAACTGTCATCAAAGGAAAATTCCGAATCACAAAGCGCACGCGATTGCCGTAAGACTTCAAAACGTCTTCCACGATCGGATACATCGCGCCACAAGCCGAGCATTGAAAATCCGTAAACTCGATCACGGTAACCGCGGCGTTAACATCGCCGCGCGTCGCGCCGCCGGCGATTCCCACATTCAACAAGGGCGCGTCTGGTTCTTTTAAGAGGACCTGTACGCGGGCCCCGCCGCGCAGCTTTTCCGCCAGCGCACTCTCGAGCTTCTCCTGCTGCTGTTGCTGTAGATAAGTAACAATGGCGTTGCGCGAGCTGGCGAGATCGGCTTTGATGTTTGCCTTATTCTCTTCGTAGAACTTATTGATTTCCGCTTCCGTCGGCTGCGTTAACTTATCGGTAATCTCTGTGCGTACGACCTCTTCCGGGCCGACTTTTCGCTTGCTGGATTCGGCGACGATCAGGAGATCGTTGATACGACGATCGAGTGCACTTTTGCGCGCCGTATAGATTCGCATTTGCAGTTTGTAGATGTAAGCCTTGGTGCGTTCATTGATCGTATCGACGCGCAACGGTTCGCCGTTGACCGCGGCCAGGACGGTTCCCGGCGCCAGGTTGGGCGCATTCACGTCGGCGTTCTTGTTGACAGCGTTGGTCATCTTCAGACGTCTGACGAGGGCCGCATATAACTCCTGGCGGCGCTCGCTGCGGATAAAGTTGATCAACTCGGCGCGCACGGATTCCAGATCAGCCGTTCCGATCTGATCGCGGTTCGCGTCGTAGGCAGCCTTAATCTCAGCTTCAGTCGGCGTGGGAACGCGCGAGTTAATTTCCGTCTCGATTATTTCATCCGCGGATTTTCCTCGCTTCTTTGCTTCGGCTGCGACCAACAGTGAGTTGACGCGCGCGTCGACGGCGCGCTGCCGGGAATCTTTGGTCGCCTGATCGGGATCGGCGTAAAAGGCGCGGAGGTAAGGATCCGGATCTCGGAGGATGGCCGCGTTAACGTCAGCTTCAACATCGCTCGCCGAGATGGTCACGTCGTTGACGACAGCGAGGGCTGCAGTCGTTGCTTCAGCCGGTGGCGCCGGAGAAGGTTGAGCCGGCGCGGCGGACGCTTTCGCGGCTGAGTTGTCAGCCGGTTTCGTTGATGGAGGCTTTGGCGGAGTGCGACGGCGAGGCGTTTGAGCTGTGGCCGAGATCAGGAGGGCCGCAATTAGAAGAACGAGTGAAACAGGTCTTGTACGATTCATGAAGGCTTCCTTGTGCTGGGAGCGCGGACGTCCTCGTCCGCATCGCGCGCGCTCCACGCTCGCTCCCTTAAGTTTGGTTCGGCGATGATATGTGATCATGTCGTTATGGCAAAACTATCCGGGCGCGGCGATCAGGTCAGTACCGGGAGCGGCTGTGAGACTCATCGGTCTCACAGCCGTTGGCGCTGAGACAGGACTTTTCGCACAGGCTAGTCGCGATGGGGTTCTCAACACTTCACATCGCTTGGATCCTGAGGTCGACCCGGTCGCTACTGCTCCCGGTACTGACTTCACTTTTCGCGCTGCGCGCTCCACAAACTAGCCACCCGCCAACTTTCGCACCGACTCCAGGGTGTCTATCTCGTCAACTGTCTTGTCGGGTCGCAGACGTACGATGCGCGGAAAGCGCAGGGCGTAGCCGCCTTTGTGCCGATTCGATGGCTGCACCCGATCGAAAGTTACTTCAATCACGATGCGAGGCTCGACCAAACGCACGCGGCCGTGCGCGAATTCCTGGAGGGTATGAGCTTTGAACCACTCGGTCATCTCGGCAATCTCAACATCGGTTAGTCCTGAATAGGCTTTGCCGATGTTGAGTAGTTCGGCGTCATCTTCAGCGCGTCGAACGGCGAAGGTGTAATCGGAAAGCACGTTGCGGCGCTTCCCGTGTCCGAGTTCAACTGTAGTAATTACGACATCGAGCGTGGCCAGCGCGCGTTTCAGCTTGAGCCATTCACGTCCGCGCCGGCCCGGCTTGTAGAACGACGCGGGATCTTTGACCATCAAGCCTTCATTCCCGCGCGCCCTGGCCGCGGCAAATTCATCATCGAGCGCCGCTGAATCGCTGAACCTTTTTGCCTCGGATAGCCGTAAGGTTCCAACGTTGACCGGTTCGCTATCGCGAGTGGTTCCGTACCCGCTGGTGCTTCTGATTAGCTCTTCAAGACGGGCCCGCCTGACCGCCAATGGATCGTTTATCAAAACGCGCCCGGCCGCATACAGAATATCCCACGCCACAAATACCGCGGGCGTGCTGGCCAGCAATTCCTCGCTGACGGTTTTTCGACCCAAACGTTTTTGCAGATCGCTGAAGGGAAGAATCTCTGCGCCGCGCGCGGTGATGATTTCACCGTCGAGGATCACTTCAGTCGGCAGAGCGGCGAGGGGCGCGTGCAACTCGGGAAACCTGTTTGAGATTTCATCAAGCGTTCTCGAAAAGATCGCCACGCGTCCGTCCTGCACGTGGGCCTGCGCGCGAATGCCGTCGAACTTGTCTTCGACAAAAAATTCGCCAGGCATGGTGCGCGCGATATCGGCGAGATCGGAAGCGGGCGTCGCCAGCATGGACTTCAATGGATGAAACAGCCGCATCTCGACGTTCTGTAAAACTCCGGCGCGAGCCCGGACAGCCGCTTCACCAATATCGCCGCGCAGCATGTTAGCCAATGAAACCTCAGCCAACGGTTGTTTGAAAGCGCGGGCGATCGCGTCTTCGACCAGTCCTTCGCGCAAACCGATGCGCAGATCACCCGAGAGCAGCTTGACCAGATACTTTGCTTCCAGCGGTGTTGCCTGCGACAAGGCATCAGTCAAGAGCACGGTCTTGGCTTTCTTGCCGCGAGTGGCGCTCAGATGCGCCAGCAGGTTTTCGGTTTGGGCCAGCGAGAGGCTCGGCTGGTTGTCGGGTTTTGCTTCAACGAAAACTTCGAAGGCGACGTCGCCGCCGTCGCCCCAGCGCGCATAACGCGGACCCAGACTATCCGGGCTTACATTAGTCGCTATGCAAAGCGCTTCACTGATAATGCTGCCGCCGACATTCGTCGTGCGCGCGTCGTTCAGTGCGAACTGCTGCCCGGCAAAGTATCGCGCGGCGCGGGGCAAATCTTCGTCGTTGAGTTTTTGAAAGTACTCGCCGAGTAGGGCGGCTTTGGCGAGTTTCTTAGTGGTCGCGGCTACGGCTTCAGCAGTCTTAGCAAAAGCTTCCAGCGAGTTTGGCGGAAGGGAGTTCATAGGTTTTTGCCGCGTTTGCGGTAATGATGCAATTAGCAAACGGCACGGACGCTGGGTACAGAACCGGGAACGGTAGCGACCGGGCCCATCATTCAACCTGCAAGCTGCCTGGACGTGCGCGATAACCGACTATTATGTTAGTTGAATGAAGGACCCGGTCGCTACCGCTCCCGGTTCTGTACCTGCGCAGATCAAACGCGCACCGCCTGTGAATCGTCCGGAGGACCGAATACTTCAGGGTGCAGAATCCGCGCGAGGATCTCTACGCCGTCAACGACTCGCGGACCGGGACGGCTGAAATACGAAGTCGCGTCCGTGGCCCAAACTTCACCTTTTTTCACCGCCGGTAAATCTTCCCAGCCTTCGGGCAAATTCGCGTTTGGCAATTGGCGCAGGATGTCTTCTTTGTAATAGCCGCACGGAATTAGCACGATCACTTCCGGTGCGTAGGCGCGAATCTCCGCCGCGGTGGTGGTCGTGCTGGGCTGACCTGCGCGCCCAAATCCATGATCTCCGCCCGCAATCGCGACTTGTTCGGGCACCCAATGTCCCGGCGCGAACGCTGGCTCCAGCCATTCGAGCATCAGGGTCCGCGGACGACGATCGACTCGCGCCGTCAGCTCTTTAACGCGATCGAGCCGGCTATTTAATTCATCGACCAGTTTGCTAGCCGCGTCTTCACGCCCGGTGAGTTCGCCGACCATGCGAATGTTTTCAAAGATGTCGTCGATCGTGTTGGGCTCGAGGGAAACGACGCGCACGCCGGCGTCGAACATACGGGCGGCCCGCTCGACAGTTTTATAGCTGACCGCGCAGACATCACAGAGCTCCTGAGTCAGGATCAAATCAGGATTCAATTCGCGTAGCCTGACTTCATCAAGGTCGTATATCGATCCGTGACCGTCCAACTGGGCCAACTGAGAACGCACCGCGTGATCGATCTCAGCGCTCGACATCGTCTCGTGAGAGATGCGGCTGGCAGTCAGCCTTGGTTTGTCGAGCACTGAAGGCGGATAGTCGCATTCGTGTGTAATGCCGACGAGGGCGTCTTCCAGGCCCAGCGCGCACACAATCTCAGTCGTCGAAGGTAAAAGAGAAACAATTCGCATCGGTATCTTTGTAGCGCAAGTTGGCAACTTGCGCCACTCGTGAATAGCGCGAACTGCGAGTCTGCGCAAGCTGGCAGCTTGCGCTACTTCGTCGCTGTTCTGTACCTCGGTTGCCGTCCGCGCTACAATCTGTTTCGGCGCCGTCGCCTCAAATCCGTCGAAAGGCACTTGCAGTGTTTCTGTTCATTCTGGATTCCGTGGGCAATTCCGAGCTGCTGCTGATACTGGCCGCAGCCCTGATTTTCTTTGGGCCCCGTCGTTTGCCGCAGCTCAGCCGCCAAATCGGCAAGAGCCTGCATGAATTCCGCCGCGCTTCCGAAGATTTCAAACGCACCTGGGAGCGCGAGGTGAATTTGGAAGATGTGGATAAGGGAACCGGGCCGCATTTTGAGAATACAATTCTCGACAAGGCGACGGAACGAATTCGCGCCGCACGCGAAGCAGCCGCGCTCGATTCCAATTCGTCAGAGCCGGCCGTCGCTGTCCTCACGCCGTCGGTTACCGCAGTCGACCCTGCCCTCGTGCAACCGCGCGAAACGAAGGCGCTGCCGGAAAGCACGCCCGCTGACCAACCAAGCGGCAAACAGGACTGGTTATGATCCAGGGAACACAGATTGAGGTCCGTGCCGCTCGACAGTAATGCCCCGCTTCCATCTAAAAAACGCAGACGAAGAGAATGACGGCCACGAGGATGAACTCGGCGGGCAAATGTCTTTTCTGGAACACCTGGACGAGTTGCGCAAGCGCCTGATTCGTTCGATCGTCTTTGTCTTTGTCGCCGCGATGCTCTGCTGGTTTGTTTCTGATCGCATTTACAACTTTCTGGCGCGGCCTGTCCAGAGAGCGCTGGCTGAAGCGCAACAGAAGCGCCGAGTGACAATCACCGGGCTCAATGGCCAGGTCTCGATCGTTCCACTCAGTTCGCTGAATCCCAACGACAGGATCCGTTTTGTCTTTCCAGATGCGACCAAGTTAGGTCCGGCTTCAATTCCCGCCGGCGCATCAGTCATGGCCCGAGTTGATAAAGACAGCCAGGGAATCGTCGGGCTGTATACCGATGAGCCCTTGTCAGTCGGCAATGAAGTCGTGCCGAAGGACGTGCGGCTACTCGATACACTCAATAAGGGATACGACGCGCTGCCTGATGTTAACAACATGCTGGTTGTTAACACCGCGCTCGAGCCCTTTGCCCTCTATGTAAAGGTGTCTCTGTACGCGGCCATCGGGCTTTCGGTGCCGTTCCTGCTCTGGCAAATCTGGGCCTTCGTCGCGCCGGGGCTTTATCCGCACGAGCGGAAATACGTGACGCCTTTTATCAGTCTCTCCACAATTTTCTTTGTGCTGGGAGCGGCCACTGCGTATTACCTGATCTTTCCGCCGGCAGCGAAGTACCTGCTGGGGCTGGGCCAGGATTTCCGTCTGCTGCTCAAGGCGGACGACTACTTCGATTTCATCATTCTGTTGATGCTGGGGATGGGACTGGTCGCCCAGATGCCGGCGATAACTTATGTCCTGGCACGAATCGGTCTGGTCACGGCTGGCTGGATGCTGCGAGTCTGGCGCATGGCAGTGGTGATCATTCTGATCGTGGCCGCCGTGCTGTCGCCGACCAACGACGTGCCGAACATGTTGCTCTTTGCCGCGCCGATGTTTGTGCTCTACGCCATTTCCATCGTCGTGGCCTGGATCTGTGGACGAGAACGAAGGAAGGCCTAGATGGCCACAAAGAGGCACAAGAAGCACAAACAAATTGAAGAATCATCGCGATTGTCTTTTGTGCCTTCTGCGCCTTTTTGCGGCCTCGTTTTCGCGCGCAGGGGCAACTCGCCCGGCTCTACTGCCATCTTGACTCTGGTCCGAGCCAAACTTAGAATTCATACTCAATCGAGTCCGCGTAACTATTCAAACCCAGACGCGCGAAATCTTGAAACTTCCGGAAGCTGTTGTTAGGAGCAATTCGCTATGCCATATCGCATAACCGGCCGCCTGGCCATCGCTGTATTAGCCCTCACTTTTGCCTTGCCCTCCGTCCTAGCTCAAAAAAAGAGCAACGATAAAGGCCAGGATCCGTCGGAAAAGCCCCGCAATGTAAAGCCGGAACTCAAGAAAGCTTATAAGGATTGGCTGGATAAGGACGTCGCTTACCTCATCACCGAAGATGAGCGCAAGGCCTTTAAGAAGCTCGAAACCGACGACGAGCGCGAGCGATTCATTGAAGAGTTCTGGCGCCGCCGCGACCCCGATCCAGACACTGATGAAAACGAGTTTCGCGAGGAGTACTACGAACGTATCGCCTATGCCAACGAACATTATGCTTCGGGCATTCCCGGCTGGAAGACCGATCGCGGCCGCATCTATATAACCTGGGGCAAGCCGGACGAGGTCGAAACGCATCCCTCGGGCGGCACTTATAACCGCGAGTCTTACGAGGGCGGCGGCTCAACCTCTACATATCCGTTCGAGCGCTGGTTCTATCGTTACCTTCCCGGCGTGGGTTCGGGCATCGAGATTGAATTTGTCGATCCCACCGGCAGCGGTGAATACCGCATAGCGCGCAACCCGGACGAAAAGGATGCGCTGCTCCACGTTCCCGGGGCTGGCTTGACGCTTGCGGAAGAGATGGGGCTCTCTGATAAAGGGGATCGCATCGGCAACGTTGGCGGTATCGGCAATCCCAGCTATCAGCGCGAACAGGACAGTCCGTTCAACCGCTTGCAGGTACTCGCGGATCTCAGCCGCCCGCCGGCAATCAAGTTCAACGAACTGGCTTCCGCCGTCAATACGCCGGTCATCGAAGACAATCCGCTCAGCTTCGATGTGCGGGTAGACTTTTTCCGGCAGTCGGACGAGCGCGTGATTACCGCGTTTACGATTCAGACCGACAATCAGAACCTGGTGTTTCAGGACAGCGGCGGACTACAGCAAGCACAACTGAATATCTTCGGCAAGATTACTCACGTGTCGGGCCGCCGGGCCGGTGTCTTTGAAGATCCAGTCATCACCCGCGCGACACAGCAGGAGTTGAGCGAAGCGAAAGAGCGCAAGTCTGCTTATCAGAAAGCAGTGGCCCTGGCCCCCGGCCGTTATCGCGTAGACGTCATCGTCCGCGATATCGCATCGGGCGCCACCGGCGTGATGCACAAGGGATTTGAGGTGCCTAAATATGATCCCGCCAAGCTGTCCACTTCCACGCTGGTCTTGGCGGTGAAACTTGAAGGGCTTGGGGATCAACCCGCCGTCGGCATGTTCACGATTGGCAACGTGAAAGTTATTCCCAACGTTTCCGGCACGTACCACCGCGGTTCGCCCATCGGTATTTATATGCAGATCTACAACGCTGGAATAGATCAAACCACGCTGCGGCCTTCGGTCGATGTTGAGTACGCCCTGATGAAGGACGGGAAAGAACTAGGGAAACAGTTGGAAGACTGGAAGGGCAACAGCGACTCCGGACAGCGGCTGACCCTCACGCGTCTGCTCGACTCGCGGAATTTGGCGCCGGGCGATTACTCTCTGGAAGTTCGCGTCAAGGACCGCGTCAGCGGCCAGGCCCTGATACAAACGGCGAAGTTCGCCGTCACCCCATAACAAAAACCTGGCCGGCTCTCGAATTCGAGAGCCGGTTTTGGTTTTAATCAATCATTCAATAACTCGCTCGCACCATGCTCCGGCTCCGACGTTCTCTTTGCGACTTCTGTTTGTCTTCGCGCCTTTGCGCGAAACTGTTTTAGTTAGGTGAGGTCCACGCGAAGGCGGAGAAAAATACGCAAGGCGCTAAGCAAGGCACTAGCGTTCGCGGCCCACTTCATCCCGGTGTTAGAATTCAAGCACCCCAATGCCACAGTTACATCTCGCGGGTTTATCGCAGGCAGAACTGACTGAGTTTGTTGAATCGCTCGGTGAGCCGGAGTATCGTGCGCGCCAGATTTTTGCCGGGCTACAGCAGCGCCGCCTGCTTTCGTTCGCAGAGATGACCGACCTGCCGAAGGAGCTGCGCGCTAAGCTCACCGAGTACGCTGTGGTCTCGACCCTGACGCTCGAGTCGCGCTATCTCTCGACCGATGGTACGCGGCGATACTTGTTTAAGACGGCGGATAACCTTCCGGTCGAAACAGTTTTTATTCCTGAAGACCGGCGCGACACAATCTGCTTTTCTTCGCAGTCCGGCTGTCCTCTGCAATGCACGTTTTGTTTGACTGCTCAGCTTGGTCTGCTGCGAAGTCTAACTGCCGGCGAGATTGTCGGACAGATCATCACTGCCTTGAACGATGCTTACGGTGTTTCAGTGAAGCCGCCGCGCGGGACAAACCTCGTCGGCATGGGCGCCGGCGAGCCTTTCTTAAACTTTGAAGAGTTGCTGAAGGCGATTCGCGTCATGAAAGATCCAGGCGGCCTGCACATCGTCCCGAACCGTGTCACCGTTTCGACCGCGGGCGTAGTGCCGCGTATTCGCGAGCTCGCGACGATTCCTGATCGTCCGCATCTGGCGGTCTCGCTGGCGGCGCCGACTGATGAATTACGCGACGAGTTGATGCCGATTAATAAGAAGTGGCCGTTGCGCGAGCTGCTCTCGGCCTGTCAGGAGTTCGAGAAATCTCTAAAGCCAAACGAGCGATTCACTTTTGAATATGTGATGCTCGCCGGGGTTAATGATTCGGATGAGCAGGCGCGCCAGTTGGCTAATCTTTTGAACCGCTACGAGCTGAGCGCGAAGGTAAATCTGATTCCGCATAACCCGGCAGAGCCTTTGCCTTTTCAGCCGTCGCCGCCGGAACGCGTGGAATTGTTTCGCGAGATTCTAGAGTCGAAGGGCGTCCACGCGTTCGTCAGAAAGCCGCGCGGCCGCGACATCCTGGCCGCGTGTGGACAACTGGCGGCGCGTCGCGAGACAATTGCCGCCGACAAACGAGCGAGCTTCTAAAACCAGATGGAGACGGTATGACTAAAAAGGTAACTTTGATCACGGCTCTATCCTTGTTGGTGTTGATTAGCGTGGGGGCCCAGATGGGTCTTGCAGCTCAAACAAGTTCAAAGTCATCCGCACGGTCATTCATCGGAATGGTCGTTGATCGGGAAGGTGTGGGACTCTCAGATGCTGCGGTCCGAGTCGAGGGCAATGATCAGAGTTGGAATCTCCGATCTGATGATCACGGCCGATTCAAGATGTCTCTGGCCGACGGGCACTATAAATTCACGATTGACAGAAGTGGTTTCAAGAAGGTGGTGCTGGACAATTACATCATCTCCGGAGGGAAGCCTTCTCGTCTGTTGTTCCGGATGGATATTGACTGTTGTATTGATACGGTTTTCATTCAACCCTCTAGTCCCTTAACGCCTAAGGCCGTCTCTTATTCAACCGCTGTTGCGCCGGAGCCCCAGCCGAACATCGGCGTCAACGGTTATTACGCCAACGACAAAGCGCAACGCGGTCGGGTCGTACAGGCCGCCATCGTGATCGATATTCCGGGTGGTTATCACGTCAACGCGAACCGGCCGCTCGGCAAGTACGCGATCCCGACGACCCTGAAAATCGAAGCGCCGCGCGGCGTCACGGTTGGCCCCGTAACCTACCCGCGGGCGATCGTGCGCAAGCTCAAAGCCGTCAACAACGAACCGCTGGCGGTTTACGAAGGGCGCGCTGTGCTGCGCTTCAACGTCACTGTGCCCGCGAACTACAACGGGGGCGAAATAGTTTTGAAAGCGCGCTTGCGTTATCAAAGCTGCAACGATGAGGTTTGTTTTCCGCCGAAGAGCCAGGACATAGATCTCGGGATCGGAGTCGTCGGCCCAAACGATCGCGTGCAGCGAGCCAACGGTTGGGTGTTCGGCGGACGGCGCTAATGGCGGAAAAGTTTGCGGCAGCAAGCGAGCAGTAATGACGCCTGACAAGAAGGGTCAAACCGCGTGTTCCCTGGCGGCGTTTACGGAAAAGCGGCAGGCGCTGCACGATCAACTGGCCGGGACGCTGGTGCTTTCAGGTCCAGCGACTTTCCCACAATACGAACCCCCGCCGCCTCCGGATTTTGGTTAAGGCGCGCTGAAAAGTTCTGCTTATCAAAGCCTGACGCGTTCAGGATTTGGGTTTAGCTTTTGTTCCGATTACCGACATCAGTCTTCCCACCCGACCGTGAAGATGTTTCTCACGGCGATAGGAAAAGAAAAGATCGTTCCGGTCCATGGTGCAGAAAGGCGCGACGTGAATTCTCTCCGCGCGCACACCGGCGCCGATTAGTTGATCGCGATTCGCCGCGTGGAGATCGATGCGCGCATGACCTGCACGCGTCGGAGTGAACAGATGATCTGATTTGGGAAAGAGTTCTTTGAACTTTTCGATGACCTCGCTGCCGACTTCGTAACAGCAGGTGTTCGCTGCCGGGCCGATCGCGACGCGCAGGTTACCGGCGCTGGCTCCGTATTCAGTTTCCAGTTGCTCAATTGCCTTCATGACGATCGACGCTGAAGTCCCGCGCCAGCCGGCATGCACTGCGGCAAACGCGCCGGTCTTCGAATCGCCAATCAGCACCGGGACACAGTCCGCGGTCTTTACGGCCAGAAGAATCCCGGCAGTTTTGCTGACGAGCGCGTCACAATATTCGTCGTCTCCGATCACGCTGGGTTTTGGCTGCGCCTCCTGCTGGTTATGAACAATGCGCACGTCGGCGCCATGCACTTGCCAGCATCCGGCCAGCGTCCAGACGCCGTCGAAGAGCTTGAGAAAACGCCGGCGGTTTTCATAGATGTTCTCAGCGTCGTCTTCGTTAAAGCCGGCCAGGTTAAGCGCGGCCAACGGCATCGGGCTGACGCCGCCGAACCGGGTCGAAAAAGCATTGGTGAAGCCGTCCTGTTCCAACGGGGAAGAAATCAACGCGCGCACGCCATCGCGTTCGCGCCAGTAGAATCCGGAATTTTCGACCACGGCGATTTGTTGTCGCCGCTCTAGTTCACTTTCTTCTGTGATCATTTCAATCGGTATCGACATTATCGAAGTGCGCCGCGTGCGCGAAACCATCGAACGGACGCCGCGGTTCGCTGAACGTGTGTTCACTGAAGCCGAGCGGGCCTATTGTGAATCGCGCGGCGCGGTGGCCGCCCAACATTATGCCGCGCGCTTCGCCGCAAAAGAAGCGGCGCTGAAGGCCTTGCAAACCGGTTGGACCGGCGGCATTGCCTGGCAGGACGTGGAAGTCTCGACCAGAGAATCGGGCGCGCCGGTGATTACGTTTCATGGCCGGGCGCGTGAACTTTATGAACAGACCGGCGCCACCTCAGCGCATATTTCGATCTCGCACACAACTGAGCACGCGATTGCGGAAGTGATTTTAGAGAAGGAGTGAATGCGCTTGTGACGTAGTGGAGGTCCCATCTGTTAGCCCCGTAGGGGCCGAATGTTTATAGTCCCGAGGCAAATTCAAAAATCCGAGAACTCCTTTAGGAGCGAAATGTGGGATCCTTATGGGAGACATTCTCTCAGGCCAATCCTTTCGCTCCTAAAGGAGCTGAGGCTCGTTTTGGCGGCGGCTATAAACGTCTCGCTCCTAACGGAGCGAAGCAGGTGAAGCTGGTTGGCTAACGCCCTCCGACCCTCATCTCATTCACCAGCACACTTCGGCCGCGCTTATCAGTTTCAGTGCGCGTGTCCCGTAGCGCGAACTCTCCTGTTGAATACTTCTGTCGAGGTTTAGTTGGGCGAGGAGCGTCGGATCTGGCGACAGCAGGGGATTCCTGATCGTTAGGCAGAGAGAAATAAATGCTGTGACGAAAACATGCCGACAAAGGCGCTTGCGACGTCGCGATGGCGATGAGCTCGTGTTGCGGGCACTTGCCGGTCGCTAGTTCTTTGGTCTCAGGATCAATTTCGACAATGGTCACCCCGTCCGGTTGTGCGAACGACTTGCCGCCCAATTCAGGACGCAAGTCAACGGCGTTCTTCATGAAGTCAGTCCAGACCGGCAGGGCAGCTTCCGCACCCGTCAGGCCCAACTGTTTGTTGTCGTCAAAGCCGATCCAAACCGCGCACACCAGGTTCGGCGTGTAGCCCACGAACCAACCATCGCGCGAAGTCCCGGTCTTACCTGCTACGGCAGTGTTCTTTATCGCACCGCGAGCGGCGCGGGCAGTGCCGTGATCGATCACGCCTGCCAACATGTCCGTGATTACATACGCTGAAGCCGGCTGAATTATTTGATCGCTCTGCGGCGACTGATCTGATTCGGCTATGACCTTAGGTTGAATGCTCTGTCCGCCGTTAGCGAAGGCCGCGTAGGCTGCGGCGATCTGTAAAGGTGTGGCTTCGGTCGTTCCCAGAGCCAGGGCCGGGAAAGGATCCGGACGTGGCAAACCAAATCGCTGAGCTGTATTGGCGACTCGCGCCAGACCGGTTTGCATCGCAACATCGACGGTGACCACATTCAGCGATTTGATCAAGCCGGTGCGCATCGTCACTTCGCGCATCGAAAACCCGCCGCCGTAGTTCGTAGGCCGGTATTTTGATTTGCCGGCGTAGGTGAATTCCTGCGGCGCGTCCTTGAACATCCGAAGCGGCGACATGCCATTCTCCAGCGCGGCAGCATACACAAAAGGCTTGAAGACCGAACCAGGCTGTCGTCGCGCATCGGTCGCGCGATTAAGTTGCGATGCGCCGTAATCTCTGCCGCCGACCATCGCCACAACATTGCCGGTCCGGGGATCGAGCGCCACCAACGCGACCTGTGGAGTAAGCCCGCGCGGTTTGTAAATCTCGTCGAGCCGATCAAGCTGGTGTTGGATTGCCTGAGACGCGATGCGCTGCAAATCGAGATCGAGTGTCGTGACGGTGTGAGCGCAATCAGGGAGCCCAGGCATCCCTGCCTGCGGTTCACCGGCATCCTTGCCGGTGACTTCATTACGACTTGAGGGAATATCTATTTCCGACGTAGCCCTTGCTGACGCGCGGGCTTCTGAGACTCGGTTCACATAATCGACGAAGTAAGGCGCAACTGATTCCCGGGCCGGGTCAAAGTCCGCGAGGGCCAGAGGTTCTTTGGAGGCGACTGCGGCCTGGTCCAAAGAAATGAAACCGTCGCGCACCATTGTGCCCAGTACGGTGTTGCGCCGCGAAACCGCAGCGTCGCGGTGCCGAACCGGCGAATAGCGCGCCGGACTCTGGATCATGCCGGCGATAGTCGCGGCCTCCGGCAGCGAAAGGTCCTTTAACTCTTTTCCAAAGTAGATGCGGGCCGCTTGATCGACACCCCGCACCGCAACCACGCCGCGTTGACCCAGGTAAATCTCGTTGCAATAGAGCGCGAAAATATCTTCTTTGGAAAGTCGCCGCTCCAGCGTGAAGGCCAACATCGCTTCGGCGTACTTTCGCCGCAGCGTGCGCTCAGGCGTCAGGTAAGTATTCTTGATGAGCTGCTGAGTAATGGTCGAGCCGCCTTGCCCCATGCGCTCATCGCCGGCGTTGCGCAACAGTGCCCGGCCGACCCCAAAAATATCGAGGCCATGATGATCGAAGAAACGCCGATCTTCGATCGAGGTGATTGCCTGGACCAGGATCGGGGGTAGGTCTTTGAAAGCAATTTGACTGCGCGCGCCGCTCTTCATCGACGCATCGTTGGTCATCGATTCGGGCGCGAGAGTAAATGAATCCAGACTAATCTCATCTCCCGTCAGTTCAGCGATGCGGCCCGCAGGATCAAAAGTGATTCGCACAACGGAAGGAAAGCCACCCGTATTGTTGGGTCGGATTTCAACGGCAGTATCGGCGACGGAAAAGCTGCCGTTCCAGACTTCGCTGGCCTCGTCGCTTTCGACATAGCCGGCCCGGCGCAGAGCCGCGGCCAATCCCGCCGGAGACAGTTTTTGTCCGGCGCGTAGTATTCGTGGGGCGGCATAGATACCCGCGCGGCTGATCAGATAACCACGAGTCAGACGTCCGTCGACAATCTTTGCGTAGGAACGATATGAATGAATTAAAAAGGCGCTGAGTGAGATCAGCGCCAGGGCAAGGGAGACGATCGCGATCCTAAGCAGCGTGCGCCATCGTCGACGCGGTGCGGCAAATTTCTGTTTGCCGTGCTTGTTTAAGCGCCGCCCGTTGCGGACACGGGCGGCAAACTGGAGTTTGTCGGACATCTCTTGAAACCCCGAAGAACCGCCGAGCAATCGATCTGTTTAATCCGTTGTCTTTAGAAAGTCCTAATAAGGGCTGAATTCTTGAGGAGGATGCTGTGCGTGTGCGCCGTCGTTGATTATTCGCGGCGTTGAGGGGAACAAGTCCGACGTTCTAAACGAAGAACTCGACGCGATCTCTGGCCGGCGTGTGATGCTCGATGAGGCGCCTGATGCCGGCAATTGATTCCAACGCTGTCTCGTAACCAATTTTCAAAAACTCTGCAGTTCGCCGAGTTTCGTCCCAGCGAATGTGGCCGACCTTCGGCGTAATGATCAGATCCGCATTCGCGGTCTCCTGATTCGTAACTATCCGCTCAACTGCGACGAAGACCTGGGTGAGGACGCCCAGCGCGGTGCGCGGCCGATCCATAAATCGCGCCCCGTCGGCGCCGACGTCAACTGCGATTACGATGTCGGCGCCGAGTTCCCGCGTATGACTAATCGGAAGATTGGCTACCAGTCCACCATCAACCAGCATCCGTCCCTCGGGGTCGCGCACGGGGACATAGAAGGCGGGCAAGCAAGCGCTGGCGCGGATCGCAAAGGTCAGATCACCTGTATCGCGCAACACGACTGCCGTGCCGGTTTTCAAATCCGTCGCCAGCGCCGCAAAGGGAATTCGCAGATCTTCGAAACGAGTAACGGGCAGATTTGCGCGCAGAAATTTTTCCATGGGCGCGTTCGACTGCAGGCCGAGACGCGAGAAGGAGGGCCGTCCCATGTGACGCCAGCGAAACTTTCGCGCCATCGCTTCGAGCTGCGCGATAGAAAGCCCAGCCGCGTAAGCGCCGCCTATCAAAGCGCCTGCCGAGGCGCCGGCAATGGCGTCGATGGGAATGGCGTTTTCTTCCAGCGCCCGCAAGACGCCGACGTGCGCAATGCCGCGCGCCGCGCCGCCGGAAAGCGCGAGCCCGATGCGAGGGCGATTATTTTGTCGCGCTTGATTCATTCGCGGTATGTTTAGCGGCGGGCTACCGCTCGCCGGTTTCATGACGATGTGGGCGGGCAGTGGCCCGCCTCTAAACCTTTAGACCGGGCTGATGATCACGATCTCGGTTCCTGGTTGCTCGCGCAGGTTGTCGATGAAGGTGTCAATCTCTGATGCGATCTTTTCCTGGGTTAGCTCTTGTTCGATGCGGGTGCGCACCTGCTCGAGAGTAGGAACGATGCGGCCACTATTGCGCAACCGCGTGTACTCCTGATTATAGCGGTCGGTGATTTCCTTCGGGCTAATCAGCACGAAAGCCTTAAAACGAAAGTCCAGATATTTTTCCTCAGTGAGCCGGTCGCGCAGGATCGCGTCCAACTGCTCGCTGCTTAGACCGACGCGCGCCATGCGTTCCTGCAATAAAGCCGCCGAGCCAAAGCTCTGCGCCAACTCGTCTCGTTTCTTCTGCACTTCTTTGTCGAAATCCGCCCGCGCCTGCACGGTGTCGGCAATCGGGAGTTTTCTCGCTTCCTGCAGAATCAACAACTGATCTTCCAACAAGTGCAAAGCATGATTGAGATCTTCCGAACTGGGTCTAGCAACCAGCGGACGGCTGGGTTCGAGCGCCAATTGCCACACGAGATCTGAGTAGGTGATTAAGTCAGGGTTGGCGCGCGCGCCGTTGGTCACGCTCGCAACCATTTTGTCCGCGACCGTTTGCGCTTGGGCAGTGAGCAGTGAGTAGTGAGCCAGAAGAGCGAGCAGTGAACAGTGAGCAGTGAGCAGTAGAAGCACGCTGAGCCGGCTTCGCTTCGTTCGTTCTTTTCTGAACTTGAAACAGTTGGCTGGTCGTGTAATCGTTTCTGACATCGTATCTTCTCCCACGTGGCTCAACTTTGATTCTCCTTAACTGCTCACCGCTTACCGCCAACTGCTCACTCTTCTAGAATGTTTGCGTGAAACGAAACTGAATCTGTCCCTGGTGCAGACGGTAAATCGCGGTCGATGGCGTCGTGTTCAGGTTCTGCGGGATCAGGAACTTCGAAGGGTTCATTAGATAACCATAATCAATTGCCAGCGCGCCGCCCAGAGGCGTCTTGATGCGAAAACCGAGCCCCAACGTGTGACTCCAACGCACTCGCAGATTCTGTGCGTTAACATCGTCAATAAAATTTCCGGTGGGAACGATCGGCTTGGGATGAAGCACGTCGCTAATGCTGCGAAAGACGTTGCCGCCATCGTAAAACGGAACGATCTGCAAATCTCTGCTGACCGGCACGCGCGCTTCCAGGTTCATCACGACCATTGCGTTGCCGCCGATCGGAACCGTAAAAGGATTCAGCCCGATCAGTTTATGCTTTGCGTCGCGGAACTGGCCCTCGGGAACGACAACCTGGCGCGGACCTGCTTCTTCATATGCGAAACCGCGCAAGGTAGTGGAACCGCCTGAGAAGAAACGTTCGCTGATCGGCAAGAGCAGATCAAAATCGTCGATCTGGTGATTGCCGTTCAGGTCGCGGGGATTGAACAGACTTGCCAGGCCCACCGTCAGGTTGCCGGCGAATACCGTGTTCCGCGCCCGCGGCACTTTATAGTAGGTGTGATACGTCGACTGGAACCGCATCAGCGACGTGTTGCCGCCCAGTGCGCGCGCAGCGACGCGAAAATCGGCCGACAGAAACTGCCCGCGAGTCGCATCAGTCTGGTTGTAGCGGCATACTTCGCCGGAGCGAATCGTTTCGTCCTCCGCGGCCACACTGCCCGGCAGCCGGCGCTCGCAACGCTCGCGCGTATCAACGACCAGCGAGGCGCCAAAGCCGGAGAGCCGGACCACCGCGTCCGGTTGCAGGATCGGTCGAATCAAAAGACTTTCAATATTGCGCAAGCGCACGTCTTCGTAGTTGTAACGCAAAAACAAAATGCTGTGCGACTTTTGACTAAGCACCCGCTGGGTCTCTATGCCGAACGTTAGACGGTCGACCGTGGGCTGGCCCACTCTATTTCCCAGTACGTCAATCGGATTTCCTTTAGCGTCGAGGCGCTGCACTACGCCAAAGGTGCCGCGGTCAATCGTCGAGCGGAAGAAGCGTGTGATAGTTGAATCCCGCAGGTACTGGGCCGAGATGGCCAGCGGGGCATACTGCTTCTTGCCGTAATGGAAATAACGCGGGTCGAGAAATTCAAAGCGGATCAGTTCCTGGCGTTGACTGGCGCGAATGCGAATTGCACCCTGGCGCAGCTTGTTCATGAAGTTGACGTTGGTCAGCTCCAAAAGGCCCAGCGCTCCGGTGTCGGTTGAATAGCCGCCGCCGTACTCGATCACCCGCGGCCGCTTTTCTTCCACGTCGATGATTACGTCGTATTTTTTGGCGCCGCCCGGAGCATCGCCCGCGGGTTGCTGACTGATCAGCACCTGGCGAAAAGCATCCGTGACGTAGAGCGCCCGCTCGGCTTCAGTGATGCGATCCGCGCGCAGCAAGTCACCTGCCGACAATGGAATTGCGCGAATGATGGCCTCGCGTTTCTTTCGCTGAACATCCGCGGTGCCGGTCACACCATTGATCACGATCTCGTTGACAATTGCCTTGGCGCCTTCTTTGGTCACATTAAAGACGACGCGCACCTGCTCGTCTTCACCCTTCTTTGGCAAATTATCAGTCGAAGGCTGTATTTCCGCTTCGATATATCCCGCGCGCGCGTAAAGATTAAGCAGTTGGTCGTTGTCCGCGCGCACCTGCGCCGGCGAGTATGGGCCGTCCTTGATCGTGTTGATTTCCTGGCGCAGGCGATCTTCAGGGAAGGCTTTTTCGCCGCGAATCTCAATTTCAGCCACGCGCGTGAGCGGCCCTTCGGTGACCTCGAAGGTGATGATAAGACTGTCCTGGGTGGGCGAAATACCTTGCAGCACATGTACCTCGGCCCGCCGGTAGCCGAGATTTTTCATGTATGCGGTCACGGTCCGAATGTCCTCCTGGAGCAATGCGGTGCTGGTGAAACCACGCCCGTATCCGCCGAGTAACGGAATGAACCCCACCGGACTAGCCTTCTGCGTTTTCAAATCGGCCTGCACATCAGCGAACGTGATCTTGTTTGTGCCGGTGATGCGGATGTCGGTCAATTTCAGGCGGCGGTTGAGCCGAACGTCATAGATGATCTTAACCGTACGATCATTCAATTCCGCGGGATTAAGGTTCCTGCAGGTCTCTTCGGTGCCGTTCTCCACGGTGCCCGGCGTCGGTGGAGTGACAGTGCAAAGCGGATGGACTTCGGAAAAGAAATAGCCCTGCTCCTGGAGCTGATTGCGTACGCGGCGGCCGCCTTCCTCAAGCACGGAATAGTCGATGTTTCCTTCGCGCATGATGGGCAGCAGTTCCTTCTGCTTTTTGTCGCTTAGGGTGTAGTTCTTAAACGAAACATCAATGGTCGGGCCCCGCTTTCCGTTCAAGCTGATATTGATCTCGTTCTTTGGCGAATCGATTTTCACGATCGGTTCGTCAAGCTGAGGGGCCAGGAACTTTGCCGCAATGAGTCCCTGTTTTATTCGATTGAGATCTTCGCCGAGAAGATCGCGCGTGAAGGCCGCTCCTGGTTGAAGCTTCAGAGAAGGCCGGACGGTATTAACATCAAACCCGGGAATGTCTATGAGGAACTGACCCACGTGTGCCTGAACTCCCGGAGTGATCGTGTAGACGACGACGCGCCGGGCGCCAGTCGCATCCGATGGATCGGGTTCCTCGGTGTGCTCGACGGTGGCGTTATAGTAACCACGGTCGCGCAGGTAGACCTGAATCTCGTCGGCGTTGCGTTCGATTGCCTGAACTGAGAAGCGTCGCCCCGGCTCGAGCAAGTTCAGACGCGCGCGGATTTCATCTCTGGCGATTGGCGTCCCGGGGGTGGGCGCGATTCGCAGCGTCACACCCGCGATGACGATCTGGCGCTGAACAATGAAGCGGACGCGAATCGGACTATTTCGTCCGCTGCCAGGTTGAACTTCGACGATTTCAATTCGGGCCGCGGCTATGCGGCCTGAAGCAAAAAGCTCGTGCAGCGACTGCCGGGCATTCACGGCCGCATACTCAGTGCCGGCGACGATTTTCAAGAGTGTTTGGAACTCAGCCTGATCGTCAACGTCAGGTGGCGATCCTTCCAGGACTACCTCGACACTGGAGATTGGACGGCCTTCAAAGTCGCCGACCTGAGCGAAAACCGTCAGCGTGTTGGCGCAGACGATGATGGCCGCAATTATGAAAAGACGATATGAACTCACGTTGATCCGTTTGATTGCGTAAGCGGCTCTGCCGCTCTCCAGTGCATTGAGGCTCTGCCTCGACTCGTCAATATCAAAATCGTTTTCTCATCCTGATCTCAAAACTGAAATTATTATTTCGCGTGCTGAGATTCCGGGTGGAACCCTGTTCGTATTCGGCGACAAACGACAAGCGGTTCGACACGCGATACTCGACTACCAACACCTGGTTCGGATCGGAGGCAATGTTTGTCGAGTAGGTCACCGTCACGTCTTTACTGAGTCGCCGTGCGGCAGTCAGGCGCGCCGTGGGCGCCGCACCGGTGCCGCCGATGACCGGACTGATTTCCAGCCGGCTAAGGCCGAACAGTTTATTCGTCGCCTTTGAAATCGGTGCGTTGATTAACGCGTCCGTCAGTAAGCTGGCTGCCGTGCCCAGCCCCGACTGCGCCAGCACCGACGTCCCCGTGTCGGTTGAACTCAGCGTGCCGGTTAGAATCAAAGACACTACATCAGCCTGTGGCAGCGCCGGCTCTGAACTGACATTCGTGGTCGGATGCGACAGCGGTCCTTCCAGCAAAGCCGTTACGCGATAGCCGCGAATCACTGCCTGCCCTTCAATGTTCAAAATCGGATCGGCGCCCAGCCGCGCTGGAAAGTAAATTAGCCCGCGCGTGATCTCGTAAGGATTGTTGCGGAAATTCAGGGTGCCGCGCGTGGCCGTGATTCGGCCTTCGATGATCGGATCCTTGACCGGCCCGTTCAGTTGTAACGACACCGAGGCGACGAGATCGCCCAGATTGTTGCGCATGATCAGTGCGTTTCGGCCTTCAACGCGGAGCTTGTCGAACTGGGCAGTCTGGGCAAACTGGAACTCGCCGCCTTCTTCGATCGAAGTTTGCGGCCGCTGGTTAATAAGATCGGGGAGATTGATGTCCTTGGTGTACTCGGTGCGCTGTACCTGCACGTTGCCGCGGACAAATTGGGTTTGCTGGTTGCCGCGCAGTTCCAGATCGGCGTCAACGGTCGAGCGAAAGTCCTGCGGATAGTTGAGCGTGACTTTCTCACCGTGAATATTGAAGAGAAACTGCGCGACGGAAAAGCCTGAGAGTTGAGCGCCGCCCGAGGCGGTTATTTTTCCGCCGCCCAGCGTTCCTTTGAGTGATTCAATTTGCGCTTGGCTCGAATTGAAAAGAATTACGCCGTCGAGGTTCGCGAGAGTGAGGCGCTGATCTCCAATCAACACGGAAATCGACGCGCCATTTACCGACACTCTCCCGGTGACGCGCTGGTCCGCGTAAGTGCCCCCGACGTTGATTGCCAGCACCGCAATCCCGGAGGAAAAAACGTCGGGAGAGAGGCCGCTCAGAATGCGCAGGTTGATCTGTCCATCCACGGCCAAAGTGTTTCGGCCGCCACTGGCCGTGGCGACGGCTCCGCTCAGGGTCACATTCGTGTTCGTACCCGTGAACCGCGTCTCGTGAAAGTTAACTTCATTCGGCGCGAAGTCGATCACCACCGGTCCGGCCGCTGCGAGCGCTACGTCCGCGACCCTGACTGAAAGCTCCGTGAAAGTCGCAGTGCCGGTCAATCCCTTGAACGAAAGGACCTCTTCGCCCTGGTCGTTCTCGGTCATTAGATTGCCGCTCAACTTGAGCGTGCCACTGGTGCTCCCCGTGACAGCGACGTCGGTGGCGGGCAAAAGGATTTTGAAAACCTGGCTCAAGTCAGCAGTCGTGATCGTCGATTCAACTACCGCCGGAAGTTTTTCGTTTGAGAGATCGACCCTGGCTCTGATCGTTTGCGCCTGGGGTCCCAGCAGCCCGGTCGTAGTAAAGGTTATATCGAGCTGTTTATTTTCAGTGCGTCCAATCAGAGTAACCGAACCGGCCGAATGGCCATCGATCGCTACGTCAGAGCTTTCGGCGTTGAAACTAATCTGGTAAGTCGAAATATCCGCGCCCACGCCGGTAGCTTTCAACTCCTTGATAACGGCGGTGCCCGTCAGTTTTGGCAGACCCGGACGTTGCGCGAAGGCTTGGAGGCGATCCAGTTGCACTCGATCACCGCTGGCGGTGAGCTCGAAAACTTTTGTCTGGGTGTCGAACTGGCCATGGCCGTTGAGATGACCGGCGTCGAAGTTCACGTCAACCTTGTCGACGTTGACAGTCGAGCCGCTGAAAATCGCGTGCGCCGTAAGATCCTTCAGCGGCTCTCCGCCGAGGCGTCCCGGCCCGAAACGCAGGTCCGCGACGCCGCTCATTTGATTCGGTATGCCGTTAATTTTTAAGGTGCCCGAAACGTCCGCTTCCGTGTCGCCAAGTTGATCGCGCCAATCTTTCCGGGGCAGCGCAGCAATCAGATTCCCCGCATTCATTCGATCCACAGTGAGGTCGATCGAGGCGTTGTCTTTGCCGGTGCGCGGCATGACGAGGGCGAATTGCGCACCGCCGCCGTTGGCCTGCGCGAGCCGGCCATCGCTGACCCGGGTTTCGGTAGCGTTCGAGGAAACATTCGCCGTCAAAGAGCCGAGATCGCGTCCGTTCATAATCAAAGAACCCAGCTCGGCATGGCCGTTAACGATTGGATCTTTGAGGGCGCCGGTCATCGTGCCGTTGAAGAGCACTTTGCCGCCGAGCTCGATTCCGTAAGTTCTGAATTGTTCTTCAATCTCAGGAATCGCGCCGGAAGAGATCAGCAAACGCTGAAGTTCGGTGGCGTCGGATGAAACCAGGTCGAGCCGGAGATTTGAGGTCGGCTGTTCGATCGAGAACTGTCCGGAGGCGGTTAGCCGGGTGGCTGCCGTTTGCAGATTGGCGCGCTGAATTTGAAATTGACCGTGATCAGCCGTTAGTGCCAAATCACCGGAGAGCGGAGCGAGATCGCTTCCAGCCGGAGCTTCACCTTTCAGTTGCGCGCTCACGCTACCCGTGGCCGTGCTGAGATCGCTTCCCGCGAAAGCCAACTCGGCAGTGCCCGTAGCCCGGCTCGCAATCGGCACTGCCCGTCCCGACAGGACGGTGATCAGGCCGCCGAGATCGAAATTCTCAAAGCCGGCACTGACCCGCGAGGCGCCGTTCTTCCTCAGACTAATCGTGGCGTTGCCGTTGGCGTGACCGTCGAGCGCGTCGACAACGAAATTGTTCAGTTGAATTTGATCCCCGGTCGCGACGACGGCCGCGTGCGCCGGCCCGAGTTTCATTTGACCCAGGACACCACCGCCCAAACTCAGATCGGCACTGGCGCGATATCGACCCGAGGGTTCAACCGTGAACACCGGCCGCGCGAGCTTCACGTTTTCGACGCGACCATCTTTTAGCGTCACGTTGCCGGCATTGATGTCGTTGGTCGCTCCCTGGACACGGCCGTTGCGAATTGTAAGGCGCACGCCCGCGACGTTGATGCTGCCGGTCTGCGCGCCGAAAGCGTTGGCCTCGCCCACTTGAACTTCTTTGACCGTGACGTTGGTTGCGTTGCCGCTGCTGCTCACGTCGATCGCTTTGGCGGTTACGCCGTTGACGGTTGTGTTCGCGGCTTCAATCTTTCCGGCTTTGGCGCTGGCCACCGTAGCCCGTGTCGTTCCATTTTCAACCTTCACCCGCAAGTCGGTGGCGGAAAATCCCTGCCTGACTTTCGCCGAAGATGTAGTAAGACTGCCGCCTGAGAGTTGCGGCGCTGAGGCCATTAGCACGCCGTCGCGATACTCAGCGCGCGCATCGCGCAGAATCAGACCCGCGATTGTCACGCCATAACTTTTCTCAGCCGCGGCGCGCAGATCCCCCACCCAACGAAAGTCCGATCCAGTCCCCATCACGCCGCCAGTGATTTGCACTGTGTTAAGTTGAAAATCACCCGCGGTCAAAAGCTCGGCGACGGCGCGGCCATTGATGTCATACGACCTGCCTTGCCCCGATCCCTTGGCCGTCGCGTTCAGGCCCTGCAAGCGCACGCCATCGGCCGCCAGCGCGTCGGACTTGATACTTCCTTCAACCTGATAATGATCGCCATCGCCGACTATGGTGCCGGCAAAGTTGCCGGCGCCACGCATCGTCGTGCCGGTTTGCAGGATCTCCGATGTCTGAGTGAGATCAATGGTCGAAGTTACATTGAAGTGATATTTCAGAGCGCGCCAGTCATCCATTACGCCTTGCAGCTTCGCTTCGGCAATCGGCGAACGGAGCGCCAGGTCTGAAATTTCAGCGCGCGTTTGGTTGACGCGGCCGCTCGCTGCTATGTCGATGTTGTTAACCGTCCGGCTGTCGTAAACAAAAGTCGAGTTCGTCGAACTGAACGTAACTGTATTCATCCAGCTCGCCAGCGGCGCAGAGGGATCGTCCGGCTGGATGGTGAGGTGCAGGTTGAGGGCTTCGCCTGACAGGCTGTGCTGCGAATCGCCATAGTGGACGTGCGAATTCTTTATTTCGATGCGAGCAGTGGAATATGCGAACAGGATTCGCTGGTTAGGCTGAGGAGGCGGAATATGTATGTTGCGAAAGTTCGATTGACCGTGCTCGTCAAACTTGACCCACACTTCCAGCCCTTCAATTTGTAAATCCTTCAGGTTGATATTGCGTTGCAGGTTGAGCGCATAAAGATCCTCGATCCGCACGGTCGCCACGATCCGGCCAACCTTCCCGAGTTGCTCGCCGGTTTTCGCGTCGTAAAGTTCGACGCCGAGCATCTCCACAGTCTGCGGGCCCAGCGAGGTGTGAAAAGTTTTGATTTCCGCGCGGATGCCGTATTGGGCCAGGGTGTTTTTGATTTGCGCGGCGACGTAACGATCGACGAAGCCAAGCCGATAGGCGAGCAGTCCAATCAAGATGAGAGCAATCACGCCTGCCGCGACAATGATCCCCGAGATCACTGCATGGCGACGCGTGAAGCGTCGGAAACCTCTGCGCGGCGTGACCGGCTGCGGTTCGCCGCTCGGTGTTTCCGCGGCATTATCGTGATGGTTATCCACAGGCATTGGCGCAGCCCCGATCTGAGAGCTCAGGCTTCAGACCGACGGGCGGCTCTCAACAATACTTCCAAATGTTTGAGGGAGAGCCGGAACAGAGGCCAGTCAACAGGGGTCAGAGGTCACTCGTCATCACTGATTTCGCTGACCTCCGATTTCTGACCTCCGCTCTGTTTGTAAACTGAAAGCCGGGGAATTTCAAGGCTCAAATGTGGCACAGACTTCAGTCCGTGATCTTAACGAGTCCATCAGGGACTGAAGTCTGTGCCACAGTGTCAGATGCTGGGGAACCAAGCGGTACGTTGCCTACGACCTCTAATTCGAAACCTTCGAGGGCCGTGACTTTAGGGGGGTGATTAGTAAGAAGCTGAATGCGTCGCAGGCCCAGCTCATGCAGAATCTGCGCGCCCACACCGTAATCGCGATTGAGTCCATAGCCGGTTTCGGCGCTGGCTTCGGCTTTGCTCAAGCCGCGTTCCTGCATCAACGCATACGTGCGCAACTGATGAACCAGATCCAGGCCGTGCTCGCTTTGACGTAGATAAAGGACCACGCCCTGGCCGGCCTCCGCGATTTTCTCCAGCGCTCGTCTTAGCTGATAGCCGGTGTCGTCGATCGTCGATCCGAACATGTCGCAGGTAACGTTTTCACTGTGCACGCGCACCAGGACCGTATCGTCACTGCGGACATCACCCATGACCATTGCCACGTGCACGTCGCCATTGATTGTGTTCTCGAATGCGATGGCCCGAAATTTTCCATAGATGGTGGGCAGATCGGTTTCGACCGCGCGGCGCACCAGGACTTCCTTGGTGATCCGGTAACGGATCAGATCGGCGACGGTGATGATCTTTAAGCCGTGCATCACGGCAAAGTCGCGAAGCTGCGGCAGACGCGCCATCGTGCCGTCTTCGTTCATGATTTCGCAAATCACGCCGGCGGGATCGAGGCCGGCGATGCGCGCCATGTCCACGGCCGCTTCCGTCTGTCCGGGACGAACCAGCACGCCGCCTGTCTTGGCGCGCAAGGGAAAGATGTGTCCGGGCCGCGCCAGATCCTGCGGCCTGGTGCGGGGATCGACTGCAGTCTGGATCGTGGTCGCGCGATCCGCGGCTGATATTCCAGTGGTCACTCCACGGCGCGCTTCGATCGAAATTGTGAACGCGGTCCCCAGATGCGAAGTGTTGTCGGCGACCTGCGGCGGCAGATTCAATTCGTCGCAGCGCTCTTCGGTCAGCGGCAGGCAAATCAAACCGCGCGCGTGCCTGGCCATGAAGTTAATTATTTCAGGGGTGACTTTTTCGGCCGCGCAAACCAGATCGCCTTCATTTTCACGGTCTTCATCGTCGACGATAATGATCATGCGCCCTTCGCGAATGTCGGCGGCGGCGTCAGGAATGGAAGCGAATGCCATCTTTGAAATCTGTAATCTTGAATTTGAAATTCTGCTTAAGAGTTATGTTACCGCGCGAGGCGGGGATTTGGCGACTCAGGGAGGGCTCGTGGTTAGCTATATTCGGGACTCATGAAGCGATGAGGAGAGATAGGATCAGCACCGGCGCGATCGCAGCCGCGCCCGGAAGTGACCTCATAGGTTCATCGGCTTACTGAACCTTTAGGTTGCTGACTAATAGTACAAAATAAGTTTGAACTCTAAGCTGAGTCAACAGAACCTGAATTTCCGGTGGTGAGTAGGCGTTCAACGTACTTCGCGATTACATCAACTTCCAAATTCACATCATCACCGGGTCTTAGCTGCGAGAAATTAGTGACCTCCCAGGTCTTCGGAATCACAGCGATCTCGAAATAGTTGTCAGTCAGATTTGAAACAGTGAGGCTAATGCCTTCAACCGCCACCGATCCTTTGAAAACCAAATAGCGCGCAATCTCTTGCGGATAAGCAATCCGAAACGTCCAAGACCCGCCGTGGCTTTCCGCGCCGAGAAATTTACCGCGAGCGTCGACGTGGCCCTGCACGATGTGTCCGCCCAGGCGCGTCGCCGGCGTGACGGCGCGTTCGAGATTCACAGGTGAGCCCTCTTGTAATTTACCAAGCGTTGATCGGAAGAGCGTCTCTTTGGAAACATCAGCCGCGAACGAATCAGATTTCACATCGAGAGCAGTGAGGCAGACGCCATTAACTGAGATTGAATCGCCATCGGCTGACCCTTCGGTCACAGTGCGTGCTTCGATCGCGATGCGCGCGTCTTCGCCGCGCTGTTCAACTTCGCGAACACGACCGAGTTCTTCGATGATTCCAGTGAACATGCTCTTCTTTGCCGGGCCTTACTAACGGTCGGGCTTCTGAGCGGCGCCCGTGTCAGAAGCCCGCGCGTCAGCAAGGGCCGGCCATGGAGTTACTTTCTGAGAAAGAGTGTGATCAAGATAATTAAGAGTACGATGATGGCCGGCACAACTGGAAAGACCATCATCCAGATCGCTTCGTGCCTGAATGTGAATCTTAGTAGTTTCATGCTTCCTGGGCTTGCCCTCCCTTACGGTCGGGCTTCTGACACGGACTCACGTTACTCGGCGGACGAACGTCATCATTCTCTGAAACACTTCCTCAATTGGTTGGCCCGTCGAATCGATCACAATAGCATCCTCAGCCGCGACCAGCGGCGAATCAATGCGCGTCGTATCACGGCGGTCGCGTTCGGTGATGTCAACGAGTGTCTGCTCGTAAGTAGCCGCCGCATTATGTTCACGCTCTTCGGCCAGTCGTCGTTCCGCT
>JAWVCT010000121.1:0-7500 GCA_033858155.1 Blastocatellia bacterium
GATTCCACACGACTGGTTCGAGCCAGGTTACGATATTCAGTCTGCCGCCCAAATGACCACCACCAGTGAAAGCCGGGCCAATGCCCACTAAACCGCCAATCGTCGCAAAGACCGCCAGCACTACCAGTGGCACCCACATCGACCGCGGCGATTCATGCGGCACATGCACGTGATGTGCGGGCGTTGAATGGTCTTCATGCACTTCATGCCCGGGGCTGTGCACGTGGGCCTCGCGAAATTTTTCTTTGCCCCAAAAAGTCATCGCCATCAGACGCGTCATGTAAAAGGCCGTGCACGTCGCCGCGATTGTTCCTACCAACCACAAGACCCATCCCATCGGAATGAAATTCGTTGACGCTGCGTTCCAAAGGATCTCATCTTTCGACCAGAAGCCGCTGAACGGAATGATGCCGCAAATCGCCAACCATCCGGCCATGAAGGCCCAGTAGGTATACGGCATGTATTTTTTGAGCCCGCCCATGCGGCGCATGTCCTGCTCGTGATGCATGCCGTGAATGACCGATCCGGAGCCGAGGAAGAGCTGCGCTTTGAAGAAGGCATGCGTCATTACGTGAAAAATCGCCGCCACGAACGCGCCCACTCCGCAGGCCATGAACATATAGCCGAGCTGCGAGATGGTCGAGTAAGCCAGAACTTTCTTGATGTCGTTCTGCGCCAACCCAATTGTCGCCGCGAACAGGGCAGTCGCCGCTCCGATAATCGCAACAATGAACATTGCGAACGGCGCATGCGTGAAGATCGCCGAGCAACGCACCAACATGTAGACGCCTGCCGTCACCATCGTGGCGGCGTGGATCAGCGCCGACACGGGAGTTGGCCCGGCCATCGCGTCGGGCAGCCACACGAACAGCGGAATCTGCGCGCTCTTTCCGGTCGCGCCGATGAAAAGCAGAAACGCCACCGAAGTGATACCGCCGGCAAAGATCGCATGCCAGGTGAAACCATCCAGCGGCATGCTCGCGACCGTGGCCAGCGCGCTGGTTACGCCGGTCTTGTTAAAGAAGCTAATCGACGGCGCGCCCGCGTGCGAGGTCAACCAGAAGAGCAGCAAGATGCCGAGCACGAATCCCCAGTCTCCCACACGGTTGGCGATAAACGCTTTCTTGGCAGCCGGCGCGGCCTCTTCCTTGTCGAGATAGAATCCAATCAGCAGGTACGAGCACAGCCCAACGCCTTCCCAACCGACGAACATCAAGAGCAGATTGTCCGCCAGCACCAGCGTCAACATCGCGAACATGAACAGATTCAGGTAAGCAAAGAAACGATAGTAGCCGCGATCGCCATGCATGTAGCCGGTGGCAAACACGTGAATAAGAAAACCAACGAACGTGATAAAGAGGGCATAAATACCGCTCAGACGATCCATCGCCAAACCGAAGTCCGCGCGAAAAGCTCCGACCTGAACCCACGTCCAGAGGTGATCCACGACTGGAGCTGTCGATCGCAACGCCCCGTCTGGTTTGAAAGCCAGGTAGAAAGCGACGATCGTTGAGACACCCACCGCCCCGCACGCCACCATGCCGATGAATCGCTCGTTACGCAGACGCCTGCCTACGAGCCAATTGATCAGCGCCCCGGCCAGCGGCGCGAAGATGATTAAGCTGAGAGTATTCGTTTGCAATTCAGTTCCAACTGGCTGTAGCGCAAATTGGTAATTTGCGTCCCGAGGCCCGCACGGACACGAAACGCAAATTGGCAATTTGCGCTACATCAAAGCCTCAAGCTACTGGCGTCATCGACATCCAACGATTCACGATTGCGAAAGATGGTAATGATGATTCCCAAACCCACCGCAGCTTCCGCGGCCGCTACCGTCATCACGATAAAAACGAACAACTGCCCGGACACGTCGCGGAAGAAACTCGAGAAAGCTACGAACGTCAGGTTCACCGCGTTGAGCATCAACTCAATGCACATGAACATCGAGATCACATTGCGCTTAATCAGCACACCCACGACGCCAATCGTAAAGAGAACGGCGGAAAGCGCCAGATACCATGAAAGTTGTGGTGTCATAAAACGTGCTCAGCTCTTATGCTATGTCTCAAGCCGTGAAAAACTCCTTAATCAAAAAGCTTTTAAGTAAAAGTTCTCAGATCTTCTTTCCTCACTCGTCATTGGATAGATGAGGAACACCCTGAAGCCCGAGCGCTTCTTCTACTTCTTCGGTCGTATGCGCGACGAGCGGAGGCGCTTCGGGCGGCGCGAACGGATCCAGAACGTCTCTGGCCAGAACCTGGAAACCCGGGACTACGACTACATCCGCAGGCAATAACCCGCCGCGTCGAGCCAGGGTGATCGCCCCGACTATCGCCATCAACAAGAGTATTGAAGTGATCTCGAAAGGCAACAGGTAGGTCGTAAAGAGTCCCGCTCCGATCGAAAAAGTCAGCCCCACGTCGGAAACGTTGCGCGTCGGAGTCGCTGCCGATGCCTGCACAAAGAAGATTATGAAAGCCGCTTCCGCAAACAAAATCGCCGCTAGACCCACGGCGATGGGAACCAGAGAGCGCAGGCGCAACGGCAGCCGCTCTTCATCTTCCACGTTGAGCAGCATGATCACAAACACGACCAGGACCATGATCGCGCCCGCGTAAACGATCACCTGAACCGCCGCAATAAAGGGCGCTGCCAGGGTTACGTACAAACAAGCCAGCGAGATGAAAACGCCGATCAGCGATATGGCGCCATACAGCGGATTGCGCTGCGCGACCATAGAGACGGCGCATCCGACCGCCATGCCTGCAAACAAAATGAAAAGTAGTACCAACATTATTCTTGTCTCTGTGCAGCCTCCGTGTTCCTCTGAGTCTCTGTGGGTTAACGAGTCGCGATTACCACAGAGGCATGGAGTGCCACAGAGTTGCGAAGAGAGTTACCCTAACCAACCCGTCGAAACCTTGATGTACTTGCCGACGAAATCAAATAGACCAGACCATTCAATCGTTGCCGTGATCACGATATTTATGATTGCCGCTGGGACCAGGAACTTCCAACCAAAGCTCATTAACTGATCGAAGCGAAAGCGCGGCAGTGTCCCGCGCAGCCAGATGTAAAGGAACAGAAACAAAATCACTTTGCCGAGGAAATAGAAAACCCCGAGCCATGGCAGTTGATGAACAAAAGGCCCGTTCCAACCACCCAGAAACAGAGTGGTCGCGAGCATGGAAACCGTGAACATGTTCACGTACTCTGCCAGAAAAAAGAGGGCGAACTTCATCGCGCTGTATTCGGTATGGAACCCCGCGACGAGTTCGGTCTCAGCCTCCGGCAAGTCAAACGGGACGCGGTTGGTCTCAGCTATGGCCGCGATCAGATAAATCAAAAAGCCCAGGGGCTGCACCCAGAAAAGGTTCCAGCCGCTGATGCCAAGATGTCCCGCCTGTTGCTCGACAATGCTCTGCAGATCCAGTGTGCCTGATTGCAGGATCACGCCAATCAATCCAAGTCCCAGCGCGAGCTCATACGAGATCATCTGGGCCGACGAACGCAGCCCGCCCATCAAACTGTATTTGTTGTTCGAAGACCAGCCAGCCAGCGCAATCCCATAAACTCCGACCGATGTAACACCGAGAACGTACAAGAGACCGACGTCGAAACGGGTGATCACTAACGGAATTGTCTTGTCGATGAAAGGGATGTGAATGTCGGGTCCGAAGGGATAAACCACGATCGTCATCAGCGCGGCCACCGTGGCGATTATCGGCGCGAGGAAGTAAACGAAGCGTGTCGATTTGTCGGGAACGATGTCTTCTTTGAAAATGAATTTGATCAAATCGGCGAGCGGCTGCAGAAAACCACCGGGCCCCACGCGGTTCGGCCCCAGACGGCCTTGAATGAAACCAAGAACGCGGCGCTCAGCGAGGACCGTGTACGCCACCATCGTCATCACCACTGTGAAGGCGAAGAGGATGCCGGCTAACTTAAGCCCAATTTGAGTCAAATCTTCCATCATTGCGAGGCCCCGAAAGGGCCGTTATTAAATAGCCACGACCGTAAAGTCGTGGTTGAGAATCAATGTTGAAGACAGAGCGCCGAAGGTGCGACATACTATGCCCGCCCTTCGGGCCTGAGCCGGACGCTCACGCAACCGCCGGTTCTCGCTTCAGGCTTTCATCAATCGTGATCTGGTAAAGCGGCGAAATGCGGAACGTCTCGGGCTTGGGATTGCCTGCCGCCAGCAGACGAAACTGCGGCACCTTGTCGGTCAGCATACCCAGCTTAAACAGTTCATGTCCCACCGGCGGAGTGTCGCCAATCTTTTCACTGTCGTCGCTAAGCACTTCAACTGCACGACGAATCCCTTCAATTTCACTCGCCAGATCACGCTTGGCCGCGACGGCGTGCTTTACCTGTACCGGACGTGCCTCATCCTTCAAAGCGGGATAACGCAGCTCCGCGTAAGCCGGAATTCGTTCTGCCAGCTCGCGGAACACAGCGCTGGCAGACATCTCAAAGCCGAAATCAACCCCTAACTCTTTAGCCAGTTGCGAGACGATTAACCAATCCGGCTTCGATTGATGCACCGGTTCGATCGACTTGCGCACACGCTGAACGAAGCCGTCGTTGTTTGTATACGTGCCATCGATCTCGGCGAAGGAAGCAGCGGGGAAGACGACATCGGCAAATGCGGTCGTCTCTGTTTGAAAGAGCTCCTGCACCACCAGGAAGTCCAGCTTGCCAAGCGCCTGAGCTGCGCCGCGGAAATGTTCAGACAGAAAACTTCCAGCAACATACATCGCACGAATCGAATTACCCGCGGCATCGAACAATGTGTTCAGAGCTTTGCCGTCCATTTGCATGTCGAGCGCGCCAACGCTGTTATTGAAGAGCGGCAGTGGGTGCAGCAAAATGCGACGACCCTCGCCGGCAAACGTGTAAGGCATCTGCGCTATTACCACCTGGGCCTCAGCACTCAGCTCGCCCCCGAACATGATGACAACGTCGCCCTGCGTCTCCGCAATGCCTCGTCGCGCCAGGTCGAGTTCGCCTGTGTCCACTCCCATCTTGCGAGCGGCAAGAGCGTCATCAGCACTGCCGGCCAGCGCCAGCACGGCGGCGTTCTCCGTGCCTGGCCGCACATGAATGAACTGCGACGCCTGTTCGCGCAGGCGAATCGGCACGCTGTTAACGAGAATGAGTTTGGCGCCGCCGTTGCGCACAGCCTGCCGAATCTGTTTGGCTGTCAGCGGCTGAAGTTCTTCCGGCTCGCCTCCAATCAGTACGATTGTTTTCGCATCGCGGATATCTTGATGAGTCGCCAGCGGCCCCCCAAGATTCTCGAAGAAAGGCTTGAGACTGAAAGCGTCATCGACTGCATAGTTTTCCGTTTCGACAACTTCGGTGGCGAACTTTCGCAGGCAATAGAGGGCCTCATTCGTGAGGCGCGGGCTGCCAATTACGCCGAGGGCGTTGTTACCATGCGCCGCGACGACGGAGTCAAGTTTCTGCGCCGCGAAGCGAATCGCTTCGTCCCAGGTCGCGGGAATTAACTTTCCGCCTTTCTTATAACGAATCAGAGGCGTGCGAATGCGCTTCTCGTGATTGACGAAGGGATGGCCGAAGCGCCCTTTGATACAAAGGAACTCACCGTTCAATCCATTGACATAGCGATCGCGCGCCACGATTCGCATCAGTTCGTCCCCGCGAGAGCCGAGCGACATCTGGCAACCGTCGGAACAATATGTACAAGTGGAAACTGTCTGGGTAAGCTCCCAGGGCCGCGCCTGGTGGCGGTAAGTTCCGTCGAGCAGAGTTCCGGTGGGACACACCTCGATACAGTTACCGCACTGCGAACAATTCAACCAACCGCCGTAGGTTCCAATTACAGTGTTCGAGCCGCGATTGCCGGCTTCGATCGCATCCTCACCCATCCATTCATCGCAGACGCGCGTGCAACGCTTACAAAGAATGCATCGCTGCGGATCGTTGGCCACCATCGGCGAAAGATATTTCTCGGGCCGGGCGTTCTTTGTTTCAATGAAGCGTTCTTCCAGATTGCCCCAGTCAAAGGTCAACTCCTGTAGCTCGCATTCACCACCACGATCGCAGACGGGACAATCCAGCGGATGATTCGCGAGCAGGAACTCGAGCATCGAGCGCTGCGCCTTTTCAATTTCCTCGCTCTGCGTCGTCACGATCATGCCGTCGGTGCAGATGATCGTGCATGAGGTCTGGAGCTTCGGCATCTTCTCGATGCGCACCAGACACATGCGGCACGATGCCTGCAAAGCCAGGTCGGCGTAGTAGCAGAACGACGGAATGTCGAATTGATTGTCGCGGCACACATCGATCAGTCGCGCGCCTTTGGCGACGTGGAAGTCTTTGCCGTTGATGGTTACTTTGATTAGTTCAGTTGACAACCTATTGACCCTTTATCTAAGCCAGACTGTGATTTCTTTCCGCTCACCGAGATCGACCTGCAGGACTTCTACCGGCATTCCAGATTCATCGAATGCTGTTCGTTTTACCCAGCCAACCGCTTCCCAAGTCTCAAACTTGACGGTAAAGGGCACCTCTGGTGTGAGCAGTTCGTACTTGCCGCCGGGGAAGGCGGTGCTTTTCGACCAGCAAGAGAGTGGCTCGGCAACTCGACAAACGATGATCGAGCCCTTCTCAAGAGGTTTATTGGTTTCATCGAGAATCCTGAAGATTACTCGGCCCGCTTTCGGTCCCAGCTTGACGGTGACATGCGGCACTGTGATCGCATCGGTAACGTTCACCCGCGGAAAGTCTGCAAAGCGCTTTCCGTAGAACCCCCAAACAGCCTCAGGGTAACCCTGCTCGATGTTTTCAGCAGTTATCGTATATGTATTCGGTCGATAGACATCTATAGCGAAGTGACCATCATGTTTGGACTCCCCACAGGGAAGCCTACCCGCCATCGCTCCGGTGGGCCACGCGCAAACCCTGGCGTCACCAATCGGTTGCCCTTCCTTATCAACGACGATCCCCTCGATCTTGCGCGCGAAGTTGTTTTCAGCCTGACTTAAAGCTGAGATCGTTCCGCTCAGTAAGACGACCAGCGAAAGGCCCAGTCGGTAAATCTTCATAGCGCTCGTCATGTCAGATACCAGTTGGTTCATCGCTGGAAAGGTGCTTCTCGAAATCTTCCGGAAATCTTTTGACCGCTGATTGAATCGGCCAAGCGGCTGCGTCGCCGAGGGGACAAAACGATTTGCCCTCGATGTTGTCACAGAGATCGAGCAGTAACTGTGCGTCTTCCGGACGGCCGCCGCCTTTCTCGATGCGTTTGAAAATCTTTACCAGCCAGTCGGTTCCTTCGCGGCACGGCGTACACCAGCCACAGGACTCGTGTTTGTAGAATTCAGTCAGGTTCTTGGTTGATTCGAATATATCGACAGTTTCATCCATGACGATGAAGCCGCCTGAACCCACCATGGAACCGCCGGTAACCAAACCTTCATAGTCCATGCGCACGTCTTTTCCGATGACTTGATCGGCACGCATGATGTAAAC
>JAWVCT010000122.1:0-157838 GCA_033858155.1 Blastocatellia bacterium
TGGATACTCGGCAAAGTCGGCCCACGCATGCCCGACCGGAAGAATAGCCATCAGCGAAAGCAGGCCTATCGGCATAAGGGCCATTAGGTAGATCAGTACCGCCCGCTTGCCCAGAAAGTTTCTCTTCACGTCGAGGCGCATGATGGCGGCGATCTGACGCAGCCAGAGCGACCATGAAGAATCAATCGCAGTGGCCGGTTGGGTATTAATTGTTTCTGCCGTTGAACTCATAACACTCATCCGGTTCGTTCTTATTCTGCTCCAATCAAATACTCATAAACCGCGCTCAGGTCGTCATCGACCGGCGCGACCGACTCCACCTCGATCTCACCCGTCGCCACGACCTCGTTGAGCAAAAGATAGAACCGATCGGGATTTCGCGTCTTGACGAACAACCCATGACGATCGTCGTGCACGCGCGCTTCGACTACCTCATTCTTCTGGAACATGCGCGCCGCCAACAACGACGGTTGGTCGCAACGAATCAGGATCTGCATTGGATGCTCGACATCCATCTCATCGCGCACGCCGTGCACCGCGCCTTCGGCCACCACATAACCATTATTCAGGAGCACCACCCGATCCGACATCATGTCGACCTCGTGCAGAATGTGACTGGATATGATCAGGTGCAGCCCATCGGCCGCGAGCTGTCGAAACAGAGCGATCGTTTCCGCTCGCACCATGGGATCGAGACCATTGAGTGGTTCATCCAAAATCAGAACCGAAGGTTGATGCGCGATTGACTGGGCCAGCCGCACCCTTTGCCGCATGCCCTTGCTGTAGGCGCCAACTTTGCGATCCGCCGCTGACAATAAATCGACTCGCTCCAGCGCAGTCTCAGTCAGATCGCCCGCCCTGGCTCGCGGAAATCCCGACACCATCAGAAAAGAGTTGATGAATTCACGGCCGGTCATGCTGCGCGGGAAGGAATCAAACTGCGCGCAATAACCGACTTTGCGAAATAACTGTTCCGGCTGATCCGTGGGAACGCCGAGCACCCGCACCTGACCTCGTGACGGCCGTAACAAGCCCGTCATCAGGTTCATTAAAGTGGTCTTCCCGGCTCCATTCGGACCAACCAGACTGGTGATACCGAGCGGAATTGAAAGGTTGACGCGATTGACCCCGAGTATCTCGCCGTAAAACTTCGAGACATTGTCGAAGACGATCGTGTTGTCAGAATTACTCTCCATATCGTTTAGAGGCGGGCGTTGCCCGCCGCCCCAAGCGACTTCCCTCACCCGTTTAAAGGCGGGCGTTGCCCGCCGTCTCAACAAACGATCCGAACTCCTCGTCTCTCCAATACCCACGCCAATCCATCTCGATAGGAACACTGCCAGGCTCATGCGGCAAATAGGCGCGATAGCTGGACCATTTCCATTCTGCGGGATGCTTACAGAGACCGGCGCGAACCGGATTCAGATGAATGTAATTAAGTTTCTGCCGAATAAACCTGGGACTCCATAAATCAATCGATGAAAAATCCTTGAGCCATATAGCATGCGTGTGGCCTTTCTTTTGAGGGATGTCCAAGGCGAGCTTTTTCAGCGAAGAAAGATGACTGGATTCGCGCAACCAATCGAGAATCGATCGAGCAGACGTGCTTTTGATTCGACCCATCAATAAACCGATATCCCGGCTTAGAGGGTTCATAATTAGATGCGCGTGGTCCGGCATCAGAACATAGCCAATTAACTTGAAGGGGTTTCGTCTGCGAGTTTCTGCGAGCGCCTCGACGAATAGTTCACAAGCCCTTTCGCTACGAAATACCGGCGTGCGTTTGAAGCAGACAGCGGTAACGTAGTGAAACGTGTTCGGCTCGTGTGATTTGAAAAGCTTCATCCTGCTTGAACCGGCGGGCAACGCCCGCCTCTAAACGATAACGAAATTTACCGCACTACCTCGTACGCCTTAACTTTTCTCGATAACAACCAGAGGCACATCGCGCAGATCAGAAACAACATGAACCATGCAGCCCACAGCGGCGGCTCTGTCAGGTAAATGGTCTCCACCACACGGCCGTTGCGATACACCCGGCCTTCTCCCGCCTGGCGCACAAAGGTCCCAAACAATCCCGACCAGACGTTGCCAATCAACGCGCGCAAATCAAAGATGTGACCCCAATGCGTCTGGAAGATTTCGTTGACGATAGCCGCAAAGGCCGTGGGAATAAAAAAGGCGCCCAGCATCGCAGCTCGCGCGGCCACCAGCCATTTCACCCAGGCCGAAATCGCTTGCGACATCAAAGCCAGCAACAGAATCCACACCAGACTGCCGATAAAGATCGCGCTCGCAATCCAGATGTTGTCCGCGAACCACGACCAGCCTTCCAGATAGCTCTGCAGAAAGAACAGGATCAACCCCGGCACCCAGGTCACCAGCGAGATCAAAATAATCAGGATCGACATTTTGCCGACCACATATTCGGTGCGGGTGAACGGCCGGCACAGGTAAAGCGGCAGAGCGTTGTTGGTCAGATCGCGCGAAACCTGCTGCGGACCAACCAGCATGGCCAAAAAGAATCCGATGGTGCCCTGCGCGATCACATAGTTCTGAAAAAACGAGGCGTCGATTGGGAGCAGATCGCGGAGGTTGATCTTCATGATTCCCAGCGCCTCGACGTTGTGGTGCAGGTAGATCAGAATCGCGCAGACCAGCGGCCAGATAAACGAGAGCGCAAAAAAAGCGGTAAACAATTTCGAACGAAAGACATGGCGAAACGCATGGCGCGGAATGATCAGAAAGCGGCTCCATTCCGGCGACAGAGTGCCCTGAAATCGTTTGTATGAACGCTCAAGTACCGCCATGCTGGTTCTCCAACACCTTCAGTTCCCTCGACCTCAATCCGACAGTTCGCTGTTTCCCGGTCAAACGATCCACGAAATCACACCAAGCGGAAATTGGTTCGTTTACTTCGTGTGATTTCGTGGATAGTTCGTTCTTAACCTCCACCTTCCGACTGCCGATAACAAATCAGCTTTGCGGCCTGACTTCCGCAGCTTCCGTACCGTTCTCCATAGCCTTCAGAAAAATGTCTTCCAGCGAGTCGCGTTTGAAGGCCAGCCGGCGAATCTGCACTTTGGATTCCTGGGCCAGTCGATAGAGATCGCGAATCTCCGCGCCGTCCTGGAGGATTATCTTCAAACGATGGTCGCTGGTCACAGCACTTTCACAGCCCAGCGCATCAACCCCCGCGACAAACTCTTTCAATTCCCCGCGTGTTTCCAGCATCAGAAACTTCTTGTTCGCTTTGCGCTCTTCTTCCAGGTTGCAGTAAACAACCAGGCGCCCGTCTTTCAAAATCAGGATCTCTTCGCAGCACTCTTCCACATCCCGCAGCAGGTGCGACGAGAGCACGATATTGGCCTGACCGCTGTCGCGGATCTCTCGGATCATTTTGATCATGCGCAGGCGCGCCGGTGGATCCAGGCCATTGGTTGGCTCGTCAAGAAAGATTAACTTCGGACCATGGACGATGGCCTGGGCCAGCTTCGCCAGCTGCTTCATACCCAGCGAGTAGGTGTCGAGATTCCGATAGCGCGCCTCACCCAGGCCCACAAAGAAAAGCGCTTCATGCGCCCGCTCGAGGGCCGCAGCCGGCGGTAACCCGGAGAGCTCAGCCATGAACCGCACAAAGTGAATACAGGACATCCTGGCGATGAACGAATCGCGCTCAGGCATGTATCCGATTAGCGATTTGATTTCATTTGCTTCAGAGCGAATATCGCGACCGAAGATGCGCGCGGTGCCGGTGGTGGGCGGATGAAATCCGAGTAACGTGTGAATGAGTGTGGTCTTGCCGGCGCCATTAGGCCCCAGCAGACCAATGGATCGGCCACGCAACTCACCCTGCAGATTCTTTAGAATCGGGCGGCGGCCAAAACTTACCGATAAACCATCGAGAGTAATAACCCCCGGGAGACCATTGTCAGGTTGAGGATCTATAACCGCTGCGGCTGGGTTGTCTATCATTCTGTTGTTTGAGTCCACGGACAGTTTTAACCAGACCGGACCAGTTTGAGATCACGAAGAACATTGCCCAGAATAAGCCAATCGATGTTCTTACGAAAAGAGTATTCCATGAGTTCAGAAATAAAACCGAAACTCCCAGAGCGACCAGTGTCAGGCCGTTTATCAGTAGCCTGCGATCCGCGGTCGCGCCGGTGTTAACCAATCTATTTGTCCTGGCGAGTTTCATTATGCTGGATTCTCCTTTCTGCTGGGAGCGCGGACAGTCCCGTCCGCAGCCGTTAGAAATGTGATTCAGGATTATTGACGTGCATAACTCCCGGAGTGTTAACCACTCCGGGAGTCGCACGACTTAATGCCGGGAGCGCGGAAATCCCCGTCCGATTCCCTACGAAACAGACACGCTTACTTCTTACCGTGCATTCCCATATCCAGAATGTGTTGCAGCTCAAACGCGTTCGGCATTCCCAAAAGCGTGGCCGGGCTCAGGCCAAACGGTCCGCCATCAGTGTTTGAGTTGAACTCGATCCGGTCGCCAAAGGCATACGCATAAGCCAGCGTCGGTTGCAGATTAGCCGCCATGCTGGCAATCGCCTTCTGCTGCTCTTCAGTCTTCGCCTCCGGAATTCGATTCGCGAAGGGCTGAACCAGCGGCGCCAGATTGTGATAGACGAGCGCCGAGAAATTCGTATTGCCGTCGGCCGGCAGGCCCGCGACAAACTTCGCCGAGTGACTCAGGTTCACGTTTGAGTCGTGATACTTCAAAGCCTGGTCAACCAGAGCGCGAGTCGGGCAGGCGATCAGGTAACCGTTGGCAAAAACGTAGTTGACCTCGACGCCGAAATCCTTCGATCTCAACGTGTAGTAGGTGTGGCCGCCCGCATCGCTTCGCTCCCAGGCCAACCCGGCTTTTCCTTCCTTCGCCATCTCCTTGTTCACTTCGTCGACCACATGTTCGAAGGCCTGTTGCAGGTGCGCCGGATCGTTTACTTCAAATATCAGCTTCCAGGAAGGCATCGGCAGGATCGGTCCATCGATGGCGAACGCATACTCGCCGCCGAGTGGCGCCGCAAAGTCTTTGCGCAGATCTAATCCATGATCGGTCTGCAGAGTGTTCAGCTTCTGATTCAGATCCGGGCTCACCTTGTTCAGCACGCCCAGCAGATCGTCGACCAGGGCCGAAGGGTCCTTGACCACAAAACCGCCGACTACGTTGGCATCAGGCGATATATATTCGAGCGAACCCATCGGGGCCGGCTGAGCCAGCCATGAAGTCACACCGTGAGTCGCTTCCGTGTATGAAAGCACCGCCCGCGTGTTGGTCTTGCCCTGATTGTCCTTCTGATCCAGGACAAACGACTTCATGTTGAAAACCCCGAGTTCATTCAAAGCCTCTTCATGCTTGTCACCCACGGTCAGGCGACGAACGCCTCGGGTGTGGGCAATAATCTTTTCGAGGTCAGCCGCGATCACCAGGCCCGCGCCTTCGCGATAGACCGAAGCCACGCGATCGTGGAAAGCATTACCAGTGAAACCGTTCACGCCGTTCGCAACCGCCTGCAATTGACCGGCATTTGGAGAGGCCACCAGGACATCGCCCGCGATCCAAAGATAGATTGGCTTGTTACCCGCCTTGTCGGTCGTTAAGGGCCGGATTGTTTTCGGATCATCAACCCATTGCACCGGCGGTGTTTTGCCTTGACCGCCTAACTTTTGCATCTCAGAGTCAAAGAAGGCCCGGAAGCCCGCGGCGTTCTTGAGCTCTGCCAGAACAATCGGTCCGACCGGATCGCTGGTGGCACTTAGACCGGCGCCCACGGCGATCTCGTCGCCCAGCTGGTCACCGAATTCCTTAATCGCCGAAATGGTCTGATTCATGCCCGGGCCCTTCGAATCGCGTCGATTCGCGAACCAGTCTTTCAGCGCGGGGTTCTGCTGAATCCGCTCTTCGATGATGCGATTTGACTCCGCGATCGTGGCGCTCAGATTGGGCAGCGCCGCGTACAAAACGGTGTCTTCCGGCATCATGTCGAGCAAACGCGTCGAGTGACGCACGCCCGGCTTGGGTATCGCATTGAGTTCCTTCTGCAAGGCAGCCAGGCTTTCGAGCGTCTGCGCATAACGCGCGGCGTTGCGACTCCAGGCGACTTCATCTTTAACGGAAATGGTTTCGATTGAAGCGTTCGTCGTGGCCTGCTCACCAGCCTTCAATACCCGATCATCGCCCGATCGATCCAGGTGGACTTCACCCTGAATCACGCTGACGCGCGAGCCTTTGGTGCCCGAATTGACGGCGAACGTGGTGCCCGTAACCGAGACCCGCGAATCGTTCGTCTCGACAAAGAAGTTGCCTTTCTGTTTGGCCGCTTCAACAATCACGCTGCCGCGATTGAGATGAAGCGTAGTACCGCGCATGGTTTGATTAATCGAGAACTCTGAACGATCCTTCATCTCGATCAAAGATCCGTCGCCCAGACGAACGACTGCGTGCGCGTCTTTGGCAGTCCGGATAGTGTCGCCGCGCTTGATCTTCTCACCCGAATTCAGCGCGCGAGTTTGCGTATCGGTCACGGCATAAACCGGACCATCCGCGGCCTGGACCGTGGCTTCGAACGAACCGATGGGCAGGTAACGTTGGATCAAGGGAAACGCGATCAATCCCAGACCAATTACCAGGGCCGCGGCAATGCCCCAGCGCATAACGACCGGCCGCAGACTGTAAGTGCCGGCTTTCTGTTTGCGCTTCACTGGCGCCACTACTCCACCGCGCGATTCGCGTGCCTGCTTTAAGGCCCGGCGGCAGGGAATGCATTCGTGCGTGTGATCAACCAGCAGGAGGGCGCGCGCTTCCGAAAGCTTCCCGCCCAGGTAAGACGGGATGAGCGTTTGAAAGTCAGCGCATCCTTCAATGTGATCCGCTTCAGCACTCATTATCGGTGCGTCCGCATTCATCGAAAGCTTCGCCCAAACCTTCTCCCTCGCGGCGCTCACCGTGGCGTCGTCGACCTGTTCGGCACGAATAACCTCAGTAACTTGATCCAGGATGTTGTTGAGTTCTTTGTTTTTCATAACCTTACTCCCAAGATGATTCCAAAAAATAATTTCTGTCTTTGCCTTTGCGTGTGCTATCTGCCATGCCCCTGCAAGTACTTTCCAATCTCTTTTCGCAACCGCGCCCGTGCGCGATGGAGCGTAACCCCCACGACCAGCGGCGAAGTCTTCATCACACTCGCAATTTCGCCATTGCCCAATCCTTCAAAGTAACGGAGAGCAAACATCTGCGCCGCAGTATCCCCAAGCCTGGCCAGCGCCTCAGTCAGCAACACTCTCAGTTCCCGATCTTCCTGATGTGTCGCCGGATTACTCTTTGAGACAAAAGCCGCCAGGCTGGCCCGGTCCTCGACATCGTCCATCGCGACCGCCTTCGAACGCTTGCGGCTGCGCAGCAGATCGAGCGAAGCATTGATCGCCGCCCTCGCAAAATAAGCCCCCGGGTTGTCGGCCGCGGCAGCAGATTCCTGCCCTCGAGCGACCCGTAGAAACACAGTCTGCAACACGTCTTCGGCGTCCGCCGCGCTGCCGGTTACCCGGTGCGCAGTGCGAAACACGCGGTCATGATGCTTTTGGAAGAGACCTTCCAGGCTGTCGGAATCCGCTGCAGAGAGTTGGTATCTGACCGCGAGCTCCCGGTCCTCAGAGGCAGTAAAATCAGCGTTTTTGAGCGTTTTGACGGCGGCCAGCATAGCTTTATCGGCTTCGTTGGGATTTTCCTTTCCGCTCATTAAACGCACCTCGGGGGAGATTATTAACACCGGAAGGATTAAAGATGAAGTTAAGTAGCGCGAGCTGCCAGCTCGCGCCCAAAGACGCGCGAGGAGGTTAGCCAGGTGCTAGCGGCCGTTGGGCCGCGCCGCGCCTGGATCGGTCCGGCTTCGATTTACGCGCACTGGAGGTGCTCGGCGAAATGCGCGCGAGGGTACTCGCGCACCTCCGGTGCGCGCACCATTGAGTAAAACCTGGATCCAGGGGCTGCGCTGCGCTTGCCCCTGGCTACCATCTCCACGCACCTTCGGCGCGTTTAGTGACTGTGATTCCGCAGTGCACCAGCAGGTTTGGCGGTGAAATTGAGCAATATGCCGCTGGTTCGTGTGAGTTCGTGGATCCTTCTTGTTTTTCTGGTCAAGAGGGCACGATCCACCAAGTCACACGAAATAAACGCGAAACTCGTTCAATCGAGTTTGCGAGCTGACCTCAAGGACCGAAGCGTTGTCGGTACTCGGTGGAGTTGATAAACGCTTTGACCATCTCGGCGCTTTGGAAGTTGCCGTTGAATTGGTTGAGTTTCGTCAGCCAGAAGTCGTAGCCGGTATAGTCCGAATCGGGGGCGTCGTTCGGATTGCGGCGCAGGTAACCAAAGTACTGCATCAACACGAAAGCTCGGTTGGATTCGGCATTGACCAGGTTCTGGTGTTCCGCCACAGCTCGCAGCATCTGCGCCCGCGTCATGCCGCTATTGACCAACTGGTCCTTCTCCGTCGCTGACAAGGGATTGCCGGCGTTTGCATTCAGCTTGTCGACAAACTGCGCGGAGGTCATTGACTGGGGGAACGCGGCGATGAATGGCTGGCGCTGAACGAACTCGGCAAAGAATGCCTGCTTGTTACTCTCGAGAGTCGCTTCCCAACTTCCCTGACCTACAATTACCCCCTGAGCTATCTCCTGAGTGTCGGGGAGAAAATCACTGAGACGAACAATCGGCACAGCGATTTGATGCGAGCCATTGAGGGTCGAAGTGCCGCTCGCATCGCCGTACGATGCTTTGTAAGTCCTCTCGACCAGATAACCGGTCTGCTGAAATTCAATCGAGAGAAAGAACGCGGCCGAGACGTTGATACGCTTAACTTCGACGCACTGCTGATCCGTGCCGCAGGAATTGATCTGGTTCGACCAGAAGTTGTAACCACTCGTGTCGGGCTCGCGGCTGAGAAAATCCAAGTATTGTTCCCGGACAAAATAGCCGGTCGAGTCGATCGAGTTCTGTCCGTTAAAGTTGATGTCGAGGATGGGATGAAGTTCGATCCCGTTGGGCGCCGCCCCCGTCTGCCCAAGCGGAAAATCGAACATGGCCACACCGGTAATCTGGACCGGCACACTCACGAATTGAAAATTCCCGTCAGGCGTAAACATCGCATCGAACTTCGCCCTCGCGTTCGCGATGCTCACCGCGAAAGGACTGCCCGACCCCACACATCCCGGCAAAGGAATCTCAGTCACAATCGTGTTCCCTGACTGGTCCCTAATCACCAGGTGATAGTCCGAATCGCTTTCCAGTTTGTATTGAGTCAGCGTCCCATTGATCGTCCAGGTGGTTGTTTCATACGGCGCGATCCGGTTGTTTGCCGGAGTCGCAGATGGCGCAGGCCAGCTTCGCATGGTTGCAATCGTCGTTGACTGCGGAATGGATCCAACCTGAAGGGCATCTGCGTCGGTGCCGGTTTTGACTGACCAGCGCTCGACTCCACAACTCGGTGTGGGAGAAGACACGGGCGTCGGGCTGGGCGAAGGGCTGACGCCGCAACTCGTCGGGGCAGTCGCAGAGTTTCTCGGGCTAGGTGTGCCGGTAACAAAATCAGAGTTGTTCTTGTCGGTGTCCGTGCAGCCGCTATTTATTCTGACCACCGCAATCGAGTTACCCGGCGCCGGCGCGGTCCCGGTTCCTTCGAAACAATTCGCTGTGCCGTAACCAACCAGATCAATCAACGCTCCCGCGGCCGGACATCCTCCGCTTAAAGCACTGGTGGTGCCTACGAGTGCCACCTTGCCCGCGCTGGCGCTCATGGCAATCACGCCGGTGGCATCAGCCGTTGGGAGATTCGTGGTCCCGCCAGCGCCCTGCGCTTCCTGGATCAGATAGTAACGGCCGGGAGCGATCGTGCAGGTGTTGCCGCTGGGACAGAGGTTCGTTACCTGCCAACTGGTACCCGCAGCCGAGGCGTATTGCACCGACCAGTTGGAGACATCGACCGTCGCGTTGCTGAAGTTGAATAGCTCGATGAAGTCATTGCGGAAAGTCGAGCCGCCATTTCCGCCGCCACCATAAACCTGGCTGATAACAACCGCGGGAGAGATGGCCGGAGAGGAGGTCGAGGGCAAGAGTCGTGATTGAATCTGGCCGGCCGCTATCAGCAGCAGCACCAGCATCGCGAACAAAAGCCTTGTGTGATTACGCGCCAGATTCATTCGATCAGAAATCCCGAATCGGTGGGGGCTGTCTTGACGAAGCAGAAGTGACCGGTACGACAAGCTTAGCTTGTCGAGTTCTGCGACAACCTAAAGTTTGCCGTACGGATAACCAAAGTCATGCAGTTCAACCGCAAAAGATCTTACACCGCGCGATTGCTAAACTGCAAAAAGTGAAGTGTGATTGGATTTACGACTGTCGCAAAAAACTTGCTATTGGATTGGTAGCAAAGGTGAGGATAGTAATGTCCTGCTAAGTGGTCAGTATCCCCGCGAGTTTCAGGCGGGGTCAGGCTTGCGATTCTTTGGTAAGCGCCTTCAATGCTTGTTTGTTTCTCCCGCAGCCTTTACTGGGTAACTTCAAAAATGACGGTGTTGCTCTCGACTTCTGGTCCATCCTGGTAGAGCCGGTACTTAAGCTTGAGGTTATAAATCGCTGGCTCCAGTGAGCCGAACCAATTCGACAGGTTAATGATAGCCGCCTGAGTCAATTGATTCGGGGGTAGTTTTGCAAAGGAGCCGCTGACGCGCGAAGGTTTGGTCGAACCGCTAAGGCGCTTTTGCATTCCTTCCGAGTACCCTTGAAGTTTGCCGGCCCTGATAAGTTGCGGAAGGTAGTGTACGAACGAGCCCACGTAAGGGAGTACGATTTCGTCCTGGCCCGAGTTATTAGCCAACACTCGAATCGATACAGGATCTTTTGCACTGTACTGAGACTTTTCCTCGTACGGATAATCCCCACCAACAGTGTGTATTTCCAGTTTGATATGGTCCAGTCGCTTGTCCGGCACATGAGCGGCATTACTCTTGTCACCGTTTACATTGGTTGGCTTCTGCTGCCACGCGAACGACTGTGATGCGAGAACAGCGACAGCGGCTGTAATAACGAGTTCCTTTAGCATCTCAAGCTCCTTAGTTGCTAGCAAACGACTGGATGGTTGCAGTGACGTGGAGTAAGGGGGAAACGGCAGGCCGGCAATCCCTCCTCACAGTAAGCGACAGAAAAAAATCTCCTTGCGGGCATTTGCATTCTTCAACGGCCAGGATGACTAACCGTTATGACAACAAGCGCGAAACATTACTCATGAAAATCACAAAATCTCGATACAGAACCGCGAGCGGGATCAAGGCAGCAAGTTGCAGGAGCCACATAAAGCGGCAAAGGTGTATTTGGAAGTGGCTTCATTGTCCCGCTCCCTACCGCTCGCGGTTCTGTAGCGATTTTTCCCTGAATGGGCTAATCGTTACCCACCACAATTCGGATCATAAGGATGGGCCGTTCAGGCTGATTGCAGATTCTGCTCTTTGAGGAATTCACGGATGCGCTCGAATCCGAGCCTGGTTTGCGCCACCAAAGGCGAGGCGTTTTCCAGATGCGCCGCGTGACCTGCCGCTTCCAATTCGCGCAGCGACTCAATCACGGCGGTCATTCCGCAGTTGGCGCTGGTGCCGACGCAGTTGTGGGCAATTGACTCGACCGCGCGATGGTCCCTGGAAATGAGGGCCTGATCCAGCTTTTCGAGGCTTTCTGACATGTGCGTTACATAGATTTCGAGTATCTCGGAAAATTCTTCCGGAGAGTCACCCAGCACTTCATGAAATCTGACCACATCAACCGGCGGAGCATTACTCGCGATTTTGATTCTGGCTCTGTCCTTTGCGACCTCGGCAAAGCACGCGTCGAGCACTCGAATTAATTCTTCTGCCTTAACGGGCTTGGAAACATAATCGTCCATGCCGGCGGCGATGCATTTTTCCCGATCGCCCTGGAGCGCATGCGCCGTCATGGCCACGATTGGCGTATGTTTCGCTTCGCCTTCGAGGCGGCGAATCTCCGCGGTCGCTTCATAGCCATCCATCTCGGGCATCTGACAATCCATGAAGACGAGATCATAAGGGATGCGGCCCAACGCTTCGACTGCCTCGCGACCATTCGCGACGGCGTCGGTCCGATAGCCCAACTTCAGCAACTGACGGACCGCGACCTTCTGGTTCACAATGTTATCTTCGGCCAGGAGAATTATTTTGTTCGACATGGGATTTGTCTCGGCAAGAGTGTGTTTAGTAACCAGTGAATTCTCGCCACTTAAAAGGGTTGCTGCTTCCGGCCGGATGGCTTGGTTGACGACGTTGGCCAGACAATCGAACAACTGAGACTGACGCACTGGTTTGGTCAGACATGCGGCGATACCGGCTTCATGTGCTGTCGCGCCATCACCACGCTGTCCGAACGAGGTCAAGAGCACCATTCGCACGGACGCCAGTGCCGGATCGGACTTGATCGCCCGGGCCAACTCGAAACCGTCCATTCCCGGCATCATGAAATCAAGAATGGCAAGATCATAAGGCGTTCCCGCGGCGGCGGCAGATCGCAATAACTCAAGAGCCCGATCGCCCGAATCGGCCTCGTCATGAACCATCCCCCACGAGTTCAACTGGTGCGAGAGAATTTTCCGATTGGTCGCGTTGTCATCGACGATCAGAGCGTGCAATCGATCAAGACTCAGTCGGGCAGTTTCGGTCCTGGCAAGTGGAACTTCCTGCTTGGGGAATCTGGCGGTAAACCAGAAGGTCGAGCCTTTTCCTTCGGTACTCGTAATTCCAATCTGGCCTCCCATCAAGCCGACCAATTGTTTCGAAATGGCGAGGCCGAGACCGGTTCCTCCGTATTTCCGCGTGGTGGTGCCGTCAGCCTGAGTAAACGGCTGGAACAGATTCTTTTGGGCGAGTTCACTAATTCCTATACCTGTATCGGTAACCGTAAAGCGAACGACTATGTCAGTGTCGGTTTCGCGGTCTTTCTCGGCTCGGACAATGACCTCGCCGCGCTCGGTAAACTTGATGGCGTTTCCAATCAAATTGGTCAGCACCTGGCGAAGCCGGCCCGGGTCGCCGCGCAGGGACCTGGTCACGTCGCTAGAGATCAGCGAGGCAAACTCGATATGCTTGGCGTGCGCACGTTCGGCCAGCAGTTCGACGGCCCCTTCGACCGCATTGCTGAGGTCGAAGTCGAGCACCTCGAAATGGAGCTTGCCGGCTTCGATCTTCGAAAAGTCGAGGATGTCGTTGATGATCGTTAGGAGAGCCTCGCCGCTGGACCCAATCGTTTCCGCAAAGTCCCTTTGCTCAGCATCAAGGTTGGTATCAAGCAGCAGGCCGGTCATGCCGATGACGCCGTTCATCGGCGTGCGGATTTCATGACTCATGTTGGCCAGGAATTCTGATTTCAACCGATCGGATTCAATTGCGATGTCGCGCGCCTGTTTCAAATCGTTTTCCAAACGTATCCGGTCGGTAACGTCCTGCGCCATGCCAAACAGCTTAATTGGCCGGCCTTCAGGGTCGAGGACTACTTTTACCTTTACGTGATGATGGCGGATCGTTTTGTCCGGCCGAAGGACGCGATGCTCATACGAATAGCCCCGCCCGTCGCGAACAGCATCTTCGGCCAGCCGGGCCACGTGTTCCCGGTCGTCAGGGTGGACGATCTGAATATACCCCTCCAAGCTGGGCTGCATGTCACCTAGCTTAATCCCATAGATCTCATAGAGCGCGTCAGACCAGGTTGTAATATTGGTCGGGATATCCCATTCCCAATTGCCCATGAGGGCGATCTGTTGCGCTTCTGTAAGCTGCATCTCGTTTGCTTTGAGTTCGAGTTCGATTCGCTTGCGCTCAATAGCCAGGCCCAGCTGATCTCCGACTGCAGTGAGAAATTCAAGATCGCGCTGGTCGTAAGCGTGCTCTTGCTTGTAGTCCTGCACGACCAGGACACCAATGGTGCGCGAATGCGTCCGCAATGGGACGCCCAACCACGAAAGAGAGTCGGTTCCACTCTTCTGGACTTCGCCTCGCCTATACATTTGCTCTTTGAATTCTTTGGTCAGCAGGAGTGGTTGGCCCGTGCGCAGCACATAACTGCTGAAGCCTTTACCGAGGGGCCGCGGCAGCGGGGCAGTATCGAACTGGTCGACCCAATAGTCACAAAGCATTACGTCAGTAACCAGGTTATGAAGCGCGATGAAGCAACTCTCGGCGGGAAGGATTTTGCCGATTGCCTGGTGAGCGAGCTTAAACAACTCATCAAGATTAGCAGTCGTGATAACGCTCCGGACTATTTCAGCGATCACCTCGCGTTCCGTTTCCGCCCGCTTGCGCTCGGTAATGTCCAACATAACACCCTGCCAGGTACGTTTGCCGGCTGAATCAATGCCCACGTGTCCCCGGTCGTGTAACCAGACTATCGAACCGTCCCTGGCAATGAACCGGTACTCGTATTCGGTCCCAGCCCCGGTAGCCATGGCGTTCGCGGTCTCTTGCAGCACCCGTTCGCGATCGTCCGGATGCAGGGCACCGACCCACAGATCCGGGATGGTGTACCAGTCGTCGACGGAATAACCGAGCGAGAGAACATTTGAGCTGATATAAAGGGGTGAATAAGGGGGACTGGCCTCAACGTTATAGATGATTGCCGGCAGAGTTTCGACCAGCAAGCGGTAACGGGCCTCGCTCTCCTGCAGCGCCCGCTCGGCGCGCTTGCGCTCGTTGATATCCGTGTGTGAACCGGACATGCGGTAAGGCTTTCCGTTCGCGTCGCGCAGCATGGCGCCGCGGGCCAGAATCCAAGTGTAGGTTCCGTCCTTGTGCCGCAGGCGATGCTCGAGTGCATACTGAGAAGTACGGCCGTCGACGTAGGCTTCAATCGTGGCCATGGCGCGCGCATGATCGTCCGGGTGAAGAGCACTCTCCCAGGACGCGAAACAGTCCGCCAATTCGTGGTCCTCATAGCCGATCATGCTTTTCCAGCGGGGCGAAAAATAGACATCGTTGGTCAACATGTTCCAATCCCACAGACCGTCGTTAGAACCTTCCACCGCCAGTTCGTATTGCTCCCGGCTGAGGCGAAGTTCCTCCGCGCCTCTGATGCGGTCGGTGATGTCGCGCACCATTGATACGACGACATGTTGACCGTTTTGCGCCGCAACGTATTGAAGGATAATCTCGACCGGAACGTCCTGGCCGTTCTTGTTTCGGTGGACGCTCGTAAATGTGAGAGCGTCAACCGTTCCCGCGATAACCGGCGCGATCAGGTCGCGATAGCTCGTTTCGTCGAACCCTGGCTTAATATCAACAGGTGTCATCATGAGCAATTCATCTTTGCTATAACCTGTCTGCCGGGTCGCGCCCTCGTTGACATAAGCGTAGCGCAGTGTTTGGGGATCGAACATGAAGACGGCGTCCTGCATCGCGTCGAGCACGTTCGTGGCCCGCCGCAACCTGGTTTCTACCTGCGAGCGCTCAACAATTTCCACCTTGAGAGCTGAATCAGAGTGTTCGACCTCGGTCGCCATCTGATTGAAAGCCGTTCCAAGTTGGCCGAGTTCGTCGCCGGTAGGAACGTGGGCCCGGGCGGAGAAATCGCCCTGGCCAAAGCGCTTGGCCGTTGCGGTCAGCAGCCCCAGCCAGCGGAGAAAACCGCGTCGCATGAACGCATACTGAATGGCCCAGAACAGAAAGAGCAGGCCAGCCATGACTAACATTACCTGTTGTAATTTTGCGGCGATCAGTTGTTCCCCGTGCGAGAGGTGCAGGTCCATCGTCATCACACCCACGAGGTTGTTCTTGCGGAGTTGATCATAGGGCCCCTCAATCGAGTAACTCAGCCGCAAGTACTTCTCCCCGCCAAGTTCGAAGAAAGATGAGAGTTCGCCCTCCTCCTGTAGGAGTGCCAGCAGCTTGCTCTCGTCCACGGCTTGCCCAACCGCCGTAGTGTTTGAGTCGGCGATAATGCGATGCGACTGGTCTATGACGCTGATCCGGTCGATGTCGGGAACGTTGGTAGCCAGACGAACGATGACAGGTTCGAGAGTCGTGTTATTGAATAGCTCGGGTTCTTCAACCAGCATTTCCCTGATGGATTGGCTGACCGCTGCACCTGAATTTCGAATGTCTTCGATGGTCGCTGCGCGAATGCTGTAATACTGGTACAAGCCCACCAGGCACAAGATGAGACCAAACCCGATGATCTGGAAGGCCAACCACTTTGTTGCCAGCGAGGAATGTAGTTTGAGCGTCTTCATTTTCTTTTCGGAAGCATGAGGAGCCCGAAGCAGAGCAACCCGCCAGCCAGCAGGCCGGCCGGGATGTAGCGTGTCGTCCGCAGAAGCCTCGAGCGTTCTCGGCTGACTGTCTCTACGCGACTGATGACATCATCCCCGGCAGTTTCGCCGCCCCAGCGATCAACCACGCCAAGCTGCTTGCCGGTCGCAATGTCATAGAAGTAATCATTCGAGTTGCAGCTCTCCTCAATCCTGATAATCTCTCCTGTCACCGGCTCGACCCATGCCTTGAAGATGAACTGATCGTCGGCGCACTTGATCTCCTGCCCCGGCTTCACCTTAATGCCCGGGTATTGAGTTGTCCCGACGTAAGACTCCGTGTACTCACCGCGTCCGCGATAGGTGAAGAGATAGGTAGCGAGACCTTCGACATCGTCTTCTCTTTGAAAGACGACGGGAATGCCTTTGAGATAAGAGAAGCGCATCTTGTAGGTCTTCTGCTCGACGTTGCGCGGGAACAGAAAATAGTCGCCCCGATATTCTTCCTTGAGGTGCGCGCCGGTTCGCGGGTCGACCGGGGCGTGATAGCTATACTCATAAGTCACTTGCCCGGTGGCGACATCGTGCGTCAAATACCTATCGTCGAGTTCTACAGAGCCGGGTTGACGCGAGTTGTCAACGAGAGAAATGGTATGAGTGTAAGTAGCTGTGGCATCTTTCTTCGGCAACTGTCCGGTCTGAGGATCTGGCCAGGTTTGATAGCCTGTGTAATTGGTCTCCCACTGCCAGCCCGCTGGAATGCGCTCTGTCCAATGCGGGACTAATGCGAAATGCCAGATCGCCGTCATTCCGAAGAACAACAGCCCGGTGATAATGAATATCTTATTTCTCATCAACTACTCTTCCGCTTGCTGCAAGCCATTTGATAGAAGCGCCAGGAAGTTAACTCGCGGATACCACTCGCCCATGAAGCTCACTCTTTGGCTGAGCTGTTGCCGGTCTCGGTATTCGTGAAGGAAATTTTTCCGAGAATCATTGTTTTGGTTTTCCTTAGGTCTGCGCAGGATGGGCGGTTACGGTGGTAGGCCCGGGGCTTCAGGGGCGCAATGCCGATGCATTGCACCGCACTCAGCGTGACGTTGCCCAGGCAACGCCCGCTTTAGCCGTAGCTGCATGACTCGTGCCAGGACATCCGGATGAGCACAGAAGCCGCCGTAGCCAAACACTGTGAAGTGAATGCCGAGCCGCCCCACGATGTGACCGATCGAGCAGATGCGCGGGCACGTGTCTCAGGCACTCAGAGGTTGCGCCATACCAGTGTCAGCATTAGAATCCACGGGCAAGACTTGAGGTTCCCGGTGGGCAAGCGTTTTTCGCACGCCATCGCCCTGATTGTTTGTGCTTCTGATACCACCGATCGCACCTCTCGCCTTTTCTCAATTAGTCTTCCGCTGTATTGAGCGGCAAACGCGCTCGTTCAGCCGGCATAGTGGCGGTTAGCCATCAAGCGTAGCAACGCTCCTCAACGACGCACCGGAGGAATACGTCAGTGGTCGGAGTCAAAATCGAACAGCAGAGAGAGCACTCGCCGGCTCGACGTTATCTCACTGCACTGCTTGCCCCATTGATCGTCGCGGCCGTGATCCAGCTTAGCTGGCCCCACTTTGCCCAATCACCGTTCGCGCCCTTCCTGCTGGCCGTAACCTTCAGCGCCTGGTACGGCGGTCTCAATCCTGGTCTGTTATCCGTATTTGTCTCCGTGGTATTGGCCGATTTCTTTTTCGTTGAGCCTTACTTCCGCTTGTGGCCGACAAAGCGTGGCGACTTCCAGTATCTGTTGGCTTTGGCCACGGTGGGACCGTTCATCAGCCTGATGAGCGAGTTAATGCACCGGCAACGGCGGCGAGCCGAAATCAATTTCAAGACAATGTGCGCCAGTGAGGATCGGTATCGAAAGTTAGCTGAGAATTTTCCCAACGGCGCCGTGAGTGTTTACGACAAAGATCTGCGGCTGACTTTTATTGGCGGTAAAGGCCTGGAGAAAAACAATCTTTCGGCTGACTCTTTTATAGGCAAATCGCTCCACGAGATCGCTCCACCCGAAGTCGTAGCCATCGTTGAGCCTCATTTCCGCGCCGCGTTTGCAGGCGAGGTGGTGACTTATGAATGTCCTTACCCGGACGGCCGGATCTATTTTGCCTCGGCCGCTCCATTGTTTGATCCGAACGGAGCGATCAACGAAATTCTGGTGATTGCACAGAACGTCACTGAAATGAAACGGACCGAAGAGGATCTTAAAAAGCAAAAGGAAATTCTCCAAACAATATTCGAACGTATCCCTATCATGATCAGTGCTTATGATCGGGACAACAACGTCACGCTGATGAATCGCGAGTGGGAGCGCACGCGTGGTTGGTCGCACGAAGAGATACAGAAACAGCACATCGATATATTGGCTGAGGCCTATCCTGATCCCGAAGATCTTAAAAGGGCGCGAGCGTTCATCGCTGAGGCCAGCGGTGAGTGGGCTGATTTTGAGATCCGAGTCAAAGACGGGCGAGTGCTGAATACATCCTGGGCGTCGGTGCGCCTTTCAGACGGGATGAGAATCAACATCGGCCAGGACATCACCAAACGCAAGCAGCGCGAAGAGAAGCTGCGCGAATACGAGAAGGTCGTGGAAAACCTGGACGAAATGATCGTAGTCGTAGACCGGGAGTACCGATACCTGCTCGCCAATCAGGCGTTTCTGGACTATCGAGCCCTCAAGAGGGAGCAGGTCGTAGGAAGTCTACTCCCAGACATGATGAACAAAGATCTGTTTGAAAGCGTGGTCAAGAAACAATTGGATGACTGTTTCAAGGGAAACGTCGTCAAATACGAGATGACATATAGCTATCCCGAGCGGGGTGATCGCCAGCTATTAGTGTCGTACTTCCCCATAGAAGGTGGCGGCGGTGTAGATCGGGTGGCTTGCGTCCTGCGTGACATTACCGAGCATCAGCAGGCTGAAAAAGCCCGGCATAAAGCCGAGCAGAAGTACCGCGATATTTTTGAAAACGCCGGGGAGGGCATTTTTCAAACTACGCCGGAAGGCCGATACATCGAGGCGAATCCAGCCCTGGCTCGGATGCATGGGTTTGAGTATCCGGAAGATTTGATAAAGGGTTGCAACGATATTTCCCATGAGGTCTATGTCGATCCCGGCCGGCGGCAGGAATTCAAGGAACTGATTGAATCGCAGGGTTTCGTCCGCGAGTTTGAACATCAGATCTTTCGCCGCGACGGCAGCAAGATCTGGATCGCGGTGAATGCCCGCGTCGTGCGCGACGGACTTGGGAAAATTCTTTTCTACGAGGGAATCGTCCAGAACATAAATGAGCGTAAGTTGGCAGAGGCCAGAAGCGCGATTTTCTCTACCCTGGGGCGAAAACTCAGCGGCGCCACGACTCAACTTCACGCGGGCAGGATCATCGCCGACACCGCGCGCGAGCTATTCGGCTGGGACGCTTGCAATCTCGATTTGTATGACGCGGACCGCGACATCGTGCATCCGATGTTGAATGTCGACACGATTGACGGCGAGCCCATCGATATTACGGCCTCGTTCTCAGATTCTAAGCCCACAGCAAGGCAACGCCTGGTGATCGACCATGGTCCGCTGCTGCTGAGCGAAGATCAGATTGAGTTTGATGACGACGCCAGTCCATTCGGAGAGGAACAGAAACCTTTCGCCTCTATGATGTTGGTGCCCGTTCGGCACGCGTCGAGTGTTGTGGGCATGCTGTCGATTCACAGCTACACGCCCCAGGCTTACGACGCCGCGGCGCTCAATAATCTTCAGTCACTGGCGGATCATTGTGCTGAAGCCCTTAATCGAATTCACGCCGAAGAATCCTTCTATGAAAGTGAGGAGAAATTCCGGCAACTGGCCGAACACTTTGAAGACGTAGTGTGGTTGACCGACAAGGATATCAGCAAGGTCGTCTATATCAATCCGGCCTACGAGAGAATTGTCCGGCGCACGTGTGAGAGCCTGCAGAGAGACCCGACGTCTTTTTCCGACGTCATCCATCCCGAGGATCGCGAATCTTTCGAACGCCTGCACGAAAGTGAAGTGAACGGCGACTATCAGCCGGCGGAATACCGAATAATCTGGCCGGACGGAACAGTTCGCTGGCTCTTGCGCCGCTCGTTCCCGATCCGCAACACGAAAGGAGAAATCTATCTCGTGGCCGGGATTGCTCAGGACATTACCGATCGCAAGGGGGCCCAGGAAGCTCTGCGCGAAAGCGAAGAGCTCTTCTCGAAAGCCTTCCATTCGAGTCCCGCGCCTCTGATCATTACTCGATTAGATGACGGAAAGTTTCTCAACGTGAACGATGAATTCCTGCGCACTTTTGAATACGAGCGCGCGGAGGTCATGGGAAAAACGGTGCACGATCTTAGTATTTACGTGAGCGCCGAAAACCGAATGACTTTGATTGACGATCTACAGGAGCAGACCGCGTTATGTGGGTATGAGAGTAAAGCTCGCACTAAGTCGGGGCGAATTCTGGATCTGCTCGTTTTCGTAGAGCGCGTCACGTTGAAGGGTGAGCAATGTCTGCTGTCTACGGCTTATGACACGACCGACCGCAAGATCGCGGAAAAAGCTTTGCGTGAGAGCGAAGAGCGTTATCGCGAACTGTTTGATAATGCCAAGGACGCTATTTACGTTCACGATCTCAGCGGACGGTATGTCTCGTTGAATCGGGCGGCTGAAAAACTCTCAGGCTACAGTCGCGATGAGATCATTGGCAAACACTTTTCAAATTTTGTCGCCCCGCGGGATTTGAAACACGTGCGGAAAAATCTTTGTAGGAAGTTGGACGAAGAGGGCGAGACGACTTACGAGATCGATCTGGTGACCAGGAACCGACAGCGAGTACCGGTCGAGGTTGTTAGCCGCTTGATCTATCAGAGCGGTGAACCCATCGGCGTGCAGGGAACCGCGCGCGACATCACAGAGCGCAGACGCGCGCAGGAGGCCCTGCAAGTCTACTCGCGCCGGTTGATCGAGGCCCAGGAAGCTGAACGGCAAAGCCTTGCGCGCGAGTTGCACGACGAGATTGGCCAGGTCCTGACGGCCGTGAGAATTAACTTGCACACCGTCCAAAATTCGTATCTGGACGACGCCTCTCTGCCCCGGATTGAAGAGAGCATTGTCATCGTCGATGAAGCGCTCGGACGAATTCGTGAGTTGTCGCTGGAGTTGCGGCCTTCGTTGCTTGACGATCTGGGACTGGCCGCGGCGTTGCGTTGGTATGTCGATCGTTATGGACAGCGCACCGGAATCAAGGCCGAAGTTCTTACCGGCTTCGAGGAACGCGGACGGCTGCCCCGAGACCTTGAAACCGAGTGTTTCCGGATTGCTCAGGAAGCTCTGACCAACGTTGCGCGGCACGCGCGAGCCACTCGCGTGTGCGTACAGTTGGACGGCGGTGTGGAAAAACTGGTGCTCACAGTTACCGACAATGGAATTGGCTTTGATACTGAAAACCTGATCAGCGGGGCATCGTCGGCAGCGACCCTGGGGCTGCGCGGAATGCGGGAACGCGCCCTGGCGATGAACGGTCGCATCGAAATAAATTCGTCGCCCGGCGCCGGCACCCAGGTGCGGGCGACCTTACCTCTCAAACGACCCAGTTACACTCGATGACTAAGATACGCGTCTTGCTGGCTGACGATCACAAACTGGTTCGCGCCGGTATTAGATCGCTGTTGGAAAGGCTGCCGGATCTCGAAGTCGTTGCGGAAGCCAGTGACGGGCGCGAGGCCATTCGTCTCGTCGAACAGCACGAGCCTCAGATCGTTTTGATGGATCTGGCGATGCCGGAACTGAACGGGATCGAGGCGACCCGGCATCTAACCAAAACATTTCCGAAAGTGCGGGTGCTGATCCTGTCGATCTACACGGATGAGGAACACGTCTACCAGGCTCTGCGCGCCGGCGCGGCAGGTTATCTGATGAAGGGCGCGGCTACAGAAGAGCTGGAATTGGCGATCAGAACGGTCGCGGAGGGCGAGACCTATCTCAGTCCTCCAGTATCCAAGCTGGTTATCATGGAATACATCCGGCGCACGAATGTGGGTTTTAGCTCACTCGAAAGACTGTCGTCGCGCCAGACGCAAGTCCTGAAGCTGATTGCGGAAGGGAAAACTACAAAACAGATTGCCCTCGAGCTTGGCATCAGCGTAAAGACCGTTGAGACTCACCGATCGGCTTTGATGAAACGGATCGGAGTGCGTGATGTTGCCGGTCTGGTCCGCTATGCGGTCAAGATCGATCTAATTGATCTGCATCTGTAGCTTGCTGCTTTGCTACTCCCATCGCCTAAGGATATTCCTGATTGTCCCTGTTTCTTGCTTAGGTTAAAGTTCAGATGTACAAAAGATCTACTGTATTCAGCACTAATTGATGCGTGCTGATTAATGGAGAGGGAACAAACCTTACCCGGCTTGCGTTCAAGACTTGTGTGCAACCTCTCAAATTCTCCCCCTCTTGGAACCTAGAACCAACTTGATTCGGCAACAGGAACAAAAGTGAAACCAATTCGTGTTTTGCTAATCGACGATCATGCGCTGGTCCGCGCGGGCATTCGATCTCTAATCAATGGGATGGAAGGCGTCGAAGTTGTAGCCGAAGCCGCTAATGGCGAGGATGCATTGCGACGGATTGAGGAAGTGCAACCCGATATCGCTTTGCTGGACGTCGCCATGCCCGGGTTGAACGGCTTTCAAGTACTGGCAGAAAGTGTAAAGCGTTTCCCGAGTGTGCGAGTGATTGTGATCACAGTGCACGAGACCGGCCAGTACGCGTCGCAGGCCCTGCGCGCCGGCGCCGTCGGCTATCTTCCGAAGAGCGCCGCCAGCGTTGAACTCCAGGAAGCAATCAGAACTGTCGCAGCCGGGGAGACCTTTATCTCGCGCGAGGTCGACAAAAAGACAATCCTGCAACAAGCGAAGGAAACCGAACAAGCCCGGTTGCTCAAGACGCTCACTCCGCGCCAGCGCGAGATCCTGACTCTGATTGCAGAGGGCAACAGCACCAGAGATATAGCCCTCCTCTTGCGTATCAGTGTGAAGACAGTCGAATCACACCGGGCGCAACTCATGGAACGTCTCAACATTCACGAGGTGGCCGGGCTGGTTCGCTTTGCGATCAGAACCGGCCTGGTGAAGATCGAGTAATCCCTGGTCTCATCCTCTTTGGAACGCCACAGTATTTCTTTTTCTCTATCTGCCTGTCCCGCAGTTTCGGACGGAATTCAAAAACGATCCACGAAACTCACTTACGAGTCTTAGTGTTCGCTCGTGTGCTTTTGTGGATCATTCTTTCAATCAGCAGGCGGGTTTAGCTTAGGACATCACCTGGTACAGGTGTGCGCTTGCTTGTTTACTTTCAAAAGCATCGCGGACAGCTCGGATCATGGCTGGCTCGTCGACTTGACCTTTCACGAGATAGCCCTTCGCGCCTAATTTTATGGCCTCGCTGGCTAACGTCGCATCGTCGCTTCCCGTCAGGACCACGATGGGTACTCCGGCGTATTGTTCGAGCAGCGTCGTAAGCGTACTCAAGCCTTCAGAGTCGGGCAGAGATAGATCCAGCAAGACGACATCGACCTCCCCGGCAAGGACCTGCTCAATGCCGCCGGAGAGCAGCTCGGCACGTGAGATCTCGATAGTTGAGAGGTGTGGGGTCTTCGCCGCTGCTTTTAGAAGCGTCGACTTGATTACAAAAGCTTCGCCGGGATTGTCTTCGATCAATAGCACTCTTAGAGGTTTCGCCGCCGGCTTCAGGATCGTCCCAGGGTCAACGGGAAACAGAGACAGGTTACGAGATGGGTGATCCCTCAGTGTTACCAATCGGAGCACGTTGCGCATCTGATCCGGAGTGAAGGGCTTCGGGATGAACGCCACAGCGCCGGCTCCAATGCCTTGCGACAACACTTTAAAATCATCTGAGGAGCTCATGATGATGACCGGTATGCGGCTCAGACGCTTCTCGGTCTGCATTTGATGAAGCAGGTCCGACCCTTCCAGGTGCGGCATTACCATGTCCAAAATAACGGCCCGGAAATCCGAGTCCTTATGGAGAATTCGATAGGCGTCGCGCCCATCGAGAGCTGTCACGACATCATAGCCTTCGCACTCAACCAACACTTGAACGATATCAAGAATGACCGGATCGTCGTCCGCGATTAGTATCCGCTTCGTGTTTTGTATGGGTCGATTAAGCAATGTTGTTTCTTCCTTTCAGGTTGATCATCAAACGGGTGAAGTCTTCTTTTGAGCCTCAAGCTGCAAAGTAAGACGGGGAAAGTCTTCTTCTAAATTACGCAATTTGCCGTCGGCCTCGAGCACCGAACCCAGGCGCGCCTGCTGTTCCAATTGGAGGCAAAGCGCCGCCGCCTCCTGAGAACCGATGTTGCCGTAACTTCCTTTTAGCCCGTGGGCCGCGCGGGCTACGGCGGGCGCGTCGGCTGCTTCCACTGCCTGGCGCAGGACCACCAGTCGCTGCGCTGTGTCGGGCAGGAACTTATCGATCAGCCGGACCACCATGGCGCTGCTGAACTCCTGCTCGAAGAGGTTGAGTCTTTCGGTCACGTGTCGGTCGGTCACGTGGGTGGCGGTTAACGCGACTTCTTTCTTGTTCGTGTTCCCAGAGGGTTTGGCGGATTGTGGCAGCCAGCGTTCGAGTACAGTGAACAACTCTTCCGCGTCGATGGGCTTGCTGATGTAGTCGTCCATGCCGGCCTCGAGACACCGCTGCCGATCGCCTCGCATGGCATTGGCGGTCATGGCGATGATTGGAGTGCGTTCCGGCCCGGCGCCTTCGCGCTGACGAATGACGCCGGTGGCCGCATAGCCGTCCATCTCAGGCATCTGACAGTCCATTAGCACCACGTCGTAATGAATCTCGTTCAATGCCTCAATGGCCTCCAGGCCGTTCGCTACCATATCGGCGTGCAATCCGAGTTTCTCCATGTAGGAGATGGCCACCTCCATATTCACCGCATTGTCTTCGGCGATGAGAATGCGCCCCTGCAAGGAGATCGGAAACTTCTCTTCTCTAAGTCTGTGCTTGGTCACCTTTGTCGACAGAGCAGGCACTCCATTAAGTGCGGCAGGTTGGTTTATGATGGTGACGAGACAATCGAAGAGTTGCGATTGTTGGATCGGTTTCGTCAAATACGCCACGGCCCCGACTTCACGGGCCTTCTCGCCCTGTCCTCGCTCTCCCAGTGAAGCCATCAGCAGCAGTTCGACGGCGGCGATCTCCGGATCTCCCTTAATCGATCGCGCCAATTCAAAGCCGCCCTCGTCGGGTAGTTCCGCGTCAACCACGACCAGATCGTAACCTTTTCCGCGGACCGCCGCTGCTCGCATCATGGCCAGGGCTTCCGCGCCACACTCCGCTTCACGCGAGAGTATTCCCCAGGAGATCGTGCGGTCGATAAGAGATCTCCGTGTCGTGGGGCTATCGTCCACAATCAGCATTCGCAATCCCTTGAGTGTATTTCTCTGGCCGGAGGAGACGACGGTTTCTTCCCGCTGCTTCTCAAAGCCCGCGGTAAACCAAAAATTTGAACCTTGACCCGGAGTGCTTTCGAAGCCTATCTCTCCATTCATCATCTCGATCAACCGCTTCGAGATGGCCAACCCGAGGCCCGTCCCACCATACTTGCGGGTCGTGGACCCATCGGCCTGCGAGAAAGCTTCAAAGACCCTGGCTTGTGCTGCCTGAGAAATGCCGATCCCGGTGTCGCTCACCTTGAAACGGACGCGCGCGTGTGTGTCGCTGACGCTCTCGCTCACTACATGGATCACCACTTCTCCGTGCTCCGTAAACTTGAGCGCATTGCCGACCAGGTTGGTGAGTACCTGACGCAGACGTCCCTCGTCACCACGCAGGAACCTCGGTACGTCCTGGTCAAAGAGCAAGCCCAATTCAATATGTTTCTCCTGCGCCCGGGCGCTGAGTAATTCCAGCGTGCCCTCGACGGTGTGGAGCAAATCGAACTCCAGCGCTTCAAAGCGAAGCTTGTCTGCTTCGATCTTCGAAAAGTCCAGGATGTCGTTAATGATCTTCAGCAGAGCTTGAGCGCTCGATCGGATGGTTTCGCTGAAGCGATGCTGCTCGGACGAAAGTTCTGTCGCCAGGAGCAGACCGGTCATGCCGATTATGCCGTTCATGGGGGTGCGGATTTCGTGGCTCATATTGGCGAGGAACTCTGATTTGAGTCGCACTGATTCCAATGCCGCGTCGCGTGCTTGTTCGAGTTCAACTTCGATTAGCTTTCGCTCAGTAATATCCTGGGCGTAGGCGCCGAGTGCTTCTTCGGCGCGACAGCGCTCGGTATTTAGTTCAACCGCATATCTGATCGATCGATCCAGACGTTCGCCGGCCGTTTCATCCTTGAGCAGATAGCCGGTCGCCCCGGCCTCCATCGCCTCCACGTCTACCTCGCGATTACCCTGTCCGGTGAGCAGGATCATCGGCGTGGTTAGCCGAGATTCGCGGGCCTCACGAATTAACTGCACGCCGCTGCGTTCGCCGAGACGGTAGTCCACCAGACAGACATGATGTTCCCGGCGCGCGGCCACCTCTAAACCTTTCTCGTAGGAGGATGCCCACTCGAGTGCATAGTTGCCGAGCGGCACTTCGGAAAGCAGGTCGCGGGTGAGAATGAAATCGTCCTCGTCGTCGTCGATGAGGAGGACTTTGATCGGGCCCTTCATTTCCACCTTCCCTGGTCCGGCTCTCGGGGAAGATCGACAATCTCGAACCAGTACCGGCCCAGCCCCTTCATGACTTCGACGAGGCCTTCGAAAGTCACGGGCTTGCTGATGAACGAACTCGCTCCTGAGTCGTAGCTGCTGTAGATGTCCTCTTCGGCCTTCGACGTAGTCAGCACCACAACCGAGATTTGCCGTAGTTCGGGGTTGGACTTTATTTCCCGCAAGGCCTCGCGTCCGTCCTTTTTCGGCATATTCAAGTCGAGCAGGATCAAGCCCGGACGGGGCGCTTCGGCCGGTGGTGCGTATTTACCCCGGTGGTTCAGATAGTCCATCAAGTCTTCGCCGTCCGTGACGCACGTGATGTCATTGGACAGGCGGCTTTCGGCCAGCGCATCGCAAGCTAACATGCGGTCTTCTTCGTCGTCATCAGCGAGCAGAATGACGATTGGTTTGCGTTCCATTCTCATAATACTTCCACCTCTTTGGGTTGTTTGATTGGCATAGTCACTATGAAGGTTGTGCCCTCGCCTGGCTTACTACGAGCCGTGATATTCCCGTTATGCCGATCGACTATCCTGCGGCAGATGGCGAGACCTACTCCGGTACCCTCGTATTCATCTTTCTTGTGCAGGCGCTGGAACATCGTAAAGATGCGGTCGAGATACTTTTCGTCAAACCCGATGCCGTTATCCGTGACTAAGATTTGGCAGAGTTGCTGGGGCAGGCCGCCATTCTTGTTTAGGGAATCGCGGCGCCGCTCATTCAGCCGTTGACTGTAGATCCGGATGAGAGGCGGAACGCCTGGGCGGTGATACTTGAGCGAGTTGCCAATTAGGTTCTGCAGCAGTTGCCGAATCTGGCTCGGGTCGCCGTCGACAGTAGGAAGTTCTTCAATCTCGACGCGCCCGCCGGTCTTTTCGATCAGTGTCTCCAGATCGGCGCTGACCTCTCTGGCGATCAAACCCAGATCCGCGGCGACGAAAGTCTGCGCTTTAGTCTCAAGCCTGGAGAATGTCATCAGGTCGGTGATCAGAGTCTGCATCCTGCCCGCCGCATTAAACATCCGCTGAAGATAATCTCGACACTCTTTATCGAGCGACTCGCCGGCTTTGGCCTTGAGCCGATCACCAAAAGCCAGAATCTTTCGCAGCGGCTCCTGGAGGTCGTGGGAAGCGACCTGCGCGAAATCCTGTAACTCAGCGTTGCTGCGCTCCAACTTGGCGGAGTAGAGACTTAACTTCGCCTCGATTCCTTTGCGCTTGGTAATATCAGTGATGGTGAGGAAGGCGAGCGGCTGGCCGTTGGGCGCTTTAACGATCGCGCCGTTGTAACTGAAGATGGCTTGCCAGTCCTTGTCGATGCGCCGCAAGCAAACCTCGTAGTTCGTCAGAATTTCACCGGCGATCACCCGTGCCAGAGGCCATTCTTCAGACTTTAGGACCAGGCCATCAAGTGTGGATAGCTCGAGGATCTCGTGAAACTGGGGAAGCTTCAGCAGGCCCTCTTCCAGACTGGAAAACCCATGCATCGCTAATCCGGCCTGGTTAAAATGAGTCAATTGGCCGTCGAGAGCGGAGATTACCAGGCCTTCGTGGAGATTTTCGATTATGGTCTGGAGGCGCTCCTCACTCTCGCGCAGGATTTGCGCTTCTCTCTTGCGGTCAGTGATGTCTTCTATAGCTAATAGGATCATGGTCGCGCTGCGCTCTTCAGTGACGACCTGGCGGGCGTTGAGCAAAATCACCCGCCGCCCCACGCGCGGGAATATATGATCGACCTCGAAGGCATCGAACTCGGTATGCTCGGGAAGGATCTCTTCGAGCAGTCTTCTCAAGGCAGGAATGTCCCACTGCCGGTCGCCAAGTTCGTAGATGAGGCGCCCTTCGGTCTCCTCTCTCGTGACACTGAATGTCTGATAGAAGGAGCGGCTCGCACTCTTCACGCGCAAGTCGGAATCGAGGATGACTAGTGGCTCGCGCACGGTCGCGACGATGTTTTGGAAGTAATCCAGGGCCCGATTCTCTCGCAATTCCAGATTAGAATTTTCGCGTCTCATCACTTAATCCCTCGTCGCTGCTACTACTTTGGTTGGGTAACCGGCATGGTCACAACGAAGGTCGTGCCCTGACCGGGAGTGCTACGGGCGGTGATGGTTCCACCGTGGCGGTCGACTATTTTGCGGCAGATGGCGAGACCTACTCCCGTGCCCTCGTATTCACCTTTCTTGTGCAGTCGCTGGAAGACGGTGAAGATGCGGTCGAGGTACTTCTCATCAAACCCGATGCCGTTATCCGTTACCATGATTTCACAGAGTTTCCGGGGAGCCATCTCGTCCGTGGACTCCGTCGTCTTCGGGACCTTCTTGCTGTAGATCCGGACGATAGGGGGGACTCCGACACGGTAATACTTGAGAGAGTTGCCGATTAGATTCTGTAGCAGTTGCCGCATCTGCATCGGGTCGGCGTCGATGACCGGAAGCGCTTCAATCTCGACCCGTCCACCAGCCTGTTCGATCCTTGTCTCCAGATCGGCGCTAACCTCTCTGGCAATGACACCCAGGTCAGTCCGCACGAAAGCCTGGCCCTTGGTCTCAACCTTTGAGAACGCCATCAGGTCGGTGATCAGGGTCTGCATCCGGGCCGCGGCATTGCACATTCGCTGGAGGTAATTCTGGGAATCCTCGTCGAGCGATCCGCTCGCTTTTGTTTTGAGCCGATCACCGAAGGAGAGAATTTTTCGCAGCGGCTCCTGAAGATCATGGGAGGCGACTTGAGCGAAATCCTGTAACTCGCGGTTGCTGCGCTCTAACTTATCGGAATAGAGTTTTAACTTTTCCTCGACCCGTTTACGATCGGTAACGTCGCGCGCCGCGGCGAACACGCCTTGCAGCCGCCGGTCCCGATCATAGAAGGTCGTCGCGTTGTAAGACACCACGGTTTCCTTTCCGTCTCTGTCGCGCGCGGTCAGCTCGTAGTTGGTGACCTTCTTTTTGCTCAGCACCAGCTTGATGCCAGCCTCAGCCCGGTCCGGATCGGTGAAGTAGCCCTTGAACGGCGCGCCGATCAGTTCGTCACGCGTGCAACCGGTGAGCGCCTCCATTGGTTTGTTGATGTCGGTGATGATGCCGGAGGGATCGGTGGTCATCAGCGCGTCGATGTTGGCTTCGAACAACGAGCGAGTGTAGAACTGGTGGTCGCGCAGGCGCTGACCGAGTTGGAGCTGCTCTGCCTCGATCTGCTTGCGCGCTGTGTTGTCTGTTCCGATCAGGAGATAGCCGATGATTCCACCCTGGGCATCGCGCAGGGCCGTGACTGACACCACTGCCGGGAACCGGCTGCCGTCTTTGCGAATGTAGGTCAGCTCGTAGATGTCCTCGATGCCGCGTGAGGCCTTGAACACGAGGGCTTCGAAGCCCGGCGCGATCGAGGTCTCGAGTTCGATGCTCAGCGCTTTCGCCCGCGCGATCACTTCCTGTGGATCGGAAATGTCGGCCGGCGTGATCTTGTTCATCACTTCGTCGGCCGTGTAGCCCAGCATCCGCTCGGCGCCGACGTTGAAGATCTGAATGACGCCCTTTGCGTCTGTGGCAATGCTGGAGAAGTTAGCGCTATTGAAAATCGCATTCTGCAGGGCGCCCGCCTTGAGCAGCGCTTCTTCCGCCTGCTTGCGCGCGGTGTTGTCAGTGCCAATCAACAGATAACCGATGATGGCGTCCTGGGCATCGCGCAGCGCCGTGACCGACACGACCGCGGGGAAGCGGCTCCCATCCTTGCGGAAGTAAGTCAGCTCGTAGATATCCTCGATGCCGCGCGAGGCCTTGAACACCAGGGCTTCGAAGCCCGGCGCAATCGAGGTTCCCAACTCGACGCTGAGAGCTTCGGCGCGCACGATGACTTCCTGCGGATCGGAGATGTCAGCGGGCGTGATCTTGTTCATCACTTCGTCAGCCGTGTAGCCCAGCATCCGCTCGGCGCCGACATTGAAGATCTGAATGACGCCCTTCGCATCCGTGGCGATGCTGGAGAAGTTGGCGCTATTGAAAATCGCGCTCTGCAGGGCGCCCGCTTTGACGAGCGCCTCTTCCGCGTGCTTGCGCGCCGTGTTGTCCGTGCCAATCAGCAGATAACCGATGATGGCTTCCTGCGCGTCGCGCAAGGCCGTGACCGACACGACCGCCGGGAAGCGGCTGCCGTCCTTACGGATGTAGGTGAGCTCGTAGATATCTTCGATGCCGCGCGATGCCTTGAACACCAAGGCCTCAAAGCCTGGAGTAATCGGGGTTCCCAGTTCGACGCTCAGCTCTTTGGCGCGTGCGATCACTTCCTGCGGATCGGAAATGTCGGCTGGCGTGATCTTGTTCATGACTTCGGCGGCCGTGTAGCCCAGCATGCGTTCGGCGCCGACGTTGAAGATCTGAATGACGCCCTTCGCGTCCGTGGCAATGCTGGAGAAGTTGGCGCTGTTGAAAATCGCGCTCTGTAAGGCGCCCGCTTTCAGCAGAGCTTCTTCGCGCCGCACTTCGGTGACGATCTTCAACGCGATGGGGTCGCCGTGAGAAGTAACTTTTTGCTCGCGCAATTTCAGATTAGAGTTGTCAATTACCATTTGGATCCTGTTGCTCCCAATCAAGAGTTTAGACTTGGCGAGGACTAGTCGCTGGTTAGTCGAGGTGATATTTGGGCAAGGCTTCAGATGTAAGGTTATAGATATGATTTGCACTGCCGCCATCCCGGCGTCAGTGAACTCCGATAGAAGTGATGAGCTAAGCGAGTGAATTAAGACGACGGCTTTTCAAATTATCAGGCGCACCCAGATAGCACCGACGAGGAGGGTGTCAGCAACTATGGTTCCAAGTGACCGCCTGATAAATCCAGTGCAACGAAAAAGATGAAAATGCTAGTAGTAAGCGTTGCGTGATCCGAAGGGCACTGCAAGTAGCAAGGGAGTCGCGCAGGTTCGCGCGTTTTTAACCGGGGCATAAAGGGACGAGATGGCGGCGAAACGGAGGGGAAAAAGGAACATTTTCAGGATTGCTGCGATCCGGCTGCCTCTCCCAGACGGATGAGGGAACACAATTCGTCGCCCGCGATCCCGCGGAGGCAGGAATTTGATCAAGCGGCTTTTTAGGCCACGATCACGCGAATGCGTGGAAGATCCTGGATTCCGCGATTAACCGAGCTACTTCGGCTACCAGCTCATCAAAGTTCGCTGGCTTAACCAAGTATCCTTGCGCGCCAGCCATACGAGCGGCGTCCTTGTCCTTTTCATATGCGGCGCCTGAATAGAAAAGTATCGGGGTCGTTTCATCAAACTTTCGGAGTGCCTCACACAACTCAGTCCCGGAAAGACCGGGCATCCAGTTGTCGACCAAGAACAGATCAAAGTTTTGGGTTTTGGCGAAGGCTAGCGCATCGCCGGATGTTTCAGTGCAGATGACTTCAAATCCGGCGCCCGTTAGGATGAGGGTAATCAGCTCGCGGGTATCACGATCATCCTCAGTGCAGAGAATGCGGGGTCTGACTGCTTGCATCCTGGGGAACCTCCAAAGGCTAGCAGTTGTCGGGGCGGATAATTGTCCTTATATAGAGGAATCAAATGGCTGTAAATACGCTTTCGCACACAAGGATGACAAACAACTTTATGGGCCGTCTTGGTACGATGCTTGCCCAGGGACGTTTGCTCAAAGATTGTGTTTAGGATGCATACAAGAAAGAACTAGAAGCTGTTCAAGATGGCCGCTTTTTGGAACTCACGCAAAGGGAATTGGCAGCGCCTGGCCCGGCGTGTCTGGACGGACATCGGCAAGGATAAGATTTTCGGTCGCGGGGCACAGTTGGCTTATTACTTCTTGCTCGCTCTGTTTCCTTTGCTGCTCTTTCTCACTTCGCTCATCGGCGTGATCATTGGCTCGGGCACCGGACTGCGGCACAGCCTCTTCAATTATCTGGGCAAAGTCCTGCCGGGATCCGCTTCTCAGTTGGTGAGCACGACAATGTTTGAAGTGAGCAGCGCGAGCGGCGGTGGAAAAATTTCGTTCGGGATTATCGCCGCGTTGTGGGCCGCGTCGAACGGCATGGGCGCCATTAGCGACTCGCTCAACGTCGCTTATCACGTTGAAGAATCGAGACCCTGGTGGAAGCAACGGCTTACGGCCGTAGGGCTCACAATTGTTTTGGCGTTCCTGATCATCTCGGCGTTGGTACTCGTGCTCTATGGCGGCAGGATCGCTGATGGACTGGCGGCCAGCTACGGCTTTGGCGCGGTCTTCTCGGTTGGCTGGAAAATTCTGCAATGGCCGATTGTTCTGGTCTTCCTCCTGTTGGGTTTCGAACTGATTTATTATTGGGCGCCGGATCTCAAGGACCAGGATTGGAAGTGGGTGACGCCTGGGTCGGTTGCCGCGCTGGCTCTATGGCTCCTGGTTTCTTTAGGATTCCGCCTCTACCTTCACTTTTTTGATTCGTACAGCAAGACCTACGGTTCGATGGGCGCTGTGATCGTGCTCATGCTCTGGTTCTATCTGACGGGCGCATCGATTCTGATCGGAGGCGAGATCAATTCAGACCTCGAGGACGCCGCAGCGCGTAAGGGTGCACCCGAGGCGAAGAAGAAGGGAGAGAAGAATCCTCATTAAAAAACCTGTGAAGCGATACTTCCACCAAAACTTCAGGGACCTTTAGGGTGCTGCGCCAGTGTTCCCATTACGTCAGCGTACGGACCGAGGAACCGTTCGCCATTAAAGTGAATGAGATGATCGGGATTCTCAGCTATCCACACTTCTGTCTCCCACGATATCTGGGTCAGAAAACTCCGCATTGCCGCGCGCGTTGAAAACGCAGTGACGAAGACCAGTCCGGCGGCGCATCCCGAAAATAGTTGCTTCAATTCATTGCGCCTTTTTCCGTCTACCGGACCAGCGCTTGTGACTGCCTCAACGAGTAGTAACCAATTTCGCTTAGTATCGTGAACCACGACGTCAGGCATCTTCGCAGCAGCCGAAATGGTCACTCCTAACTTCTTCAAGTAAGTCGCATCCAGATGGAGAAATTTGTCCTCTGCATCACCTATGTAAACGACTATACCCCCGTGCACAAATCTTTGACAGAATTCTTCGATTACGTTTTTGATAAGGGGATTCTGGCCACCGGGGGATAGAGTCACAGTTTCCCCTGACGGAAGGACGACTGGGATACGAACGAGGGTGCGCTGGCGACCCAGCTCTCGATGAATGGTCACGCGGCTCGTCAAGTATGCCTTGAGACGCTTGGGCCACATGGCGCTACCGAACGAGCGAAAGAGTGCGAGCGCATGTTTCTCCACCTGGTAAACGGTCTTTCCGCTATTTGTCGGCCGTTTTGAGTCGTCCGGGTTTCGAACCAACAACCCCGAACCCACGAAATACTTTACCGCTTCGTCTCGAATGGTTTCCCGCGTGTTCGGAGCGTAACGTATGCCATAGAACTCAGCGATGAAGTTTATTATAGGAGTGATGCCGCGAAGCGGATCGGCTGCATCGCTCCAGGCGTCGGTTGGTCTTAGACCCACAAGGGCCAGCAGAGTGTAGGCGGCTACCTCATTGCACTGTCGCCCGGTAAAGCTGAGCGCGGTCAGGATTTCGACAGCTTCCTTCAACTTTCGCGCACGCGCCAACGCCAGAGTTCCTCGTCTCTTGTTTATCATCAATAGAGGTTTGCTTCTACCAACTTATCCAGCTCAGCTTGATTCAGCTCGTGTTGTATCTTGCGGCCCAACTCCTCAAGCGCCGCCTTACTTGGATACGTTAGCCTGCGCAGATCGGCCGCATTTACCTGTGTATGACCGCTGAACTCGCGAAAGTACGAGTCGACGAGTGTTGAATTGAGAAACGCTGCTAATCCCTTGGCCAAGGATCTTGACAAGCCTCCGCCGTTCACATGGAAATAGTTTAGATGATTTTCAAAGGCCACCCACTTGGCGTTTATTCGTTTCGGATCGTAAACCGATGCCACTATGCGCCGGCGCTCTTCCTTCGAGGTGAACCTCTTAACGAGAACGTAGAATGCCGAAGGCACAAGAAGAGCTCGCGTTTGATCAGCAACCAAAAGCGCGTTCGGTTTGCGAGAGCCTTCCTTGGGCCAGGCAACGGTCGCACCGTCGAAGTGAGATGGGTAAATGAGCGGCGCTGTGTCAACAGCAGGTTGGCGACGAAGAAATATCTTTGCCCTAAAGTCGACGACTCTTCCAGTCGAGACGCTCAACCCGAGATCGCTCAGCTTAGCCTGAACGCGTCCACTATCCGGATGCTGATTTTGATGCTCCTTCACGCGTATATGAATGATCCGTTCCGGATCGTTGTAAGCGACTACATCTGGAAAACCGACGAGGCGCTCTTTGACGGGCGCATTCTCTTGTCCACTGCTGCTCGAAATCATGACTTCATGAGGTGTTGACTGTTCCTTTACTGCGTGTAGGATGAGGTTCTCCTGGAGGACATTGTCCTTGCCGAATGCCGCCGATCTCGACTCGAAGAGATGAAGGCGGCGTAGCGACATACTATCTAGTAGCTCAGTTCGAAATGGTCGAAAGTATGGTCCGTTACAGAAGCTTCGCGGGGTAATCGCGACAAGTTCACCATTCCCGACAAGCAGCCTGATGATGAGGGCAGTAAACGCCGAATAGAAGTTGCTCGTCTCTATTCCGATCGAGCGCAACAATAGGCGCGACCTGGAATCACTTCTGAGTTTACGATAGGGCGGATTAACGATCGCTGAGTTGAAGAGCGGACGCTCAGAAGAAAACAAGTCACCTCTAAGAATTGATACCGCCGAACTAACAAAGTCTTCGTTATGAACTTTAGCTGTAAATTCAATCGCAGCGCGTTCGCACTCCTGTTGGCAGCGGTCGTACGTATCTCGCAAGGCAGCGATCAAACTCACGTCAAGTTCGTACGCAGTTACGATGATTCGCTTCGTCCCACCGATAGCGCAGAGGTGACGGACTAGCGCCTCCGTCAGATTCCCAGTACCGGCGCCGGCATCTAACAGCCTGATTTCGGGCGGGGCCGCTAGGAACATCGAGGCCATTAGGTCAGCGATGTGTCTTGGTGTGAGAAACTGCCCTAGCTCCCGCTGAACGGCCGAGGATCTGACACTACGTGCATCTGTGGTGCTAGTCGGCGCGCGCCCGGCTATTGCTGGTTGCGTTTCCATATTCCGGGCGATTATACATCCGTTCTGCTTGTAACTTCCCTAAACAAAGGAGGGCAAGGGGACTCACTAATTCCCGCTTGCTTAGGATCTCAGACCAATCCAGGGTAAGCCCGTTCAGATTTCGGTCGTTTTAGGCTAATACGTCAGTAGCTTATGCGGTTGGGAGGCGTCGTGGAATGACGAGCACCGGAACGTCCCAATCAATTATTGCAGTAAGGGTTTTTATCAAACGAAGCCTCGAGGCAGGGGGCCGCTCATCCTCGCCACCCGATCCAACACAGCGATTCGCACAGACTCCTTGAATGGAGGATCTATAGCGCGCGGAACGCAGACCGACCGCATCCGGGAATCGAAGAAATGGATAGTGTACTCGTCGATCTCTTTGGATATTTTTTCGGCCGTTAGCTGGAAGGGGAGCATTTGTTCTTTCCAGAGTTCATCGAGTACCTGTTGAGCCTCTGCCTGACGTAGGTCTAACACTGGGGGCATCCTTCCGTAAGAGAAGGTAAAGTAACGGACGACCCTAAAAGAGAAGATAAAGTAAGGGGGCTACACTCTTTCAAACACTATGGCCCATGTGTCGGCCCTTAGCAATAGGGAGATTTCCGATGACACCATGCAAGGAATTGGACAGTGATCTAAAAAATAAAATTATAATCAAAATTTAGCCAGCGCTGCTGCGTCGCGATCGAAACGCAACTGACTCATCACGGGAATGTTGTGTGAGCAATTTACTCCAACGAAATAATCTTTTTTGTTTGTGCCGTAGCGTACAGACGCCGAAAAATTTTTCGAACATTCAGGGTTGTCCCGACTACAAGCTAAGGCATTTCCTAATTGTGCGAACTCTTGAAGGAGCATAGGGTAGCAGCACGACTTGAGATCCACTGCGGACGAAATCGATGGTAGTCGTAATTGAAATCGGTTGCAGCACTGCTTGCTCAGGCAGCTAAACTGGCCCCCGCATTATCACTGAGCCACGAGCGAAGAATTAATCGAATCGAGACCTGCCCGACAGGTCGTTTCCCTTCGAAACCTCGCTACAAACAACAGAGTACTGCCGAAAAAGTTCCGTCCAGGATTTTCTGTCGAGCGTGCTATCGGAATCAAGGGATCGCGGGAGAGCCGTCGGGACGGCACACCGCGTAAGAAGGAGGGCGCCGTTTCGGGGGCGAGCACGGCGTCCTTCTTTCAACTTTTGGCTGCCGGAAATCCTGCCGCGGAGTTACTCCCCAATGGGGCATATCGATTGCCCTTGTCAAAAGCGAACATCTCGTCTACGCACGTAAGTCTTTTGCCCTGAAGTGAGGACGATCAACCCGTTCACAGAGTTTTCAGAAGTAGGCTTTCTAAGATGTAGGCGTATCTCCGCAGTAGTCGTGTGGCGATACGCCCATCCTTTTTTACTCATGGTGGTTAGAAAATCCCCGCCTCGATTTTTCTCGATCAATGAACAACCGCAATTGGCAAAATAAACAGTCCGGGCCGCAAATTGATTATTCAATCGTGCGGCGGTCGCGCTTTTCTTTTGCTAACTTGCCGATTAAATATCGCCTGCCATTAATAATCGGCGCCATCCTGTTCACTGTCATTCTGGCCGCTATCTGGGCATCGTACCGCTCAGTCAAAGAGTCTGCTCTGGCAGTTGGCCGCGAGCGATTGCTGACTCTAACCGAGCAGTTTGCTACGCAATCAGAAAAAGCGAATCCAATTCTCCTGGGTAAGACCTCCTCGGCGGCGAACGACCCGGCCATTCTTGCTTTTCTTCAATCTCCTTCAGCGAGCACAAGGCCCGCCGCGGTTGCCGTTCTGCAGGAATTTAGCACCGCTCGTGATCCCAACAGCTTGCAAGTCGAGTTATGGAGCGCCAACCGCGCGCTCGTTCTAACAGAGCCGGATGGTTTGTCAGCCGCAACTTCTGATTTGGACAATGAGTTTGCGCAGTGCGCGGCTGAGCCATTTCGATCGGACGGTCCCATCCGTGTAATCAAGGACGTCGTTGCATTCTCGTTGACGGCGGCGGTCAAGAATGGAACCGCAAAGCCCATTGGCTTTCTCGTGAGGTGGCGTCGCGTCGCCCCGGCTTCCAATATTCGTAAAGAAGTGGCTGATCTGCTCGGCAGCCAAACGGCCCTGTATTTCGGTAATCGTAGTGGAGACGTCTTTACTGACCTGGAAAAACTCGTGCCCAAACCTCCAGTGAGTTCAGGTTCAATTCCCGAGGTGACTCATTACGTTCGGGACCATCAGTCGGTGATGGCCGCCGGGCGGCCCATCGCCGGCACGCCCTGGTACATCGTGGTTGAGACGCCGGATCGAGTATTCCTTACCCCAGCCCATCAGTTCCTTACTCGCATGCTGCTGATAGGCTCTGTGTTATTCCTGTTTGGGGTCGGGGGCGGGGTCCTATTTACCAGAAACATTACTGGTCCGCTTCATGCTTTGACGGCAGCTGCGTCCGCCATCGGCGCCGGGGACTATTCTCGAAAGGTGAAAGTTCTGCAGAGTGATGAGCTTGGGCAATTGGCGAGTGCCTTCAACCTGATGGTGGATAAGCTGGCCTACTCCCAGCACGAGATCCAGGCCAAGGCTGGACTTTTCGATCAAACCTACGACGCTGTAATTGTGTGGGATTGGAACGGGCCAATCACGTTTTGGAATCCGGGCGCTGAGCGCGTCTATGGTTTCAGCCGCGCAGAAGCGCTGGGAAAGAGTCCTCATGAACTGTTGCGCACTAATCCCAATGGCGGCGTTGACGCGTTAGTCGGCGCCTTGGCTCAGGATGCTAAATGGGAGGGTGAACTTGAACACGTTACTCGGTTGGGGAAGCGGATAACCGTTGAAAGCCGCATGGCATTGGTGCACGAACCAGACCACATCTACGTAATTGAAATTACTCGGGACATAACCGAACGGAGGAACGCGACGCAGGCTTTGTCGCGGTCCGAGCAACAATACCGGCTGCTGTTCGATCACAGTCCGCTGCCAATGTGGGTGTTCGATCGCGAGACTCTGAAGTTCATGGCGGTTAATGAAGCGGCCATCTGCCACTACGGATTTTCACGGGAAGAGTTCCTGCTTATGACAATCGCAGACATCGGCGAGATTGAAGAAATGCCGGAATTGATGCGCGCCCTCGTCCGGCCAGTGAAGGGTCGGAATCATAGAGGAATGTGGCGTCACCGAATTAAGAACAACGCAATCATAAAAGCGGAGATAACGTCTCATGCGATCAGCTTTGGCGGACGAGCCGCTGAATTAGTCTCTGCAGAAGACATCACGGAGCGACAATTGAAAGAAGATGCCAGTCAAGCGTCGGAACTTCGTTATCGACGGCTGTTCGAAAGCGCTCAGGATGGAATCCTAATTCTGGATGCCGAGACGGGGAAGATTCTCGATGCGAATCCCTACATCATGAATATCCTGGGATACTCTCACGAAGATCTAATCGGGAAAGAACTCTGGGAGATCGGCTTCTTTCAGGACGTTAACGAGGCGAAAAAGACCTTTGAAGAACTCAAGATTGCGGGCTATGTCCGTTACGAAGACTTGCCGCTCAAGACTCACACCGGCTTGGTAATCGAAGTCGAGGTCGTGAGTAACGTCTATCCCGTGGGCGAAGCGAAAGTGATCCAGTGCAACATCCGGGATATCACCGAGCGCCGGCGCGGAGAGAGGGCGCTGGAAGAGAGCAATCGCAAACTGGAAGCCACCCTGGCGGAGTTGTCGGCCACCACACAGCAGCTTTGGCAGGCTTCCAAGTTGGCCACGATGGGGGAACTCTCGGCCAGCATCGCTCATGAGCTGAATAATCCGTTAGCGACCGTGGCCCTGCGCGTTGAGAACTTATTGATGCCCATGGGGGCAGACGATAACAAGCGCCATTCACTCGAGATTATTACGCAGGAAGTTGATCGCATGGCGGCCCTGGTCAACAACCTCCTCCAGTTCAGCCGGCGCAGCCATCGCCAGGTCTCAACCGCCGACCTGCGTGAAGAAATCGAAAAGTCGATCGAGTTCGTGAATTACCATTTGCGCACTCACAAGATTGAAGTCCTGACCGATTTTGCCGAGCCGCTGCCGACCATTCAGGCCGACCACCTGCAATTGCGCCAACTGTTTCTGAATCTGCTGACAAACGCGAGCGATGCAATGCCGCAAGGGGGAACTCTGACAGTGCGCGCAAGGACCGGAGTGTTACATGAGGCCGAAGCCGTCTATCTCGATTTTACCGACACCGGCGAAGGCATACCCCTTGAAAATCTTAAGAAGATTTGGGACCCATTTTTCACGACCAAGATGGAGGGTAAAGGAACCGGTCTGGGCCTGGCTATTTGCCGCCGCATCGTCGAGGAGCACGGAGGAACGATCGATCTTAAAAGCGAGCCCGGGTGCGGCACGACCGTTCACATTGTCTTTCCCGCGACTATGGATGGGCCCGCGCTCCAAAAAATTTCATGAACGGTAGCATCGGTAAAATTTTAGTTGTCGACGACGAGGTTGAGCTTAAGAACATCCTCGTCGAAGCCTTGCTCGCGCACGGCTATGAAGCCGTCGGGTTCAATAACGGCGAAGAAGCAGTTGCGATTTTGCTCGAGCAGGCGTTCGACATCCTGCTTACCGACCTGATGATGCCAGGCATGGATGGCATTAGCCTCGTGCGCGAAGGCCTGAGAATCGATTCTGACCTGATCTGCATCGTGATGACGGGGCAGGGTACGATCCAGACGGCCGTCGATGCGATGAAAGTCGGAACCTTCGACTATGTGCTAAAGCCTTTTCGGCTGCAGGCCATTCTACCCGTCCTGACGCGGGCGATGAACACCCGCCATCTCCGTTTAGAGAATGTGCAATTGCGGGAAGCGGTGGCGATCCACGAACTCAGCGAAACGATTGCCTTCACCCTCGATCCCCAAACCGTGCTGAGTAAACTGGCCGACGGGGCCTTGCAACAGAGTCAGGCTGACGAGGTATCCATCCTCTTGCCTACTCGGGATGGCAAGGAGCTTTATGTCGCCGCGGTGCGAGGTGAAAAGCGTGAGCGACTGCTGGGTGAGCGCATTCCGCTCGAGGAGAGTATCTCTAGTTGGGTTGCGCGCGAACGCCAGGCTGTGATCCTTAACGGAGAGGTCAAGGACGATCGTTTTGTGGCCCTTTGGCCCAGACCCGATATTCGCTCGGCTGTCTCGGTTCCTCTGCAAGTCGCAAACAAGTTAGTCGGCGTCATCAATCTGAACATGATCAATCGCCTGCGTCCTTTCACTCTGGGACAAATGAAAGCCTTGACCATCCTGGCCGGGACCGCGGCAGCGGCTTTGGAAAGCGCGTCGCTTTACGCGCAGGTGCAGGAAGCCGAAAGGAACTATCGCTCGATCTTTGAAAACGCAGTCGAAGGAATTTTTCAGTCCACGCCCGCTGGACGCCTCCTCACTGTCAATCCGGCGTTCGCTCGCATTCTGGGCTACGAGTCACCCGATGACGTGATTGCGACCGTTACGGATATTGCACATCAAATTTATGCGGACCATGGAGACCGCGATGAAGCCGCCCGACGGCAACTCGAACGCGGACTACTCGAGGGCTTTGAAATGGCGGCTCTCCGCAAAGATGGCGAACGAATCTGGCTGGCTGTTAACCGGCGGAGTATTCGGGATGACAACGGCGACGAGATTTTCATGGAAGGGTCAATCGAAGATATTACGGAGCGTAAGCAGGCTGAAGATTCTTTGAAGGAAGCCGAAACCCGGTTTCGCATGGTGGCCGAGAACCTCGGTGAAGGAATCTTTATCACGGACCTGGATGATTTGATTCTCTACCTGAACTCCCGAATGGCGGAATTGATTGGTTACACGCGCGAAGAAGTGTTGGGTAAAAATGGCTACAAGTTTCTGCTGCCTCCGGACGAGTGGCCGGCTTTTCTCAAACGGAACGGGCAGCGCGGAGAAGGCCTCTCCGGACGCTATGAGATGCGCGTCAGGCGCAAGGATGGGACCTGGATTTGGCTGGAGGTTAATGCCGCGCCTTATCGCAATCCCGCGGGCGAGATTGTCGGCACCATCGCCGCCAACACTGACATTACTGAACGCAAGAGTGCCGGGGATGCACTGCGTGAGAGTGAGGAGCGCTATCGCGACCTGGTCGAGAACGCGCACGACATCATTTACTCGCAGGATCTTGATGGTCACTACACCTCGATGAACCAGGCGGGCGAGCAGATTACCGGCTACACGCTCGAAGAAGCCCTGGCCCTGAATGTCACCCAGACCGTCGCCCCCGAGTTCCTGGCAAAAGCTCGCGAGATGCTTTCCCGGAAACTTTCAGGCGAAAACGTCACCGCCTATGAAATGGAAATAATCGCGAAGGACGGCCACCGGATTACGGTTGAGGCCAACACCAAGCTCGTCTTCCAGGATGGAGTGCCCATCGGCGTGCAGGGTATTGCCCGCGACGTTACCCATCGCAAGCAACTCGAGGATCAACTGCGCCAGTCGCAGAAGATGGAAGCCATTGGCCAATTGGCGGGAGGCGTGGCCCATGACTTCAACAATCTGCTGACGGCGATAAACGGCTATAGCGCTTTGGCCCTGCAGCGCATCGACGAGAATCACCCGGTCAGGGGTTACCTGGAAGAGGTCAAGAAGGCCGGAGATCGGGCGGCCAATCTCACGCGTCAGCTATTGGCTTTTGGACGCAAGCAGATCTTGCAGCCACTCGCGATCAATATGAATGACGTCGTCACCGACATGAACAAGATGCTGCAGCGTTTGATCGGAGAGGACATTAGACTCACTGCCAAACTGGATCCCGCGCTAAAGAAAATCAAAGCCGATCCGGGCCAGGTCGAACAAGTGCTGGTCAACCTGGTCGTGAACGCGAGAGACGCGATGCCCCAGGGCGGGAAGCTGACAATTGAAACGGCGACTGTCGAACTCGATTCGGAGTATGCGAACAAACACGTAGGCTTCGCGCCCGGCAATTACGTGATGCTGGCGGTAAGCGATACCGGCAGCGGCATGGACGGGAAAACTCAGGCGCGAATCTTCGATCCATTCTTTACGACGAAAGAGAAAGGGAAGGGAACCGGGCTGGGATTGTCGACGGTGTACGGCATCATCAAGCAGAGCGGCGGAAACATCTCGGTTTATAGCGAGTTGGGTCATGGCACAACTTTCAAGGTTTACCTGCCGGGATTGGCAGCCGCGCCGCCGAAGGCCGAAGCGCCGGTTGAAAATGCGGTAGTCGGCGGTTCAGAAACCATCCTGCTGGTCGAAGACGAAGATGTTGTGCGGGGCCTGGCGCGCAAGATTCTGGAGCACGCGGGCTACAACGTTTTGGAGGCGAGTCGCGGCGCGGAAGCTTTTCAGTTGTGCCAAGAGCAAGCAGAGCCGGTTGATTTGCTACTCACCGACGTGGTCATGCCCGAGACCAGCGGCAAAGAGGTGGCCGATCGTTTGAGTAAAGAGCAGCCCGGATTGAGAGTGCTGTTCATGTCCGGCTATACCGACGAAGCAATTGTTCATCATGGCGTGTTGGACTCGAATGTGGAATTTATCCAAAAACCATTTACACCCGCTGCTCTGGTCAGGAAAGTGCGCGAGGTGCTGGATGCGGAACTGGTGTTGAGTAACTGAGATCATTTTCTTCCGCAGGAAAAGTTGATGAGACTTATGTCTATTGATAAAGCTGAAAAAACAACGATTCTGATCATAGACGACGATGAACAGGTTCGCGCCTTGCTCAGGGCCCTCTTGGGTCGAACCCACGATTGCACGACCGTCGGATCGGCGGAAGAGGCGTTGGCGATCTTACACACTATTAAGTTCGACCTGATCCTCAGTGACATCAACATGGGAGGGATTAGCGGCCTGGATTTGGTGCCCCGGATTTTGGAGCGGACCCCCGACACGGTGGTGGTGATGATCAGCGGCCAGCAGACCATCGACTTTGCCATCGACGCCATGCGGGCCGGGGCCTTTGACTACATTACTAAGCCGATGGATCTGCGCCTGGTTGAGACGGCGGTGAGTCGCGCCCTTGCTCATCATCGCTTGCTGTCGCAAAAACGTCGCTATGAAAACCATCTGGAGGAATTGGTCAAAGAACGCACCGCCGAGCTTGAGCATCTCGCCTTTTACGACGGGCTGACGGATCTTCCCAATCGAATTTTGTTTGCCGATCGGTGTGCCCAGGCGTTAGCGATCGCCCGGCGCAATCAGAATCTGGTGGCCGTCATGCTGGTGTCACTCGATCGGTTCAAGAAGGTCACCGAAAGCCTCGGGCATGCTGCCGGTGATGTTGTGTTGAGCGAGGCTGCGGCCCGGCTGCAATGCTGTGTCACCCGTGGCGACACAGTCGCTCGCTTTGAAGGGGACGAGTTCGCGCTATTAGCAACTGAGGTTAACGAGATGGCGGATCTCGCTGAGATCACGCGGGCCATCACTGAAGTGTTCAAGGCCCCTTTTCGCCTGGACGGGCACGAGGTTTACGTCACTACCAGTGTCGGGATTAGTCTGTACCCATCCAACGGCGACGACAGCAGTACGATTTTAAGAAACGCAGAGGCCGCTCTGTATCGAGCGAAAAAGCAGGGCGGCAACAACTGTCAATTCTATGCCGCGGATATGAATTCACTCGCCCTCAAGCGCCTGGGGCTCGAGACCAGCATGCGCCGCGCGGTTGAAAATAAAGAGTTCATTACTTATTACCAACCGGTCGTGAATCTGGCGACGGGGGAGATCGTGGGGTCGGAAGCGCTGGTGCGCTGGCAGCACCCGGAGCTTGGTCTGCTGCTACCCGCTAAATTCATTGGCCTGGCCGAAGACACCGGTTTGATTTTGGATATCGGTGAATTTGTCATGCGCGCCGCTTGCGCCAGCACGCGAGCGTGGCAGGAGCAGGGGCTTGGCCGCCTGCGCATCGCGGTGAATATTTCCGCCAGGCATTTTCAGCAGAAAAATTTTCTTGCGCGGCTGGTGGAAATCCTCGACGAAACCAGGCTTGATCCGGCCAGTCTTGAACTGGAACTGACTGAGACTTCGATCATGGAGAATACGGAATCGGCCGTCGAACTTCTGGGACAGATCAGAGAGTTAGGCGTGACGATCGCGATTGACGATTTTGGCACCGGCTACTCCTCGCTTAGTTATTTGAAACGGCTTCCTATCGATACCGTGAAATTGGATCGATCGTTTGTGATGGGCGCCACGACCGATCCGGACGATGCGGCGCTGGTGATGGCCATCGTGACCCTGGCGCACAACTTGAGACTCAGCGTAATCGCGGAAGGCGTTGAGACGGAAGATCAGGTCGCCTTCCTGCGATTGTTGAGATGCGACGAGGCGCAGGGCTACCTTTTCGGCAAACCGATGCCACCCGAAGTTTTTGAGGCCACGTTAGGGATCGATCCAAAACGAAAACTGCGTCTTCTTTCAACGCCATTGGCGCGGAATGGTAGAAATCTCATGAATGCGGTGAATAAATAGTATGACTGACCGAGACTTACATGCATTGGTAATTGATGACGAGCAGTCGGTGCGCGACTTTGTCTGCACCGTACTCGAAAACGACGGCTGGATAGTCACCCGAGCCGCTTCCGCCGAAGAGGCCTTTGAACTATTGAAGCAGGGCAACTGGCCGATCGTCTTTTGCGACGTCATGTTGGGCGGCGCGGACGGCTTTGCAGTGCTGCGGCGCTTTAAAGAAGACCTTCCGGAAACCAAAGTCGTGCTGATGACTGGCCACGGGGATGCGGCGGGTGCTTTGGATGCGACGGCCTTCGGCGCTTACGACTATCTGCTGAAGCCTTTCGGTGTGGAAGATCTGCAATCGCTTTCCGCGGCTCTGCATGATCAGCTAACCAGCCGGCCGCGCCGGGTGTCGCTCGGAACCCGCGTTGCCGCCCATCGCTCTGACATTGATCTGGTCGGCCGCAGCCATGCCTTCATCGAAGTCATGAAACAGGTGGGGCGGGTGGCGGCAACTACCTTGCCCGTGTTTTTGACCGGCGAATCGGGCACGGGAAAAGAGTTGGTGGCCTCGACCCTGCACCGACGCAGCGGCCGCGCCGACAAAACTTTCGTGGCCGTGAACTGCGGCGCGATACCTGCTGAATTGATCGAGTCCGAACTGTTCGGCCACGTTAAAGGATCCTTTACGGGCGCCGATCGTGATCGACGCGGCTTGTGGGAAGAAGCCAACGACGGCACGGTATTTCTTGACGAGATCACCGAGACGAGCCTTTCGTTCCAGGTTAAACTTTTGCGCGTCTTGCAAGAGGGAGAAGTGCGCCGCGTTGGTTCAAACCAGACCCAGCGAGTCAACGCGCGGGTAATTGCATCGAGCAATCGCGATGTTGAAGCCGAGGTGAAGGCAGGAAGATTCCGCGAGGATCTTTATTACCGTCTGAATGCGGTATCGATCATGCTGCCGCCCTTGCGCGAGCGCCGCGACGACATTCCACCACTGGCGCAAACCTTTGCGGACCGCGTCTATTCGCTTAGTCCCACTGTGCGTTTCTCATCGGAAGCCCTCGAGCTGCTGCAAAAGTATCCCTGGCCCGGTAACATTCGCGAGCTCGAGAATGCCGTAGTTCGCGCGGCGGCGATGTGTGACGGATTGATTCGAGTGCAGGATCTTCCCGAGCGCATCCGCAAGTTCCCGGCGCAGTCCAGAGCCCCACTCAAGACAGATGTGATCGAACCGCAAGCAATCGAAGACTGGCCTTCGCTGTCTGAGATCGAAGGCCGCTATGTAGCGCGCGTGCTGGCCCATACACGCGGCAACAAGCAGGCAGCATCGCGGGTATTGGAAGTCGACCGCAAGACCCTGGACCGCATGCTCAAGCGGCACCACATAAGTTTTGATAAAGCTTCCTTTACGAAACCAAACGGCTTTGCGTCGAACCTGGCCACCAGCCTCGCTTCGCCCGAGGCGAAAAGGTAAGCGCCGTTCGGTTTCGCCGCAGCCAAATGCCGCATGGACAGTTTGCCTGCATCTGAGGGCCCAGACTCCAGCAAGCTGGTTACTTCGGGTATTTTTCCAAAGCCGCATAGCGGGTGAAAGCATGAAGCCTGGGGCGGAGTGCAGCAAAACCCCAGGATAGTTATTAGTAAGGACTCGCCCGCGAAGGAGTCTGTCGGAAAAAGCCGTCTCTGTGGTTCTCTGTGTAACCTCTGTGTCTCTGTAGTGAATGTTTTCGTAGCAATTTCACCACCGAGACACAGAGCACCACAGAGGTTACACAGAGAAATATCTTTTTCCGACAGCCTCCGAAGTGGGCGACAGCTCTTATTGATTAAGTAGATTGCGGCGTTTGGGCTAGCGCACGCTCACCGCGCTCGGCTTTCTCAACGGTCGTCAACCTGGGGTTCCGCTTCGCTTCACGCCAGGCTTTATGCTATCGCGCGCTTCGCGCACCAAACAAAATTCTTCACCAGCCCTCGCCGGCGAGCGCCATGCGCGACTATTGAATGACGGCATAACGCTTGCTCAGGCAGTTCAATGACAAGACCGCGATTTCGCATCGCGGCTGTTATCCAAAAGGCTGCCGGCGTGGGTATGTTTTACTATCGTCCCGACGGCGATATCCGCGCCGGCAGGCTCGCTGCCAGTCCCTTAGTCCTGAAGACCTATCTCATATTTCGCCTGTCGCCTAATTAGGCGCTGTTCAGTTTGCTCTTGCCACTCTCATTAGCAGCTTTAGCGCGGTGGACTCAATGGCCGTGGCAAAATCGGAAACCGTTTAAACGGTTTCGATGCCGAGCACCTACACTAATCACCGGGCTAAAGCCGCGGTGCTAATGAGAAAAACCGCCAGGAATTCAAACTGCCCAATACGCCTAATTGAAATGAGCTAAAGCTCCAAACTCAAACCGAACCTGGGCTCACTTTCTCCTTCTGCTCCTTATTCTCAGCTCTACCCGCCAAAGGATCGAACCAACACATGTCCCCCTCTGAAGAAAACAAATCCACGGCCGGCACCACTCTGCTGGCGCCCGATACAATTTTGCAGAGCCGCTATCGCGTCACTGGCCACCTGGGAAATGGCGGCATGGGTGCGGTCTATGAGGCGATCGATCTGCGCCTCGGCCATACGGTGGCGCTGAAGCAGACCCTGACAAACGACGAGGAACAGTGGAAACAGTTTGAGCGGGAAGCTCGTCTGCTCGCCTCGCTCAATCATCCGGCGCTGCCGCGAGTCAGTGATTACTTCACCGAGGGCCATCGGGCCTTTTTCGTCATGCAGTTTGTCGAGGGCAGCGACCTGGCGGAAATAATTGCGAGCCAGCCCGGCCCACTTCCGCGAAACGCAGTAGTTGCCTGGGCCGATCAGTTGCTCGACGCGCTCATCTACCTGCACACACACGAACGACAGATTATTCATCGCGATATCAAACCGCACAATCTAAAAATTACCGGGACCGGACAAATAGTTTTGCTGGACTTCGGATTGGCCAAGACCCAGACCGCGGATCCTTCCGGCACTTCATGCACGAGCGTTTTTGGTTATACGCCGCGTTACGCGCCGCTCGAGCAAATCCAGGATCTCGGCACGAGCCCGCAGAGCGACATCTATGCTTTGGGAGCCACGCTTTACCATTTGCTCACCGGAGTGAAACCACCCGACGCGCTGGCCCGCGCCACCGCGTTAGTAAGTGCGCGACCGAATCCGCTCACGCCGGCGAACGAGATTGTTGAAGCTGTCGGAGCAGATCTGGCGGGCATCCTGACTCGGGCGATGGCGCAAAATCCTAACGAACGTTACGCGACCGCGGCGGAATTCCGTGAAGCCCTGCGTCGGATCGGACGCGTTACGACTCAAGACGCGGAATATGTGCTCAACCGTTCCGAGATCGCGTCGACGGTCGAGGAAGTGGAAGGCGTAAGGTTCACGAGAATAGGTTCAACCGGAAGACTTGGCTCGCACGCGGCCGCTGCCGTGTTCGTGATTCTGCTTGCCGCTTTCGGAGTGTTCTGTAGTTACTATCCCTGGAAGATTCCGGCAACATTGCCGGGGTCGGCCAAACCCAGCACCGCAACGATTGAAGGCGCGAAGGCCGGAACACCGATGCGGGTCAGCCAGACGGTTGGACCAGAAGACTACAAAGGCGCAGTGCTCATTAGCGGTCGCGACGGCAGCGGAACGTCTTCCGCCAAGAGCGCGCGGATACATAGTCGGGTTCCGGCCACAGTCTCCAGCGCCTCATCGGCAAACTAAAGGTAAGACTAAAAAAACTGCCGCGCACGCGCGACCCGTCTTAATTGGTCGAGCGTACGCGGCAGATCTGTGATGGCAGCGCAGGCGGTTGCGCCGACTCGCTACTGTTTTGCGGCGCGCACGACATAGGTGCTGCCGCCGACGATCTTACCGTCTTCTTCCTGCACAACGGTGAACGTGCCAACCGCTTCGGGCTTCGCCGGCGCAGTTAAAAGCACTGCGACCCGCAACCCTCCCTTGGGGATCTTGATCCCCGAAACAACCCCGCCGCCTTTGGCTTCCTTGTCCAGATCATAGAGCCGAGTAACGTCGAAGTTAGCCGCGTCACTGGGTAGGAGCTCCTTCAACGACTTGAGCATCTGGTCAGTCGGTTTCCTCAAGACCAAGCCATCGAGGTTCGCCGCTGCGGCAGCCGCTGATTTCGTGCCGGCCTTTTTTGAACTCTTACTACTCGCAGCCGGTTGCGCGGTCTTCGGCAACAGAAATCCAACACCGCCGTCGCTTTGGCTGACGCCGATGGCGCGGATTGAGTTCGCTGTGCCGCTCAGGCTAAACAGATCAAGTGTCGTCCACGTCGTCGTAGATGGAGGGATGTTGACCACATGCAGATTTTTCAACCCGACGCGCTTTTCATTTCGCACCAGATTGTCCACATCGAAGATCTTGTTTCCCGCGGGAATTGGATCGCCGGGGCAATCCATCACAGCCAACAGGCAGGAATGGGTTGCGGCCCCAGCCGGCAGAGGGAAGTCCCACTCCAGGACCGAGGGTTCCGTGGGTGACAGCGTGGTGATCGTTTGGAACGTGGCGGCGCCTTTGAGGAGCGGATGCCACGCTGTTGTATTTGTCGAATTGTTTGGGAAAGCAGTCCAGAAATCGGGCGGCAACGCTGGCAAGCCAGCCGAGGCGTCAGCCCAGAGCAGCTTGACGATGACATTCGAGCCGGGCGCGAAACCTCTGTTATTGACCTTTACGTAAGCCCGATTGACGTTGCCGCGCTGCGCGTTGCGATGCTGCAGTTTGGTTTCGAACGCGAGATAGTCAACCGCCGAAGCGAGCATCTGAAATGCGGGCGGCGAACCTTCCAGCGCGTCGACTTTGATGTCAGCGCACATCCAGTGATAAAGCGGATCGCCCAGGTTGACGTATTGAAGGAGATCTTCAAAAGCAGCCAGGACCGGCTCTGGAGTCGGCAGGATGCGGCCGGTGGACATCAAGTGGTCGCGGAAATAAAGATCGACACTCGACACGGAGGGCACATTAACCTTCCGTTCCCAAACGCCGCGTCCGTGCGTGCCGGCGCGCAGCAGCCCTGAAGGAGTGTGCAACCGCAGGTCAAAGACAGCGCAGTTCGGCAGACCTTCACTGAATTGGACCCAGCTCGCTCCGCCGTTCATCGTCCGGTAAACCGCGACGTCGGTCGCGACATAAAAAGTATTGACGGCGCCTGGATCAATTACGATCGCGTTGGCGGGAATATCCGGGATGCCCGTTGCTCCACTACCGCTGATGTTCGTCCAGGTTGTTGCGCCCGCAGCCGGGACAACGCCGCGCCAGACGTGGCCGTGGCCAAAGCCCGACATCACGACAATGATCGTGTTGGGTGATCCAGGTACGGCCGCCATGTCGGTGATGAATGGACCCGCAGGCAACGGTCCCGCGTGAATAGCGGTAGCGGTCCACGCACCGCCGCTTTGCACCAACCGATAAACTTTGCCCGTGGTCGTTCCCGCATAAATCAGATTTGAGTTGGTGTAGTGAATGGCGGACACGTTTCCGCTCATGCCCGGCAGTGTTACCTTCGTGGGCCAAGGTGGGGAATTTGTGCCCTGGGCCGGATCGAGGTTAATCCGATCAGTGCCAAAGGCCACGTGATTGGAATTGGTCTCGTCCATCGCCAGCGGTGGATAGAACAATCCGGACCCGACAATTCCGGTCGAGACGCTCATCCAGGAGCCGAATTTGCCCCCCAGCGTTGAACGTTTTGGACTGTTGCCGTAGTAGGTGCTCAGGACGTTTCTTGGTTGCGTCTTGTCTATGGCGCAGTAACCGCCGTCACCGTCGTCCGCATGATTGAAGACCGGACTGTTGCGGAACTGCTCAGTGCCGTTGTCCTGCGTGCCGCTGAAAAGGACGGCGTCGGACGTGGGATGCTGATCGATGAACTCGCATTGCATGATGCATAGTCCTTCGTTGATCGAGTCGTCCCAGGATACGCCGCCATTGGTGCTTTTGTAGATCCCGCCGTCACTGCCGGCGTAGATCTTCAAATGATTTGTCGGATCAAACGCCAGAGCGTGATTGTCCGGGTGGAAGTCGCCGCCGATATCGCTGATCGTCCAAACGCCGGTGGTGGTGTTGCGCGTTGCTTTCCAAAGGGACACGCCACTCAGATAAACAATATCGGGAGTAGTCGGATCGACCGCCACGTTAAGATTGTAGAATCCCTGGGCGCCGATACTTCCTCCCGGCAACGCAATCGAACTCCAGGAGTTCCCTCCGTTCGTCGTTCGGAAAAAGCCGTTGACTATGTATCCGGCGTCGGCAATCAGCGCGTAGACAGTAAGCGGAGACGACGGTGAGATGCCCAGCGCGATACGCGTGAAAGTGCCGCCGGGTAAACCGCTGGTTAACTTGGTCCATGACGGCGTGCCTGCTGCGGCATTGGTGCACTTGTAAATACCCTGTCCCCAGAAAGCCGCGTAAACAGTAGTGGGTGTCGTCGAATCAATGACGACATCTGTGGCCATGGCTCCGCCGGGAGTGCCGCTGCTCATCAAAGACCAGGTCACTCCCGCGTTGGTGCTGCGATAGACGCCCGTGCCGGTAGCCGCAAAGAGGCGAGTAGTGGTCCCGGGCGTAACGGCGATGCGGCTGAATCGCGTGCCGGCGAACGTCGGCATGGCCAGTGCGGCCCAGGACGCGCCGCCATTCGTCGTCTTCAACACACCGTTGCCATAGTAACTATCTCCAGAGAAATTTCCTTCGCCAGTCCCCGCATAGAGGACCAGATGATTGCTGGGATCGACGGCGAGCGCTCCGATCGCCAGCGAGACTTCATTGTCCGACGTAGGAACCCAGCTAATCCCGCCGTTAATTGTTTTCCAGACTCCGCCCTGCGCCGTGGCGCAATAGATCGTATTCGGCGCGGTTGGATCAACGACGATACTGGTCACACGGCCAGTCACTAGGACACGCGGGCCGCCGTATGTTTGTCCCTTGGGGATTGCCGTGGGCCCGAGTTGGACCCAGTTGCTGGCTCCCACGACGGGCGCGACCGGTTGCGGCGCACCGGCAATCGCGGCGGCCATTAACATGGGAGCGCCATTATCGATGTGAGGCATTCCCCGGGACTGCTCCAGCGCGGCCAGCCTTAGCTGGGCTAACTGCGAGATGTCACGATCTCCGGCTTCAACGACGCCCTCGATATTTGTCGTCGGTGTCTTCTTCGGTTTTTTCCTAGAGGCCCTCGTGGTCGCGTTGATAAAGTTGGCGCTTGCGGCGCTCGTCGATTGGGTGTCAAGTACGACGTTTAGATCAAGGGAAGTCTCTTGATGCCGTTGCATCGGATCGTCGGGCGGTGGCAACGCCTTCTTTGGTCCCTTTCGAGAGTAAGACTTTTGGGAAGCTTTCGTGGGTTTGGAAGATTTTTTTCGATTTGGCATGTTCTGTCCTTTCTTTGTGGTTGGGTTGGAGGTTGAGGCTTCGATAGCCGCCGTTAAGTCAAATCAGACACGTCTTCCGAAGAAGTCTGTCCAGCTTCATTCGCGGCAGCCTCTTCATTAGCGGTGGGCATCTCTCGGGTTTTTTTAATGGCCTCCAGTCGCTTCTCCGCCATCTCTTTGCTCTTGAACTCACGATCCGGATCGAACTCCTCAGCGCGGCGCAAGGGATCATCCGGTGGCGGCACGGCCGGTATCTGCGGTTGGGTCGCGCTGTTCTTGTTCGTTTCTTCGTCGGAAGCGTTTCTTGTCTTGTTAGGCATGACTGGAGTGTGTCCTATCGTGAAAGCGCTGCCAAAAAGATGACAGCAACTGGGTCCTGGGCTGGTCCGTCGAGTTTGCGGATAGCAGTGGCTCATGGGAGAGCAGCCAAACTTGGTGTCAAGCGGAGCGCAAGATACACCAAGCAAAATTCAATGTCAATGATTCTTATTTACTTGTTTGGGCTAGCGCGAATATCTGCAAAATGCTCGGGGTAGCAGGAGCTAAGCGGAGGCAGTGTTGGAGAAAGGCTCTTTGAGTGGCAATCAAATGGTGGCCACAACCGGCCCCTACGAAGTAGGCGGGAGGGGCAGCATAAGGGGCACGGCCCTTTCCTTCGCGCACGTCGAGACCTTCTAAGTTAGAGATAGTAAATGGTGCACCCGGCACGACTCGAACGTGCGACCCCCTGATTCGTAGTCAGGTACTCTATCCAGCTGAGCTACGGGTGCATGATTGGTTTGGTGAGCGGCTGAATCGGGGATAAGTTTAAGGTTTAAGTTTTTAAGTTTCAAGTTGAGAAACTCGCAGTCGAACAAACTTTGCTCCGTCTTTCAACCATTAGAAGTTTATCTGACAAAACCAGATCCTATCGCGCGTAGTATCCCGGCTTGGTGCTGGCAACCAGATCGGCGCGGGCGATCTCGACGCGAATCTCCCGCCACTTACCATCGTGAGTACCGGGGTTGGGAGGTTGATAGGCGATGGTGTAAAGACTTCGCAGATCCGCGGCGACCTGGGCGTACAATCTGGCGAGATCATCCAGCCGTCGAATCTCATGCAGACGTCCTCCGGTGCGATCAGCCAGCAACTGCAGACGTGTATGGGCCGCCTCGTACATCGCGGTAATCGCAGGATCGGGAAGCGGCAGACGTTTCGGATCGCCGGACGGCAGCGCCAGCGGGAAAATTGTCACACCTTCGCGGTCGGCCTGGTTCAATACGGTGACCACTTGTGAATTCGTTTCCGCTTTAATGGCGGTGCTGACCTGGGCGTCTGAAACCTTTGTCACGATCGCGCGATCTCCGTTACGCGCCTCAGTATCAATCCCATCGGTCAGAACCACGACGGCCTTGCGCCGCTTGCCTTCATTAGCCAGCTCTTTGAGCGAGTATTTCAGTCCTTCATACAGCGGCGTCTCTCCCGCACCGCTGGCCAGGTCAGTGATCGCATAGGCAATCCGGCGGCGATCGTTGCTGAATTTGAGGAGCGATTTGACCCCCTTGCCGTTGAACTGAACTACCGCAACTCGATCTTCAGAGGTTAGCGCGTCGAGAAAGCGCAGCGCAGCCGATCTGATCTGCTGGCGAAAGTTCACGGTTGAGCCGGACATGTCGAGCAGCAACACCAGACTAAACGGCGCGTCCGTCGGTTCGAAACTCATAATGGGCCGGCGCACGCCGTCTTCGTACACGGCGAAGTCGTTACGCGATAATGACGTGATGGAATTGCCCTGCTTGTCCACAACGCCGACGTTCAGTTGCACCAGCGCCGTGTTGGTTGTAATAACTTCGTCTGGTTGTTGGGCCTGAACGCCCGAGGGAATCACGATTAACAGCACCGTCAGTGACATCAATACGGTTGTCCATCGCGCGAGATTAGAGACTGAAGCAGGGGCTGAGAATGGATTCATTCCGTCTTTGAATAACTACAAAATTAGTTTGCTGGGGTGATTGAGTATGCCTGTGCCTCGGTTTAGTTTGCAACTTGCCGCGCGGAAGGGAAGCGTCTCAATTCAGCGGTGCGCCCCCCGGTTCTCTCTGCGCTTTGCTTGAAACTTATTTTGGCTCGACTTGGTTTCACGCAAGGCGTAAAAGGAAATGCTGAAGGCGCTAAGAAGGTCGAAACAGCCTACCACCACCCGAAGACCCGATTTGCTATCGACCATAACCAACAGTCGCTCAGCACCATACTCAGCACAGAAAAATATCTTGTTTTTGCTCGCGGCGAATCGACTATGATTAGTCGAAAAAACAAGGTTTCTCCCGCGATGTATCATCCCAACTTCTGCGTGGAATGTGGTGAGCGCCTGGCGCGCCGCGGTTGGCGAGCCAGCCTGAGCACGCGTTTTTGTGACAACTGCGTGCGCCGGCTTGGCAGAAGCGGCTGGGTCAAACCGGTGGCGGTGATCGCAATCATCGCAGTCTCGGCCTTTGCGCTGGGGAGACACCTGCGTGCGCCGGCTCCGCCGCTGCTGATTCAGCGCGCCGCTAATTCACCTCTCTCTGATTTGCCGTTGAACTGGAGCGGTTCTGTCCCGACAAGCGATCGAGGAGACAAAGATAAGGCCGGCCCTCCATCCGTTGTCGCGAATGCGGACGAACCTGGTTACATCTGCGGCGCGCGAACAAAGAAAGGCACTCCATGTCATCGCCGCGTGCACGCTCCCGGCGAGCGCTGCTTTCAGCACAAAGGCATGGCGGCGATGGTGCCTCTGGAAAAGTTAGTGATGAAAAGCAAATGAGATTTACCGGGCCTAATTATAATGCTAGAGACCCGCGGGATCAGAATTGATCCACGCGGGCTTTTTGAAAATCACAGACTAAGGTCTGTGCTACTTGGGCGTCTTAATCGGCGCCGGTGGGCGCGGTGGCAACTTCACGGGCGTTTTCAGTTTCGCCATGACCTCCGCGATGCCGCGCTCGAGTTGGGGATCTCGACCCGCGATCACGGAGCTGGGATCGTTATCCACCTCGATGTCCGGGTCGACGCCGTAGCCTTCGATGATCCACTGGCCGTCTTTACTGGCGAAGGCCGAGCCGGGAACAAAGACTGCGCCGCCATCGATTAGGTTACCGCGATTGCCGATGCCGATCACTCCGCCCCACGAACGCTTTCCGATCAGCGGCCCCAGGCCCGCTTCGCGGAACATCGCCGGAAAAATGTCGCCGTCGGAAGCCGAGTTGCCATCGAGTAATGCCACCATCGGACCCAGGAAGACTCCATCCGGATACGTGCTCGCTTCATCATCCGTGCGCTGGTAATTAAGGGCCAGAACCTTTCTCCGCAAGCGCTCGATCAGCATGCGGGACACGTTGCCGCCTCCGTTAGCGCGCACGTCTACGATCAATCCTTCTTTGTTCAGCTGAGGATAGTACCACTTGATGAATTCGCGAATGCCGGCGGCGCCCATATCGGGAACGTGAATATAGCCGACTCGACCGCCGGTTGCTGCTTCCACCTGACGGCGATTGCGCGAAACCCAGTCGAGGTAGATCAGGTTTCCTTCGTCCGTGATCGGCCGATAAGAGACGGTCCGCGATCCGTCCATTGTGGGCTTGCTGTTGACGGTGAGCTGAACCGTATTGTCCGCTTTGTTGCGCAGCAGGCGATACGGATCATCGGCGCCCTTCAGTTCTTCGCCGTCGATGGCCAGCACGTAATCGCCGACATTCACGTTCACCCCAATCTCTCTCAGCGGCGAGCGATAGATATCCTCTTCGTTCTCACCCTCAAAAATCTTCGAGATGCGATAGCGGCCGGATTGCTTATCGAGTTCAAAGCGAGCACCCGGCAGACCTACGCGCGGCCGCGGTGGAATCTGAAAATCACCGCCTTCGATGTAAGCGTGCTGCACCGTCAGCTCGGAAATCATTTCAGCGATAACGTAATTCAAATCTGAGCGATGGGCGACGTATTGCAGGAGCGGCTTGTATTGCTCGCGCAGAGCAACCCAGTCATAGCCGTGCATGTTCGGTACATAGAACCAATCACGATAGCGCCGCCAGACTTCATTGAAAATCTGGTTCCACTCTTCGACGGGAACGCGATCGACAACCAGCCCAGTCGTCGGCACCGGCTTCTTTGTCTTGTCGCCTTGCGGAGTAGCGTCGTAAAGACTGAATCCCGGTCCCTGTCTCACTAAAACTTTAGAGCCGTCGCCGGACATCGTATAACCGTTGACGTCATCGGCGATGGTCGTTTCTTTGCGATCTTTAAAAGCAAAGATCTTTAACTGCGCCGGCCGATCACCCTGGCGACCGTAGTAGAAAGCAGGCCCGACGAAATAGAGAAGGTGCCCAGCCTTGGCGGCCAGCCCGCCATAGTTGTCCGCGCCGACCGGCACGCGCGCAACTCTGGTGGTAATCCCATCGAAATCGATGGTCAGATTCGCGGGTGGCTTGGGTGTGCTCTCCGGTTTCGGCTCGGCGGGCTTTGGTTGATCCGCAGGTACGGCTTCGGTTGGTTTGTCAGGCTGTTTACTAACGCTGACTTCATCGCTCTCAGGCGGGAACGGATGCTTGACGTCCTTGCGCAACGCCAGCGCGTAGATATAAGCGTCGCGGTTCGTCGCATAGTTGAATTCAATGTTCGAGATCTGCGGCGCAAACTCACGATTGCTGATGAAGTAGAGATAGTTTCCCTGCGGATCCCAAACGGGATTGAAGGAATTGAAGTTGGCGTCAGTCACGCTGCGTACTTTGTTGTCGGCCGCGTTCCACACATAGACAGAGGTGTTTCCGTTGGGGCTCACCGGCATGCTGAAAGCGAGATAGTTGCCGCGGGGCGACCATACATAATCGCGAATCTGACCACGCGAGGAATCGACGATCTCGTTCATCTTTCGATCCGCCAACGTCACCACCCAGATCTTTCCGTCCTTATCGCCGAAAGCAATTCGCTTCCCGTCGGCTGACCACTCTGGTTGATAGCGCATCGCGCTGCCGCCATTCGTAATCTGTTGCGCGGGCTTCGCACCATCCTGCGGCGCCAGATAGAGTTCCTCCTCACCGCTCAGGTCCGAGATGAAAGCGATCTGCGAACCATCAGGCGACCAGGTGGGCCACTTATCGTGGGCGCCGGATGAATGCGTCAGGTTGCGGGTCGGTCCTTTCTCGATCGGCGCCGTGAAAATATCGCCGCGCGCTGAGAACAATGCTCGCTCGCCCTTGGGGCTCAGCTCATACGACTCAATGTTGTTGGCGGCTGAGACGCGACTGGGCCGGCGCGCCAGTCCATCGTCAGGCACTGTGATCGAAATGGGTGTGGTCTTGCCGCTCCTGGCGTCGAGAAGCTGCAGCTCACCGTTCATTTCATAGACGATGCGGCCCTCGTGATCGGAGCTGGGCCAGCGCACGTCCCATTGCTTGCTGCGTGTGACCTGCGCGGTCTTGCCGGAAGAAACGCCGTAGCTGTAGATATTGAAATGACCGTCGCGATCCGAATTGAAATAGATGGTGTCGCCGATCCAGATTGGATCGCGCGTCGGCCGCGGGCCTTCGGTGATTGGCTTGGTGTTGTTTGTTTGCAGGTCAAAGATGTAGAGCTTGTTGGCCTGGCCGCCGCCATAGCGTTTCTCAGATCGGAAATCGCGCGACTGAGGCGAGTAAACCATGCGCGCGCCATCCGGGGAATAGTCGCCGGAACCAGCCTCAGGCATCGGCAGAGCTTCGGTGGGACCGCCGTCTACTGAGACACTGAAGAGCCTCGCGATTGGCAGCGACCACGAATCACGAAGCGAGCGGAAGAAGATTCGCTTGCCGTCTTTGCTCCAACCATAAACCTGATTGTCCCAACCCCAACGCGGCGCCAGCGGCCCTCGCGCGGGATAGAACGTTAACTGCCGAGGAACTCCGCCGGAAGACGGAATGACATAGACCTGCTCGTCGCCATCGTATTGACCAGTGAAGGCAATCCATTTGCCGTCCGGCGAGAATTTCGCAAACACTTCAGCGCCCGGATGCGCGGTCAGGCGAATAGCCGATCCGCCGGTTGTAGGCGCGGTCCAGATGTCTCCGCCATAAGTAAAGGCCACGCGATCCCCGTGAATGTCCGGAAAGCGCAGCAGCCTCGTTTGAGCAAAGACTGCACTGGATGCGAGCAATAAAAAAGCGACCGCGGTCGCTAAGACGAGAAAACGAGCAAAGACATTTCTCTGGAACAAAGGGGAACCCTCCTCTAACAATTCAATTCCGTGGGTATCTTAGTAATTAATTGAACGCGCCCACCGGCGCAGACCTCGCGAGCAGATGTTTTTACGATTAATCGAGGTATTAGGTTTCAGGAAAGCAGTTGGCTGAGCTCACCATTTGATCGAGCCTTCTTTCGTGGTGTCGATCTGGGCCAGCTCGGTCGAGCCATAGAAAAAGCCTTTCATGTTGTCCATCAGAAATCCCTGGGCCTCAGGATTAGTGAGATCGAGACCGTAGTGATTGATGATGCGCGTCTGGGCCTGTAGCCATTCAGCCCAACACGGCTGGCAAACTTCCGTGGCGATTTTCTGGCCGAGTTCGGTTGGCAGCGGTGCATACCCAAGCGGAGCCCTCTTCTGCCCGCAACGCGGGCACTTAATTAGATCAGACATTGATTTGTTTCACCTCGCGAGGATTAGACGAAATTTGGGGTGCGGTGGCAAGCGGAGCGCGACACCGCTTTGGATGTTTGTGATCCGAGCGAGCCAAAGCGCCGTCGCCGCTTCACTCTGCCGGCGCACTCCAAATTTACGTCTGCGCTTTTCGGATCGCCGCGATGACGTCGTCATCCTTGGGCCGAAAAAGTCCCAGTGGCCGCACGTCACGATGCCGAATAATTCCGTCTGCGTCGATCACGAAAACCGAACGCGCAACCTTGCCGGGAATCAAAGACTGCGCGCCATAAAGATCGGCCACCTTCCGATCGGCATCAGCCAACAGCCGCAGAGGCAAATCGTGATGCTCGGCAAAACTCTTGTGCGAATCGACGGTATTGGTCGATACGCCAACCACTTCCGCACCGGTGGCCGAATAGTCGGCCCAACGGTCGCGCACCGAACACATCTGACGGGTGCAGATAGGAGTCTCGTCGCCGGGATAAAACAGGAGTACGACGACCTTCCCGCGATGATCCGACAGACGCCATTCAGCGCCGGCGCCGTCTTGTAGAGCAAAATCCGGCGCCGGTTGTCCTTCCTGTGTCGCGCTTGGCTTTGCCAAAGTTATTTTATGACTGATGCCAGATTCGCCGCTGCGACCTGGGTCCTGATTTCCAGTTCAGGGCCGCGCGTGGTGATTTTCAGATTGTCCAGAGCGGCTTGCGCCAAAGCCTTCCGCGCCGGCGCCATACGACCGAGGAAGAGTCCGCCAAGTTGCTTGAGGCCAGTGACGGTGTCGCTCAGGTTATTTGCCGCCGCCGGAGAATCAGTGCGCGCCACCAGCATTAACGAAACATCGCTCTCGTTTGATCCGATCGAGCCATATACCTGTCTGATCGAGCCGGCGTCTTTGGCAATCGTATCATTGCCCACATTCAAATTGGCCATCAACTCGCTGGGCACGTTTGCGCCAAACCCAAATACCGCGTTCGGATCGCGAGTGGCAAGCGCGGCAAGGTCGGCCCCCTCACGTCCTTTCTGGCCCGCCGTGCCCGCTGTGATCGCCGCGCGCACGCTCGCAACGGTCCCGATCGCCAGTGAGTGAGGATCGAGCGCGCAGACTGCCAGATCATTGATCCTCATGTCCCACACGCCAAACAGTCTCATCTGATCCTTGATGGTAATGATCAGGATCGTCGCGCCGCGATATTTTTCTTCGCGGTACTTTCCGTTAGCGGCGATTCGTGCGGCCGCTGCGAGTCCTTTGGCGTCGAACGTTCCGCGCGCAATCGCCACCGTCTCGAGCTTGGTCACCTTCGGCGACGGATACGTATACCGCGTTCCCAGGACCACGCGATCGAAAGAGCGCGGGTCGATGCCGGTGCGCGTTTTGAACTTGTCGATCTCTGCGTTGGCCTGCGCGAGCTTTGCCGGATCCCCAGCCAGGATGCGCGGCAGGGTCTCGTTCATCAAACGACGCACGTCGATTAACGCAATGCCATCGGAAGCGGGAAGATAACTCAGGACGTCGGCAGGCGATGCGGAATTGTTTGCCGGCTTACGCTGCGCCGATCCCGAATCGAACCCTGAACAAAGTGCCACAAAAACGAATGCTAATACGATAGACGATCCAAAAACCCTCTTATTCACTATCGAACCTCTTTTCTAATATCTGTTTCTGTTTGAAGTAAACGCCGGCATTATATGACGGCGTGGCAGTCCGATGCGTTAGCAGCGCGGCATGGTTGCCGAAAACGCCGCACTCCAAAAAAGGAACTGCCTCTTGAGTTAGTGTTAGAACCCGCTAAACCCGCTCGACCAATAAAGCTATGCCCATACCGCCGCTGATGCAAAGCGTCGCGAGGCCGCGTTTTGAATGGCGCTTCTTCATTTCGTGAAGCAAGGTCGTGGTAATCCGAACGCCGGTGCACCCAATTGGATGACCCAGAGCGATCGCGCCGCCATTGACGTTCAATGTTTCCGCGTCGAATTGTAGATCTCGATCGCAGGCAATGACCTGGGCTGCGAACGCTTCGTTAATCTCGATCAGATCGATCTCCGCCAGCGAGAGTTTCTGTCTGTCGAGAATTGCTCGCACGGCCGGCACTGGGCCAATACCCATGATCTCAGGCGGCACGCCGACGATTTCGTAATCCACAATCCGGCCGAGCGGTTCAGCGTCTGAGTCCTGCAAAGCTGCCTCGCTCAGGACCGTAATCGCCGCGGCCCCATCCGTGATTCCCGAAGAGTTACCGGCCGTCACCGTTCCATCTTGTGCGAAGACCGGAGCGAGTTTGTGCAGATCTTCGATCGATGCACTTGGGCGCACGTGTTCGTCGGTCGTAAACATCGTGACCTTGCCTTTTCGATCTTTGAGCTCGAGCGCCAGGCGTTCGGCGTCAAACCGTCCGGCCGCAATCGCGGCGGCGGCACGTTGTTGAGAGCGCAAGGCATACTCGTCCTGCTCGTCACGGGAGATTTCGTAATGCCTCGCTAGCACCTCGGCTGTCTCGCCCATTATCAATCCGGAAAGCGGATCGTTGAACCCATCGCGGTACATGCCATCGACCAATTCGGTATTGCCCATGCGCATGCCGAAGCGCGCGCCTTCAGCAAAGTAGGGAACGCGCGACATGCTTTCCGTGCCGCCGGCGAGAACGATGTTCGCGCGGCCGAGCATGACTTGTTCAGCGGCCAGAATGATCGCGCGCAGGCCGGAGCCGCAAGCCTGGTTCACTGTAAATGCCGGCACGCGATCGGGCACCCCGGCGCGAAAAGTAATTTGTCGCGCCACGTTGGGGCCGCCGCCCGCCTGCCGCGCACAACCCCAGATCGAATCGTCGATTTGCTCCGGCCGAATTTGAGCGCGCCGCAAACTCTCTTTCGCGACTGCCGTCCCCAAATCGGCGGCGGTCCAACCCTGAAGCGATCCGCCAAAACGTCCAATCGGAGTGCGCACCGCTCCTGCTAAAAAAGTCGGTTTCATTGATAAGAATCTTTACTTTTCGAAAAGCTTGTTGACTGTTAAGCTCTGCGTTCCCAACTTGCCGTAGAGTAACTGCCGCGTGGCGGCAAGTTGAATTTAGCCCGGCGTTTCAACGCCGGGATTAAGTAGCCCATAGATTCTTTCGTCGCATAGCGACGCGCGTGGTACTTTCGCTCGCTTTTCCCCGGCGTTGAAACGCCGGGCTAAATTCATGCCGACGCTACGCGTCGAAAGAATCTGTTCAGGGTCTACTGAAGGTTGTCGCACTCCGAGGATCTTAGCATAACGCCCGATGACTCCCGCAAATGCTGCTACAACTCAATGACGACGCGGCTGTTTCCGATGCGAAGCGCTCAATCGATGAGTTGCTCGCCCGGCACAGTGAATGGTTCCTGGCACATGATGGTGGCGCGCCGCTCGCGATAGGCACGGCTGAGTTTGAATTTTCCATCGAGCATCATCGTCTGATTTTTTCCGGTTGGATGGAAACCGGCTTCCGATCCTGGCGGATTACGGCTTGGAGTTGGACCGGCCAAAAGCTCGTCCTTGCGGTTAGCCGCCGCATGGGCGCCGAGGTGTCGACGCTCGATCTGGTGCCGCGAGAGTCCGCCAAAGCGATTGTCGCCGGCATCGCCGCGGCGCGACAGAGGCGCTGTGTACGACTAGCGCAGATCGCGTGCGAGGCTCTGGTGGCACAGACTTCAGTCTGTGAGTCCTCTGAAGATCACAGACTAAAGTCTGTGCCACTAATCGAAAGCGCCGCGCTGAGCCCCGGGATGCGGCGCGATCAGCCGGGACGTTACGCGCGCATCGTTTTGCGCCGGCCGCATCAACGGATCGCGCTGACCGGCACGGTGGCAAGCAGCGACGTGCGAAATGTCGACTCGCTGTTTTCATCGACTCTGCTCTGGTTCGATCGTTTGCAACAGCGTCCCGGTCGGCCTGCGATCGAAAAGCTTGTGCTCGCCGTCGAACGCAACGTGCTGGAAGCTGCGCGCGAGCGTCACGCGCTCCTCCGCAGCTCACTGCGCCAGCGCATCGAGCTGTTCGAAATCCGGGGCAGTAGCCCGAACGTGAGTGAGGGCGTTCGCCTGAGCACAGATGACGCCTGGCAAGAACTCCAACCCGTGCGCCCATTTGAAAGAAAGAATCTATGGCGCAAGCGGCTGAAGCAGTTTCCGCCAATTGTTGAAGACGAAACGATCGAGCGAGTAAAGCAAATCGTCACGCTGCGGCCGGAGGCGATCGACGTGGTCGCTTCTCGTCACGGCCAGACACTTCGTTACCACGGCCTGCCCTTCGCGCGCGTGCGTCGCGTGATGGATCGCGATCGAATTTGGTTTGGAATTGAAGGCTCGTCGCGCCGTCTACTCGACGACTATCACGAACAGGATTGGATAAAGCTTTGGCGCGATTTGGAAAACTATCGCGACGCAAACTGCACCGATCGCCGTCATTGGTTCTATCGCGCCGCGGGAGAGGCTTGGCTGGAATCAATCCTGCGCCGCGACATCTCAAGACTCGATCCGGGCTTGATCGTCGCTCCGCTGCACGCTCAATTTCGCACGTCGCACGGTGGCCCAACCGCTGCCCGCCCAATCGATCTACTCGCGCTGCGTCACGATGGCCGCTTGGCTGTGATCGAACTAAAGGTCAACGAAGATCGCGAACACGTCTTTCAGGGAGTTGATTACTGGCGGCGCGTCGAAGCCCACCGCCGCCGCGGCCACATCAGCACCGCCAAACTATTCGGTGAACGCGAGATCAGCGACGAATCGCCACTGGTCTATCTGGTCGCCCCTACACTTCGCTTCCATCCTTCATTCGCCACCCTGGCCCGAACCATCGCCCCGGATATCGAAGTCTATCGCTTTGATATTAATGAAGACTGGCGCGTCGGCGTGCGGGTCGTGCGACGGGAACGAGTCAACGCCTGAGTTTGCGAATTTATGCGGCCGGTAGGTGCTTTGTTGCCAGAAGCGTTCTTATTAGATCGTCAAAGCCTACTATCTGAGCCAAACGTCGGATCTCACGAAAACCATCCCCATAAATAGTGTGCTTGGATTTCTCGATACCTGTTGCGTAATATCTGCTTTCATGAGTACCCATGTGTCCTAACCATCGGTAGGCGAGCAATTCACAAAACCCCTCCGCAGCGCAATCTGAAAGATCGATCATGCCATGAACCGTTAACCAGACGTGACCAAGTTCGTGCGCCGCGACCGCCTGAAATAAAGCAGTCGGAAGGCTTCGCAAAATTGCGACTCCGCGTATTTCAGTTCGAACGTTCAATCCTCCAACGCCAAACGATCTAATCAACGTTACGCCCAGGGTGTGTTTATCAATAGTACCTTTGAGGTGTTTATTAACATGTTCGTGAAACTGGTCTTGATTACCTAAAAGAAGATTTAGTTTTGTATCGTTGTACAAGAGTCCCTGGCCTTTTATCCATTTTATTACCTGATCGAACAGTGCCCGCGCTTGAACGATAGACTCGACCGCAACTGCCCGACACTTGAGGCAGCGCACAGAACTCTGGTCAACTGAACCGCTTTCTTGATCATCCGGTGGAACTAACCGATTACAAAACCGACAGTCCGGATATTCGGATTGATGGCTTGGACAAAATGACGTTTGCCAGTAGTCGGTTAGATATGTTCCTGCGAGCGGTTTGCGGCAGTAAGCGCACCGTGGAGCAAACCGGTTAAGGTGACAACTTGGATGGTAAGGATGACCCTTGTATTGACAGAAGCTAGCCTCTCTTATCGGCTGGTTACATCCGGCACACAAGAAGTGATCGGCGTGCCAGGCAAAGCCAAGAGCTGTGAAGTATCCATGCCCTACCGGGGCGCCACATTTTTTGCATATAGGATTTGGCGACATACCTGGAGTAATTATCCCTATTGACAATCGTTTGGTCGAGAGCTATAAGACTTCCGTTCCGTTTCTGATATCCGTTCCGTATGCGTTCTCGAGGAGCCTCCTGTACAAACGCTGCTCTTCCTAGCGCTCATGGAAAACTCCGTAAAGTTGGTAATCACGTTTCAGCTCATACCACTTACTCATGAGTTTCGACCTCAATTCCCCATCCCCGGAGCACCAGATTCCGCCACTCACGAAAGGGCGGTGGCACTGCCTTCCATGTCGCCAAGGCCTGCTAGCCGTGCCAGAAGGGGTTCTTGAGAGAGTTCGTGAGCTGCAAGTTTCCAAATTGGAAGGTCTACTTTCAACTAAGTTATTTGCAGATTGCGGTTTGCTACTACCCCGAGGGATTGGCGAGGATGAGCTCTTGAATGAGCCACCTTTTACATTCACTTTAGATGATTCTGAAATAAAAGAGTTAACTACTGAACGCGATAAAGCTGGTCGGATACTCGCCGTCGCTGCGACGTTTTACGGGCCACCGCCGCCAGCCCAGGATAAAAGCAGTAACGAGGACTTCGCTTTATCCGCAATCATTAAAGAGTCTGGCGGCGATGATTGGGCATTCGCTGCAGTCGCAGATGGTGTTAGCAGTAAGACCTTCTGGGCTGCGCGTACTTCACGCATTGCCTGTCTCATAGCCTTCAAGATTTTTCGCCAATTCATCGATGTGAGTGAGGACATCTTCGATGATGCAACTCTTGAAAATCTACAGAAATCGCTAGTTCTTAATCTGCGCGAAGAGCTTAAACGGGATAAATTGTCTTTACTTGAGTATAGAAGTGTAGTGCCATCGAACTGGTCTGCCGAGATGTATGAAAGCCACAAGGAGCGCGATGAACTCTGGTACAACTCGACTCTCCTCGTAACAGGCCTCGGACCTCGAGCCGGTCTTATCGTCTATGCCGGCGACGGCGGTATCGAGCTTCTCAAAGTAAGTAAAGCAATTAAATCTAAGTTAGCAACAGTAGACTTAAAAGAAGTCCTGCGGTCTACCGAAGACATGACGATTGATAATTTCGTTTCCCTTGGAGTGTCTAGCCAAGACTTTCGCGCGGCGAGAATTACTTATGATGACAATACTATCGGCGTTGAAGTCATCCTGGGTAGTGATGGTGTCGATCGTACTTTGCAGATGAACTCGGCAAGAGTCACTTATCAGCACCTAAGGCTTGATAGTTCTATTATCGCGGATAACCAGCTTCGAGGACTCCTGAGACTGCCTAAATGTGAGACTGATAACTTTAGTATCGCCCGTGCCGCGCGGTATAGCGACAGAGTTAAAAGGGTTCCTCGATCTGGGAGTTACATTGATAAGACTAAGAAGACTGACGTTACTATTGTCCCTCAAGAACCGACTGAGTATCCACAGCAGACGCCACCTCCGGCCAAACGAAAATTCGATAAATACATAATCCTTCCATTCATCATAGGGTGCTGTGTAGGGGCTGGATCAGCATTAGGTGCGATGTATTTTCGTGGAGATTACTCGTCAGTAAGGAAGAATACACCGGTTAGTACAGGTCAGACAGACCACCCCGCTGATAAAACGCCACCGAATAGTACCGGTCAAAACGTTAATGGGTCGCTCGAATCAGTCCCGGAAAATGAAAACAAGCAATTAGCAGAAGCAAAGCGGGCAGCAGCTCGAGAGGCTGCTGCCCATCGTAAGCAAGCTGAAGCGAAAAAGCCAAGACCAAAAACTACAGAGACTCAATTACCTAAACCTCAACCAACGGCGAAGCCGGCATCTTCAAAGCCACAGGCTTCACGAGAGCCGAGCTGAGAGTAACGACTCATATTTGATATGAAGCCTTGACCCCACACCCTCATATATCAAACAAGAGGAAGTCGTAGCCGATGAGCAATTACTCCATAGCGGGCACTGATTTGAAGAAGCTCTACAATCAGTCATTTCAGATCACTAATAAAGACTCCGGCAGCAAAATAAAGTTCAATATTCCTCTGCCGATCCAAGGATGGCCCAGGACCGGCCTTGAGGCGTATGTCGTTGCCGTCAATTGTAATCACCCCTCTCGAGGTGACGTTCCGTCGGTATTAAAAATCTTCAAACAAAACATAAGCGAGCGAGCACAGCGAACAAGATTCTTGATTGATCTTGGACTTGCTCGGCACCATCCCTGGCTTTTCCAAGGTATGCCCTACGCAGCCATCAAGCGGATGCCGGTTAATGGAGTTCATATCGTAGGGCATATTGCCCAACACATTCTTGGTAAGAATAATGGGCCATCTGAAGATGTCTTTAGGCTGCGGCAAAGGGGCGATTGGACATATGAATGGGACTTAAGAAAGCGGTTGGCAGGGCATCTATGTTGCTCAGTATTCGCCTTAGAGTTGTTGGGTGTCGTACACGGGGATATATCAGCGCGTAACCTCGTCATCGGTGCCGCACCGGACGGACAATTAGCCGCGATGCTCTGTGATTACGATGGTTTCTACCATCCGTTACAACCCCTTTTGCCTTCTGAATACGAAGGAATTCCTTGCCGACCATTAGGATCTCCGGGCTATCAATATCCACAACTCCTTGAAGATCTGGCAGCTAGTAAATCCAATATCTATGTTGAAACTGATCGATTCGCACTCGCGGCCTTAGTCTGCGAAATCATGATTTGGTCCGACCGTGTTGCGACAAAACTAGGTCGAGAAACCTTATTAGAGGACAGCCTTGTTAAGGGTAGAAACCTGAGTAGAATTCCGGCAGACGTAAGAAAACTGTGGAAGGACGGATTTGAGGTGCTCGATACGGCCTTAAGGGCCAGCACTTTCAAGGGTATGCCGAGTCCTGCCAGTTGGATGAAAGCTCTCGGGGTCCCGGTGGACCCAGAAGTACTACGACCCCAAATCCTCTTCAAGCACCGACCGCATATCGAAATTCGCAGACGCCGCGGAACTATTGTTAATAAGATACAGCACACACGCCTGCAAACACAGAGCGGAGATTTAAGGAGGGTAGCCCCCGAACTTGCTCAAATAGAGTTCTTCGCACCAGCAGGCGCTCTGACGCTGCACGTTAAATGGAAGGCTCCGATTTACCTCAGGCGGGACGGTAAGCTGTTGGAACTTGGTATGGGGCCTAGCAAAGTGCCTGTTCAGCAGACCGACGTTATCGTCTCTAATCAATGGGAGCTAGAAATCTTCGATATGCCTTAGCTTTTGCCATACACAGGAAAAATGTAAAAGGACTTGGTCAGTTCGCAATCAACCTTCTAACAATAACGACAGGAGAAAAAAACAATGCCAGCTTCCCGCGTAAACAGTATGTCTCCGTGGCACATCGTACTTGTGCTCGACGACTCCGGCTCCATGATAGGTTCCCCGGCCGATGAGGTAAACAATGCAGTCACTGCAATGATCGATGAGCTGAAGCTTATGACGAGCGGCATGAAACCCTACTTCAAGCTGTCAGTCATCACCTTCGGTACCAGACCCGAACTTGTGTGTGAGGCGGTGAGCGAACAGGCCGTAGATATGAACAAAGCTGCCTCGCTCAAGGGTGATAGCGGTTCAACTAACGCAGAAGCCGCCCTTGAGGAAGCGTATCAACTTCTCCGGAAGAACCCCGGCGCGGCAACCGATTTCACCCCCTACATCTTCTTTCTCTCGGATGGTGCGCCCGACGACGTGGACGCAGCGCTCGCGGCGGGCGACAAATTGAAGAAGATGTCTATAGCAGCTGGCACACCCAAGCTCGTCACGATTGGATTCGGGCCAGTGAACGATGATTTCATGCAGAAGCTGGCGAGCAACACAGAGATGTATAAGAAGCTTCAAGACTATAGACAGATCGTTAAGATCTTCCCGGCTATAGGCACAATCGCTCAGACAGCTACAGGCACTGAGGGAATGGATCAGGCGATCATGAACCTGTGATTGGTCCTTGGTACTTCGCGTAGATTCCATTGTCGCGCCCCGGAGCGCGCTCGCTGTGGTTTGGTCTTTTCCAGACTGGTTCGTACGCCGGAGATAGTCTGCGGGCAATTGTTCTCAGACTATCTCCGATGAGTTTTGAACCATATAATGAACGATACAGATAAACATTTAAGAGATCTGTGGGTTTCAGTTGTGGAAGCTGCTGATAAGGCATCAACTGCTCTTGTATCTTATTCGAGTGGTACACCCCAGGTAAATGAGGATGACTCTAATGAGAGGAGTTCGTTTACTTCGGTTCAAGTTACGGGATCGCCACACAGACTTAGAAACATAATTCTCATACTACTACTCATTCTTGTCATTTTGTTAATAGTTTGGCTAGTGGTAGTGAATAACTATCCAGAAGGTTCCTGAATTCCATCCTCAACACGCGGGTTTTCTGCGAAACGATCAGGACGCTGGTCGTATTTCACACGCGCATGAGGACCTGAATCGTAGGTCATCAAGTCGTCAACCGACGATAAATCCCCGGCAAACGTTCCGGTAATGTCAGCACGTCATCGATGATCGTATAGCCAACGTCTCCATAGAGATCGCGCAATTCAGCTTCCGACTCGCGATCGATGGTGATGCAGAAGGGTGTGATGCCGAGAGTCTTGGCCTGACGGAGAGCTTCGCGGGTGTCTTCGCGGGCGTAACGGGCGTCGCCGTAATCATGATCGTAGGGACGGCCGTCGGAGAGGACGATCAGCAGCCGGGTGCGCGCGTCCTGCTTGCTTAGCTTCGCGGCTGCGTGGCGAATCGCGGCGCCCAGGCGCGTGTTGTTTTGATAAGTGATGCCGCCAATTCGCCGCATCACTTCGTCAGAGTAATGCTCGGCAAAATCTTTGAGCACGTAAAACTTTACGTTGCGGCGGCCTTCGGAAGTAAAGCCGTTGATCGCGTAACGGTCGCCGACCGCCTCGAGTGCTTCGCTCATCAACACCAGCCCTTCCTTTTCGATCTCGATGATGCGACGGCCCGGGTGGGTGTAGGGTTGCAGCGGATGACGCCCAATCGTGCGCGCGGTCGACGACGATTGATCCAAAAGGAACGACACGGCGACATCACGACGACGACGGAGACGCCGGGTATAGATGCGCTCAGATTGATGGCCATCGGCGCGGCGATCGATGAAGTAATCCACGACGGCGTTCAGGTCGTAATCGTCGCCATCGATCTCGTTGGTTACGCGCGCGAGGTCCTCGGGCTTCATCAATTGGAACTGATGTCGAATTGACGAGACGACGCCTTTGTAGCGTTCGCGCGTGTCGTCGACAAAGGAGCGTTCGCCGCGCTTCACTTTCTTTTCGATCACGCGGCACCAGCCGACGCGATGATCTGTCAGCTCGCGGTCCCACTCGTCATAGTTGAAAGCAACTTCACCGGCTTCCAGATCCTGTTCCGGCGCTTCGCCTTCGCTCCACGCTTCGCTGCCTTCCAACTCGTCAAACTCGCCGTCTGCTTCAGTGTTCCAGGCGTTGAACAACTCGCGCGCATCGCGCCGTTGCGGCTGACGATTCGCATCGCGCTCGGCGAGCATTTCTTCGGCAGTCTTACCGGCGTCTTCCTGATCGAGTTCGTCGGGCACCTCGACTTGTTGTTCCGCGTCTTCCATCGAAATCGATTGAAACAAAGAATAGACGCGGCTGGTCGCCATCAAGGTATCAGCGACGGTGCCCAGCGGATTTGATAAGTACTCAGCGACGATTGTTTCAAGTTCCGAAACCATCTGGCCGTAGAACTGGCGAGCATCATCGCGAGCGCCGGCGAGGAGTGTGATTTGAAAGAGCAGTTCAAACGGCACCAGCGTCGCCGGCAAGTCGACAATGTCCGGACGCCGCGCCCGCAGATGGTCGCGAATCAAGTCGAGGTCGCGCGCCAGGCCTCGATACTCTTTCCGCAGCCTTCGGTCGATGCGCCCGTTCTCGAGTGTGCCGAAGATTCTGCGCGCCAACGGTGGAATCGGAAACAGGTTAAGGATGTGACGATAGTCCAATCCCTCAGGGCTTTGTCTTGCTTTGCGTCTTTGCGCCTTTGCGTGAGCCTCTTGTTCGTTGATGTCGATGTACCCGTCGAGTGCAAACGCATCCCGCTCCTCTTGGTTCTCGGGATCGTAGAACTCGCTCAGCGTCATGTACGCAGCGCGCAGGTCAACCGTATCACTCGCGTAAGTCTCAAACTCGATTTGCCCGGCCGCATGCGCCGCCAGTACTTTGTAGAGCCGAAAATCCAGTTCTTCATCACCAAATTCAGTGACAACCGAAGGCAGGTGAATGGTGCGGCCGTCGCCAATGCGCGACTCAACCGGCACTGCGGCCAGCGGGGCAATCTCGACCGCATGGCCGGTTAGGCCCTCGATATAAAGTCGCAGCAAGAGCTGCACAGATTCCAGCGACACGCCCGCGCCGCCTTCACGCAGCGCATCATTGCTGCCGCGCGTTTCGAGCGCGTAATAACTGCGGCGGGCGCGCGTATCCCCGGCGACCAAACCGGCTCGCGCCCAGCTCTCGAATTGTTCGATCGAAACCGTGTGCAGAGCTTTCGCGCTGGACCGCAGACATGCGAGTGCCGCTTCCGAATCCACCTGGGCGACTTCGCGCGTGAGGGAGAGCACGCGGTGCGCGAGAGTCACCGCGCTAAGATGATCCTTCTGCGTCGCGAGTGTTTGAAAGAACGCCGGGCTCGAACGAATGAAGGCTACGAGTCCGGCGTTCCCGTGGGATGCAATCGCCCAAAGTAGTTCGATCCATTCGTCAAAGCATTCAGGCAAGGTGCGCAGGATCTGGCCACCGGCGATCAGAAGGTGAAGCGCCGCGGCGCCGCCGCGTTCCAGAAAGCTCGCCGAGCGCCGCATCAATTTCAGGGCTGCTTCGGGGTCAAGGCGATCAACCGCGCCGGGCAGAGCTGTCCAAGCATCAGCAGCGATACCGCCCGCGCGCTCGGCGAACGCCGCGGCCAGATCGATTGCGGCGCGCGTCACTTCGCCCGAACCGTTTAGAGGCGGGCTACTGCCCGCCGCGGATTTTGGATCGGCGGGCGGTAGCCCGCCTCTAAACGCTACGACGCGGTCCATAACAGCCGGTGTGGCATTCAAGAAATCCGCGCCGTGTTTTGCTGAGCGGCGCGAAATCTCCGCGGCCACTTCGTAGATCGAGCGAAGTAGTTCGCTGTCTCTGATGGTTTTAGCGAGCAAAGGCGCATTGCGAAATGTTTCCGCAGCCGTCGATGCCGAAAGGATCATCTGACGCGCACATACCTGGAAGACAAATGGACGCGCGCCCGTGGGTACGTTCGCGAAGTCGCCGAGTCCCTCTGTAAAAAAGCCGACCCCGTTTTCGACCTCGGCCATAGCCAAACGCCGGCCGAGCTCACCCCAGGCACGAAGTTCCGGGGCTTCGAGCACTTGGGCGACGGCAGGAGCCGCCCGCAGGAATTCGATGCTGGCGCGGAGAGATACAGCAGCGATCGCTGCACTGGTTTCCAGCGCCGCGCGCGTCTGCTCGAACGGCAGCCGCGCAATCTCTTTCAGCAGACCGGCGATAGTGCGCCGCTCGGTGGGACTCTTGATCGAACGCAGCCGCTCGTCGATCTCTTCACTGAAAGATTCGTTCAGATTGTTGTCTTGGGGTTCTTCGGACAAATCAGATCACCAGAACGTTACCGGGCGGCCAAAACAATGCGAAAGCCAATTGAGCGGACGTCCGGGATAACTCTACGGCGGTAAGCCGAACGGCAGGAATTGGCGGAGCTTTGCCACGAACCGCCGCGCAACACCCGCACCTCGGTACCCTGTAAATCTTCTCTACCGTCAGTAGCGTTGTATGGATAAGGCCTATACTTTGATTGACACCATTCCCAAACGTTTCCGTACATGTCATAGAGTCCGAGTCCATTCGGTTGCTTTTGCCCAACTGGATGCGTCTGGCTCCCTGAATTGGCGCTGTACCACGTCAGCGCATCAATACTGCCGGCGTACGGCCCGGTCGTCCCGGCACGACTCGCATATTCCCACTCGGCCTCAGTCGGTAAGCGGTACTCACGACCAGTGGTCCGCGATAGTTTGCGGCAAAACTCAACCGCATCGTTCCACGAGACGCTGTCCACAGGAAGATCGTCGCCCTTGAAGCTGGCGGGATTCGTACCTATCACAGCTTTATACTGGGCCTGAGTCACTTCATACTTGCTCATATAAAAACTCGGTACCGTGGCATTGCTCTGCGGTCCTTCGTCATTGTCTCGCCCGGTTTCTGAAAGTGGCGATCCCATTAAGAACGTCCCGCCTGGTGCATAGACCATCTGTAACTGGGCCCCGTTGATGTTCTCTGTGAAAGGTTGCCCAGTGACCTGCGGTTTGTTCTCATTTTGCTGCACCTGCTGTGATTTCGTCGTGACCGGCGATTCCTGTCCGGTCTTCCTAAAGATTAACCAGGCAGCTCCTCCGATCATGATAGCCACAAGAAGCATTCCGGCAATCGCCGCTAACCGGCGGCCTCCGGTAGGTCGAGTTTGCGTTAACGGGCTGGCAGGAGAGGTTTCAGCGGGCGAGGGCGCGCGCTGACTTTTGCCGATAATCAGGTCGGGCGGAGCAGCTTTCATGGTCTTCATGGCCGATTGAGATCTGATCCCTTCGGTCGAAGAATATTCCTGTGCGATGGGTGAAGCTGTTGTCTCTTGCAAGCCTGGTCCTGAAGCAGGACTGCTTATCGTTCGTGGCAGAGGTGTCAGGTCCTGGTCAGCTTCGGGCGGTCGAGTCGAGTCGGCTGTATTCGGCGCGGGATACAATATCCCTGTCCGGGCTGGGTCAGGATTGCGAGGGGAAGGAAGATGCTCGGTTGCTTGAGGGTCAAAGGGCGCCGATAGAATCGAACCGTCCACCAGGCAAAAAGTCATTGTGTCGTCAAAGGTGCGTTTGCAGGTCGGGCAGCTCTTCATGCAACTCTCCAAAGTCTGATAGCTGGATTTTGATCAAGAATAATGTACATTCCGGTGCTCGCTAAAAGGAGTAATCGTCTGCGGGAGCGTAGGCGAGGAGCTAGATCACCGTCGTTACGATCTCCCGGATGCTCCTCTGCAAATCTCGATCGTCGGTGATGGGCGAGCACATCGCCACTTCGGCGGCCCGAATGGCTGGGATGCCAAGGGCGATCAGTTGCGCGGCGTAGATCAGCAGGCGCGTCGAAACTCCTTCTTCCAAGCCATGACCGCGCAGGTTCCGCACTTTCTGTCCAATCAAAACCAGATCGCGCGCTGTGCCCTCGTCGATGCCGCCTTCGCGGGCGACGATGGTGGCTTCCAACTCAGGCGGCGGATAATCAAAATCGATCGCGACAAAGCGTTGCCGCGTCGATTGCTTCAAGTCTTTCAGAATCGATTGATAACCTGGGTTGTAAGAAACTACGAGCATGAAGTCCGGCGGCGCCTCCAGGATCGTGCCGCGCTTTTCTATCGGCAGACGGCGACGATGATCGGTAAGCGGGTGAATGATCACGACAGTATCTTTGCGCGCTTCGACGATTTCGTCGAGATAGCAAATCGCGCCATGACGCACGGCCAAAGTCAGCGGCCCGTCATGCCATACAGTCTCTTCACCTTCGATCAGAAATCGTCCGACCAGGTCGGTGGCGGAGAGATCTTCGTGACAAGCGACAGTGATCAGCGGCCGCTCGAGACGCCAGGCCATGTGTTCGACAAAGCGCGTCTTGCCACAGCCGGTCGGGCCTTTGAGGATCACGGGCAGGTGCGCGGCGTGCGCGGCGGCGAACAGATCGACTTCATGATCGACGGGCAGGTAATAGGGCTCGTCGGCGATGCGGTATTCTTCGATGGCGCGTTCAGGCATGACTTCCGGTTTCAGCTTCAAGGTTTAAGGGTTCAAGTTGGTTGAATTGAATCTTAGCACTCGCAAAGAAACGCCAGCAAACTGGTGGTTTGAGTGACGCCTTTTTTTATTAGCACCGGGGCTTCAGCCCGGTGATTATCGATTGGGTTGGAAAGGGAAACCGTTTAAAACGGTTTCAAGTAACAATGGCCACCCGATTCACCGGGCTGAAGCCGCGGTGCTAATGAAACAAACCGAACGGGTGCATCTTGCCCATATGACCCTGCCAACTTGAAACTTTAGACCCGAAACCTGAAACTGAGAATAATGAAAATTGCAGTAGCAATGTCTGGCGGCGTGGATTCATCCGCCGCCGCCGCGATTCTGAAAGAGCAGGGGCATGAACTGGTCGGCTTCACGATGCAGTTGTGGAATCAGAACCGCGGCATCAGTGTGGACGAAAACGGTGAGTCGCTGCCTTCGCGTTGTTGCTCGCTCGACGACGTCTACGATGCGCGGCGCGTGGCCGAAGAACTCGGCTTTCCATTTTATGTGCTGAATCTCGAACGCGAGTTTGAACGCGACGTAGTGCAGCCGTTCGTTACCAGTTATCTGAATGGCGAGACCCCGATCCCATGCGTGGCCTGCAATAGCCGGCTGAAGTTTGCGTCGCTGGATCGTCTGGCGCTTAGTCTCGGCTGCGAGAAAGTAGCGACGGGTCACTACGCGCGAACTGAATTCGATTCGACGACCAGGCGTTACCGGCTTTTGCGCGGACGCGATCCGCAAAAGGATCAGTCTTACTTTCTTTGGGAGCTGACGCAGGACCAGCTTTCGCGTTCGATGTTTCCCCTCGGCGAGATGTCCAAGCCTGCTGCGCGCGAGGCCGCGCGTCGCCACGAACTCGCCGTGGCTGAGAAGTCTGAGTCGCAGGAAATCTGTTTCGTTCCCGATGGAGATTATGCAGGATTCATCGATCGCTATCTCGCCGCCGAAGATCAAACCGGGCGCTTGCCGGGCGCGGGTGAAATTGTGAGCACCAGCGGTGAATTGATCGGAGAGCACGCCGGCATACATCACTACACGATCGGACAGCGCCGCGGTATTGGGATCTCAGGCGCGCTGCCGTTATATGTTACGGGAATCGACGCGGCAAAGAACCGCATCGTTGTAGGTAACCAGGAAGAGTTGCTGCGCGAAGAGTTCACGGCGGCTGGTGTTAACTGGATCGCTTTCGCTAACCCAGCCGAACCGGTGCGTGCCGAGGTGCGCGTGCGTTACCGTCACACAGCCGAGCCGGCCACGATTACTCCTTTGCCGGATAGCCGCGTGCAGGTGAAGTTTGATGAACCGCAGCGGGCGATCACGCCGGGGCAGGCAACTGTCTTTTATCGCGGGGACGAGGTCGTCGGCGGGGGTTGGATCGTTAAGTGAACGTCGAGGACGATTCGAGTCCATCGTTGAATCGGGATTTAAGCCGCGGAGCGGCGACAGATCTGTAGCCCATGGCGTAAGCCATGGGATAAGGAAGGCTAAAGCAGCTAGCCCCGGCAGGGGCGAAACCCCTGTGACGGCGCTTCGAGTTTCGCCGCTCCGCGGCTAACACATTGGCCGTAAAACATACCCACGGCTGACGCCGTGGGCTACAGATCTTGCGCCGCTCCGCGGCTGACATCACAGACTGAAGTCTGTGCCACTCTGAAAACCTTTTCCCCGCATCACTCGTACTCACAAACAGCCAAAATTCCTTAGAGAAATATTAGGTAAAATCGCTTATGGCAATGTCAACAACTCGTAAAGTCGTGCTAATCGTTGGAAGCATTTTGCTCGGTCTCGTGCTCATAGTCGTGGTCTGTGTCGCGATCCTCGTATCCGCGCTGCGCGGGAATCGGCCGTCGATTCGCGACAATAGCGTGCTGGCGCTGAAGATCTCCGGCTCGCTGCCCGACTATGTTCCCGACGATCCGTTCCGACGCCTGTTCGGCGCGCCGCCGCAGTCTCTCAGCAGCCTGCTGACGCAGTTCCGCAAAGCCAAGACCGACAAGCGCATCTCTGCCGTGATGTTGGACATCGACATGTCAGACGCGGGTTGGGCCAAGTCGGAAGAGATTCGTGGCGCGATTGAAGATTTTCGCTCCTCAGGCAAACCCGTCTATGCCTATATGGAGACCGGGCTGAACAAGGACTATTACATCGCCACGGCCTGCGACAAGATTTTTGTGCCGCCCCCGGGGGAGTTGTTCACGATTGGGTTGGCGGCGGACGTGATGTTCTTCCGCGGCTCCCTGGATAAGCTGGGCGTCTATCCGGACATCTATCAGATCGGGAAGTACAAGAGCGCGGCTGACATGTTCACCCAGAAGGAGATGACGCCGGCGCATCGCGAGTTCATTAACTCTCTGCTCGATGATTTGTATGGCCGATACGTCGAAGGGATCGCCAAAGCGCGATCGAGAACACCAGACGAAATCAAGACGCTGATCGACAACGCGCCTTACACCGCAAAGCAGGCGAAAGACGCCGGCTTGATCGACGGGGCCTTGTATCACGACGAGGTCGAGAAGGAATTGAAGAAGCGCCTCGGTTACAAAGACGGCGATGATTTGCCGATTGCCAAGAGTGGCGACTATCGGAAGATTTCGCAGGAATCGCTGGGCCTGAATAAGGGCGAGCGGATCGCGGTAGTTTATGCCGCCGGCGACATCGTTTCAGGCAAGTCCAGTTTTGGCGGCTCCGGCGAAGAGACGATCGGATCGGAATCGCTGGTGAAGACGATCAACGAAGCTCGCGATGACAAGAGCATCAAGGCAATCGTGCTTCGCATAGACAGTCCGGGCGGGTCGGGGCTGGCTTCCGATATCATCTGGCGCGCGATTGAAGCGGCCAAAGAGAAAAAACCGGTCGTCGTTTCAATGAGCGACGTGGCCGCATCCGGCGGTTACTACATCGCTTGTAATGCGAACAAGATCGTGGCCGAGCCTTCCACGATCACCGGCTCGATAGGTGTCCTGGGCGGCAAGCCGGTCATCAAAGGATTCTATGATTGGATTGGAGTGACCAACGAATACGTCCTGCGCGGCAAGAATTCCGGGATGTTCCGCGAGACCGAAAAATTCAGTGACACTGAGCGCCAGAAGTGGCAAGAGTTCCTGGGTACGACCTACGACGACTTCATTTCAAAAGTCGGCAAGGGCCGAGGCAAAGAAAAAACCTACATCGATTCGATCGGCCAGGGCCGTGTTTGGACCGGGAGTCAGGGGAAAGAAAGGGGATTGGTGGACGAGTACGGCGGCCTGGATAAAGCCATCGAGATCGCCAAGCAGCTCGCCAAGCTCCCGGCCGATCAGGGTATCCAACGAGTGATCATGCCCAAGCCGCCCAGCTTCTTCGAAGAACTCATGAATAGTGGTGATGACGGAGACGGCGACTCCGCGCAGGCCAAGCAGCAAGCCGCGATTTTGGAAGCGATGCCGGTCGATGTGCGGCGGGCCCTGCGGTACGCGCAGTTGCTCGATCGGTCCCGGAGCGGCGAAGCGATTTACATGCTGCCGTTCAGTTTAAGGATCAGGTGATTGAGGCCGAGCTTCAGGAGAGTCTGATTGAGTCTGATGTCCCAAGAAGAGCGTCTACCGCGAAGCGGTTGAGGAACATAGCCCAGGGTTGACGCGCTTCGCGGCTACCCTGGGGACTCGGATTAAGAAAAAATCGCAACCCCAAAGGGGTTGTGGGAGTCTCCTGCTAAGAAAAATGTCTCGGTCATGCATGGACGGAGATTGGGGTATCGAGACGTGGGTTTCAATCTTGGACTGGCTGGAATCGCGGCCCCAACATGAGCGTGCTGGGCGAGAGGACACAACCCCGCTGGGGTTGGGACGGCATTTAAACCATTCACCAGGGTAGCCGCGCAACGCGGCAACCCTGGGCTTTGTTACTTAACCGCTTCGCGGTATTCGTCAGACCGTCTCAGAGAAATATTTGAGAATTCTACTGGTAGAAGACGAGCCGCGCATGGCCCAGGTTGTCGCCAAAGGCTTGCGCGAGCATTCCTACGCAGTCGACATTGCCGGGGACGGCAATGCGGCGCTCTATCAAGCCTCGATCAACGATTACGATCTAATTCTGCTCGACGTGCTCCTGCCCGGTCCCGACGGCTTTGAGGTTTGTCGAGAGCTGCGGGCCCGCGGCGATGCTACTCCAATCCTCATGCTGACTGCGCGCGCGACGATCGACGATCGCATCACCGGACTGGATGCGGGCGCGGACGACTATCTGACGAAGCCGTTCGCGTTTCGCGAACTGGTGGCGCGCGTCAGGGCTCTACTCAGGCGCGAGCCGCAGATGCATAACGATCTAATGCAACTCGGGGATCTGTTGCTCGACGCGGTCAGTCATCGAGTCTCTCGCGCCGCCCGCGAAATAGAGCTCACCGCGAAAGAGTACGCTTTGCTCGAGTATCTGGCGCGGCGTGCGGGGCAATTAGTTTCGCGAGCAGAGATCGCCGCGCACGTGTGGGATGAATCCTTCGATCCTTTTTCAAATACGATCGAGGTTTACGTCAACCGTCTGCGCAAGAAGATCGACGAGCAGCATCCAATCAAACTAATCCACACCCGCCGCGGTGAAGGCTATATCCTCGAGCCGCGTTAATAGTGTCAGAAGCCCGCGCGTAAGCAAGGGCGATCTCAAGAAGCGGCCAATCGCCCTTTTTCAACCACACCCGTTTTATTCAAGATGAGCTAGCTCGCCTTGCCCTCCCTGACGGTCGGGCTTCCGACACCTTCCACGTGACTTTCTCTTTGTCATAATTTGCCGGTACCATTGCGCCGATTGGGAGGGCGCAGCCAAAGCGATGTCTCGCAGCAAACAAACTGATTCGACGCCGGACAGCGGCGCTCCAGTGATCCCGCACTCTGATCCTGCAGGTGGCACCGCCTCACTCGAAGCGGCCATGATGCTCGAAAAAAATCCATTCAAGCGTTTTCTGAAAATGCTTGGGCCAGGACTTATCACGGGCGCGTCCGACGATGATCCCTCTGGAATTGGAACGTATGCCGTGGCCGGAGCTTCGCTGGGTTTCACTACGCTCTGGACCGCTCTGTTCACCTGGCCATTGATGGCTTCGGTCCAACTCACCTGCGCCCGAATCGGAATGGTAAGCGGGATGGGCCTGGCGTCGGTCTTGCGACGGCACTACGCAAGAAACCTGCTCTATCTCACCGTGTTCGGGCTGGTCATCGCTAACACGATCAACGCGGGAGCGGACATCGGGGCCATCGCGGCGGCGATCAATCTCCTGGTACCGATCCGGATTACTCTGTTAGTTCTGCCGATCGCTCTAATCATTCTGGCACTGCAAATCTGGGGCTCATACCGGCTGATCGCCAGGACGTTCAAATGGCTCGCCCTCGCTTTGTTCGCTTACATCGGCTCAGCTTTTTTTTCGAAACCCGACGCAGTTCAAGTACTGAAGGCGACGTTCATTCCAACCCTGAGGCTGGACGCGACTTTTCTGGCGACACTCGTCGCCATACTGGGCACCACCATCTCGCCTTATCTCTTCTTCTGGCAGGCCGACCAGGAGGTCGAAGAGGAAATCAGCTTCGGTCGCGTGACCAGAGGCCAGCGCCGCGGCGCGACTGACGCCGAATTGAAATACGCCGCGTGGGACGTGAACATCGGCATGCTGCTTTCGAATCTGGTGATGTACTTCATCATCCTGGCGACGGCGGCCACACTTTTCAAAGCGGGCCAGACTAATATTCAGTCAGCCACCGACGCCGCGCAAGCGCTCAAACCTTTGGCCGGCAAGGGCGCTTCGGTGCTGCTTGCCTTAGGTTTGATTGGGAGCGGTTTGCTGGCCGTGCCCATCCTGACTGGATCCAGCGCGTACGCTGTGACCGGGGCCGTCGGCGGCAGATATGGCTTCAATCAAAAACCTGCTCGAGCCAAACTCTTCTATGGCGTGATTATCGTTTCGACGTTGGTAGGAGTGCTGATTAACTTTCTGGGCATCAATCCCATTCGCGCACTCTTCCTGGCGGCCATGATCAATGGCTTTCTGGCGCCGCCGCTGTTGGTAGTGATCATGCTGGTTGCCAACAACAGCCAAATCATGGGAAAGCGAGTAAACGGCCGCTGGTCCAACGTGCTGGGATGGACGACCACTGTGGTAATGTTCGTCGCAGCAGTGGCGTTGGTTTTGACCTGGGGCCAGTAAGGTCTTTGACGCGCATGGGATGCCCGAGTGCAGTTGGAACGCGATATTTATAGCGCAACTTGACCCGATGAGACGGTACTGTTCAATTTGCCCTTGTCGCTCTCATTAGCACCGTCGCTTTAGCAATGTGAATTTAGTGGGCGTTATAATCGGAAACCGTTTTAAACGGTTTCCATTCCGAACACAACCACTAATCACCGGGCTAAAGCCGCGGTGCTAATGAGAAGGGCCGCCAGAATTCAAACTGCGCCAGTACCGATGAGACACACAGCTTCTGTAAGAGCGACTGTCCGGTTACCTAATAAATCACGTATGCAGTACATGCCGCTCCAACGGAACTTGCGAAGCATGTGGAACCCGGAATCTATAAACATCTCGTCCCTACGGTACTGGTTGAGCGGGGAAACAATCGTGGCCTTAGGTTTGCCATCTGTTGCCCGAACCGCTCTTCTCATGCTCATTCTTTGCTCGTGTGCTTTGGCCCAATCCACTGCCGCCGATCCGCAACCGTCTCCTGATCCAAACAGGTTGCCGTCGACTCAATCTGAGGCTTCAAAAAAGAAAGATCGCGATCCGATCGAGAAAGCCGATGAATACAAATCCAAGTTAACGTTCAGCACTTACTTTACCAGCGGGAACCAGGCCTTTGATCTCAACCTCCGCCATCAGTTGGGACCGTTTACCGTTTGGATCGCAGGATTCTATGATCCGCAGACCAATAAGCTTCTGCGCACGGGCATCCAGTACGATTACCGCAAAGCCTGGTTTCATTTCGTTCCCACCATTGAAGTCGCGACGACCAAAGCCGTATCAGGCTCGCTTTCCTTCGAACTGGGTTCGGGAAAAGCTGTCGCCCTCGTCGGATATTCGCGAACCAACTTGAAGCCTTTCTTCGATCTATTCTGGGATCCCGGCGACTCAGTTCAGCTTGGAATCGGTCATAAGTTGAGCAGCTACGATCGCATTCAGGCTTACACGATCTTTGACGTGCGTCTGCACACCGGCCAACAGAACACTCATGTGGTCTGGCGGCGCAAGTTGAACGCCAGCAACGGCGTCACCTTCGATGGCATCTTCAAGTCGGGACATGAGGATTCCGGTCAGTTCATTCGCTCCGTCAGTCTGGGAGTTTATTATGATCGTCCCCATTGGTTCTGGAAGCTCTATTATGATCCGCATGTAAACTTCACCGGTCATACGATGGTGCGAACCGGTATTGGTTTGAAGTTCTGACGCGATAACATCGGCACTTTGAGAACCCAGCCACACAGAAAAATCGGAACCAGAGGAAGGATTTCCTCGGCCCTGGAGGCGCTGAAGTACCGAGACTTCAGACTCTTTCTGGGCGGCCAGGTAATCTCACTTGCCGGCAATTATGTTCAGACCATAGCGCAGGCCTGGCTTGTCTACCGGCTGACGGGGTCGGCTGCTTTGCTGGGCCTGGTAGCTTTCTCGGGACAGATTTCGATCTTCGTGCTCGCGCCGATCAGCGGTCTGGTCGCTGACTCGAAGTCACGCAAGCATATTCTCTTCGCGACGCAGGTCGCGCCGATGCTGTTCAGCTTTTTGCTGGCGGCGCTCACTCTTACCGGACGGGTCCAGGTGTGGCACGTCTTTGCGGTTGCTGCTTTGCAGGGCGTAGTCAACGCTTTCGATTTTCCAGTTCGCCAGGCGTTCGTGGCCGAGTTGGTGCCGAGAGAGCATTTGATCAGCGCGGTGACTTTGAACTCTTCGATGATCAATAGCGCGCGTACGATTGGTCCGGGGATCGGGGGACTGTTAGTGGCCGTAGTCGGCGAAGGCTGGTGCTTTCTCGGAAACGCTTTGAGTTTTGTCGCAGTAATTATCGTACTGCTGCTGATGAAATCAAGCGCTGCCCCGAAAAAAGCACCGCTGCACTTTCGCGCCGGCGTGGCTGAGGCTTTCAATTTTGTTCGTCACACCGGACCCGTGGGCGCCCTGCTGGTGCTGCTCGGCTTAATCAGTTTCACGGGATTGCGCTACGAGATCCTGATGCCCGTCTATGTGAAAGAAATGTTGCACGGGGGGCCGACTCAATTCGGTTTGCTGATGGGCGCCTCCGGTGTGGGAGCCATTCTCGGTTCTTTGGTCCTGGCCATGTTTAGCAACGTGCGCACGCTTGGTGATTGGGCGGCGTTGGCCGCGGCGGGCTTTGGCGGCAGCCTGGTGCTGTTATCGTTCTCGCACTCATTCGCTTTATCGGTGCTCGTGATGTTGCTGCTCGGATTTACGATGGTGACTGGATTGGATGCCTCGAACACTTTGGTACAGCGAATCGTGCCCGACGAATTGCGTGGGCGGGTGATGGCGATCTGGACGATGATGCTGTCCGGCCTGGCGCCGTTCGGTTCGCTTGTTGTCGGCTTGCTGGCGCAGCAATTTTCCGCGCGCAGAACATTTGCCGCGGGCGGCATGGCATGCATCATGGGCGCGATGGGTTTTGGCTTTTCCTTGCCAATTCTTCAACGTGAAGCACGGAAACTTATTCTAAAGCGCGAAAGCGCCGGCGCGAGCGCCGTGGCCGTTGATAAAAACTGAGGGACGCGACGGCACCGTGTCAGAAGCCCGACCGTGAGGGAGGGCAACGCTCGCAGGCATTCTTGATTCAGGAAAAATTGGCCGTGAGCATTTGTGTTGATGCGAAAGGCGATTGTCGCGAGTGTTGCCCTCCCTCACGGTCGGGCTTCTGACACTATGCTCTGAACTTCTTGTCAAAAGCCGACCGTGACTGAATCTCAAGGACTTTTTAATCTTCCATTAAGGTAAACGTCCGTATACTCGAAGGCCTCGGACGAAACTATGCGGAACACATCGAAGGCAGGCCTACGCTTGCTCTCAGCCCTGGCGGCGCTGTCTTGCTTTGTGGGATTCCTGTGCGCGCAGACACCGCCGCCAACTTCGACTCGGCCCACGACTCCAACAACTCAAACGACTCCATCCACGCGATCACCTCCGCCGACGAAGACACCGTCGGTCACTCCCTCGCCTAACCCTACTCCGTTACCGCAGTCAACACCCTTTGCTCTGCCAAGTGCGCCTGGCCCATCGCCGGCGACGGCCGCCACGCCCGCTCCTGGTTTAACCCCACCGCCTGTCTCGCTCGGCAGTCAGCCTGCTCAGAACTCAAATCCGCTGACGCTGGAGGAGGCTCTGCGTCTGGCGAATGCGCAGGCGTCGACATTTCAACAAGCGGGGCTCAACGAAAAAATTGCCGCTGAAGATGTGAAGCAGGCACAAGCGGCTTTCTTGCCGAAGGTGAGCGCGCCCTTGAGCTACATCTACACTTCGCCCGCATTCGGACAGCCTGCGGGTACGCCGCGAGTGCCGAGTTTTATCGCCAACAACGCGATTAGTGAGTACCAGGCGTTTGTGAACGTCGCGGGAGATTTTGATATCGCCGGCAGGCTTCGCGCGACGCTGGCGAAGAATCGCGCGCTGCTTGCCGCGGCGCACGCCGGCACCGAAGTCGCGCGTCGTGCACTGGCCCAGGCCGTGCTCGAGTCTTATTACGGACTGGCTCTGGCGATTGCGCAGCGCACCGCGGCCGAAGGGAATCTGACGGCGGCCGAAGAGTTTGAGCGCATAACGTCGCTGCTGCTAAGCGGCGGTGAAATTGCCCCGGTTGATTTGACGCGTGCGCATCTGCAAACGATCTCACGTCGTGATGAGCTGGAAAGGGCGCGCGCTAATGAAGAAGTTGCCGCCGGAGCTCTGCGGGTGCTGGTCGGTTACGATTTCATTCGCCCAATCAGCACTAGCGATCTGGCGCTGGTTCTGCCTAACGATAACGAGTTTCAGCAGTTTAATCCCGGCGATATTCCGCGCCGGCCGGAGTTCGCGCAACTCGAAGCACAGCTTCGCGCCGCCACACAAGAGATCAAGATTTCCCGTGCCGATCGTTTGCCGGCGCTTTCGTATTCGATGAATGGCGGCTTTGATACAGACTCGCTCAAGGGTCCGCGACTCAAGGAACATTCAGGAGTATCGGCGGCAGTGAGTCTTACAATTCCGATCTTTGATTGGGGCGCCACCAGGAGCAAAGAACGTCAGGCGCGTCTGCGTGTGCAAGCAGCAGAGAACGAGCGCACGATTGCCCTGCGCGGGTTTACTCAACAGTTCTATGCCGCGCGATCGCAAGCCGCCAGTGCGGCCGAGCGTGTACGTCTGGCGCGCGAGAGCGTGCTGGCTGCCCAGGACAATTTGTCCGCTTCGATTGCGCGTTACCGCGCCGGCGAGGCTCAGATTATCGAAGTTACCGATGCGCAAACCATGCTGGTGACTCAGCGCGCGGCCCTCTACCAGGCACTATTCGATTATCAAACAGCGCTCGGGCGTCTGAGACAGGCGACAGGACAATGAAGCCAGAAGACGAATTAGATCACTCGACGGAAGCCGGTGATCCGGCTCGCGTGTTTACATCGTATGAGGAAACGCGTGAGCGTCGTGTTCGATCGATGACGACTCGGCAGCGGAACCTGCTGATAGTCTTTACCTCGCTCGCCTTGGTCCTGATTCTTCTGATCGCCGTCGTCGTGTGGCGACGAAGGACTGCTGCCCCGGCTGATGTGACGACGACGCCCATTGTCAGCGTCAAGGTGGCCAAAGCCGAGAAGGAAGCCATCGCCGCCCAGATCGTAGCGGTCGGTACGATCTGGCCGCGAGAGAAGTCCGATGTCGGAGCCAAGATTAGCGCGCAAATCAAAACGATGGCGCTGTTGAAGAACAAGCTCGTCCGAGCCGGCGAGGTGATCGCCGTGCTCGAGTCTCGCGACCTCCAGGCTCAACGGGCCGAAGCAGTCGCGGCGTTAAATCAGGAACGCGCCAACGAGCGCAGCGTAACAACGGGCACGATTCCGCAGACCAACGCTCAGGACCAGAAGGCTCTGCGGGATGCGCGCGCGAAAGCCGCCACGGCGCGGGCCACGTTCGAACGTCGTCAATTGCTTTATGACAAGGGAGGCATCTCGAAAAAAGACCTCGAAGCATCGCAGCTAGAACTGACGACTGCCGAAAACGAACTTCGCCTCGCCGAGCAAACGATTACTCTTCGCGCGACGTCGCTCAATCCTAACGATCGCGCGTTGGCCGCCGCCAGAGTTGCGCAGGCGCAACAGCACCTGGCGACCCTCGATGCCCAGCTCAGCTACGCGACGATTCGCGCGCCCATCACCGGCATCGTCACAGACCAGTTTCAATATCAGGGTGAGTTTGCTGCCGCGGGAGGGAAACTTCTGACTATCGCCGACATCAGCGAGGTGATAGTCAAAGCTCCTTTTGCCGACACGGTCGTGTCGGAACTTAAAGTCGGAGATCCGGCAGCGGTCTTGCCGACGGATACTACAAGTGAAGAAATGAAAGGCCGGATCACCCTGCTGAGCCGCTCGTCCGATCCGACCAATCGCACCGTCGAGCTCTGGGTGACGCTGGCGAATGGAGCGGGCAAATTGCGAGCGAATGGCGCGGCGCAGGTCACCATCTCCGCCAATTCAAAAACCGACGCGGTGGTGGTTCCCGCCTCAGCGGTGACGCTTGATGCCAGCAATGCCAATGAAGGAACCGTAATGGTCGTGGACGCGGCGTCGGTCGCGCACGAAACAAAAGTCACGGTCGGGATCCGCACCAGTGACAAGATTGAGATTGCCTCCGGTTTGCAGGGAGGCGAGACGGTTGTGATTGAAGGCAATTTCTCTTTGGCCGACGGCAGCAAAGTCGAAGTTGCCAAAGACGAACCAGCACCGGATGAGAAGAAGGCGCCAGAGAAGTGAGGTTGATTTGGAGTGCGCCGGCAGAGCGAAGCGGCGACGGCGCTTTGGTTGCATTTAACAATTCTTAGCTGAAACGGACCGCGGTCCAGGAATCCAAAGCGGTGTCGCCGCTTCGCTCTGCCACCGCACTCCAAAATACGACAATGAATCTCGCCCGGCTTGTCTCAAACCAATCGCGCGCCGTGCTGGTCATGATAGCCCTGATCTGCGCCGGTGGATTGTATGCAGCCTGGCGATTGCCAATCGCGATTTTTCCCGCAACCAATTTTCCCCGCATCGTAATCATTGTCGATAACGGTGTGGCGCCGGCGCCGCAGACGCTGGTCTCCGTCACCCGTCCCATTGAAGAAGCAATGAACGGCATTCCGGGGATTCAGCGCATTAAGTCGAAGACTTCGCGGGGCTCTTCAGAGGTAAGCTTGTTCTTTGATTGGAGCGTGGACATAGTTCAATCGCTGCAGTTGGTGCAGGCGCGGCTTTCGCAGCTTGCCTCGACGCTGCCGCCAACCGCAAGAATCGATCACATTGAGCGGCTGACTTTCGCCGTCTTCCCAGTGACCGGCTACAGTCTGACTTCAGACACGCGCGACCTCGCCAGCCTGCGGGACATTGCCAACTACACTATTCGTCCGCAACTGGCCCGCTTGCCCGGCGTTGCAACTGTGGGCGTGGCCGGAGGCAAGAACCGCGAATTCCATGTCACGATCGATCCGGACCGCTTGGTGGCCCACAACGTTTCCGTCCAGCAGGTAGTCGATGCGGTCCACAATTCGAACATTATCGTCTCGCCCGGTTTGATTGAGGAGAACCATCAGCTGGAACTCGCGCTGATCAGCGGCCAGGCCACCAAGCCCGAAGAGTTGAACGGCATTGTCGTAGCGACGGTCAACAACGCGCCCGTCACTCTCGCCGACGTCGCTACTGTGGGAGCCGGAGTTGAACCGCAATACACCCTCGTCAGCGCCTACCCCGGCAAACCCGCGGTGCTGTTGAATATCAATCGACAGCCCGACGCGAACACCGTCGCCGTTGTGGATGAGGTGAAGGCCGAGTTGGCTGCGATGCGTTGGCAGATTCCCAAAGACATCACCATCGCTCCTTATTACGACCAGTCGCTGCTCGTGCGCGATTCAATGAACTCAGTACGCGACTCAATCCTGATTGGTCTACTTCTCTCCGTAGTGATCCTCTTCGCCTTTCTGCGGAACTGGGGCACAACCTTCGTTGCGGTGCTGGTGATTCCGGTGACAGTGCTGGCGACCTTTCTTGCCATGTATCTCGCGGGGCTGAGCTTCGATCTGATGACTCTGGGTGGCGTCGCGGCGGCTATTGGACTGGTCATCGATGACGCAATCGTAGTCGTCGAGAACATTTATACGCACATGGCGCGGGGGCAATCGCGCCGTGAAGCCGTGCAGAAAGCCATCTCAGAGATCACAGTGCCGATCATCGGTTCGACGATTACCCCGGTCGTAGTATTTCTGCCGCTGACCTTGCTGACCGGCGTCACGGGCAGCTTTTTTCGCTCGCTCGCGCTCACCATGGCGGTGGCTTTGCTCACCTCACTGGTTCTGGCGTTGTCGTTTACGCCAGTGCTTGCCGAACGATTCGTGAAGGCTAAACGACGTGAAGGTTGGAAGGAAGACCCCGACCAAAGGCGCGATCACGAGTCGCTGGCCAACGAGCGCGCTGAGGAAGAAGAAGCGCACGGGCGGATTCTGGGCGCGATTGTCCGGCGCTATGACTGGGTGCTGGGTCACGCGCTTGATAATCGCTGGGCGGTTCTCATTATTGTTGCCCTGGTTCTCGCCGGATCGTTCTTTCTGTACCGATCCCTGGGCTCTGAGTTCCTGCCGGAATTCGATGAGAGCGCTTTCATTCTCGACTACTGGGCGCCGGCGGGTGCGTCCCTGACGGAGACGGATCGCATGCTTCATCACGTTGAAGATTTGCTTCGAGAGACTCCCGAGGTGGAAGGCTATTCGCGCCGCACAGGGCTGGAGTTGGGCCTGTTCATAACTGAGCCCAACCGAGGCGACTTTGCAGTCAAGCTAAGACCCGGGCACACGCGGCCCACCGACGAGGTGATGGCAGAGTTGCGGCAGAAGCTGGCCGAGTCAGAGCCGGCTTTGGAAGTCGAATTCGTCGGCATTCTCTCTGACGTGATCGGTGATTTGACCAGCTCGCCGGAGCCAATTGAGATAAAACTTTTCAGCGAAGATACCGCGGCTTTGCATACCAAAGCCGATGAAGTTGAAGCATCAATCAAGAAGGTCCAGGGTGTAGTCGATACCAAGAACGGCGTGATCGTAAGCGGACCGGCCATCACTTTCAACATCGATCCGCAGCGCGCGTCGCGTTTTGGCGTCACGACCACTGACATTGCGAACACCATTACCACGGCAATGTCGGGCGACGCGGCTTCAGCAATTCTGCAGCAGGGCCGGCTGATCACAGTCCGCGTCATATTTCCGCCGGACGTGCGCACCTCGCTCGACAAAGTGAGTGCTCTGCAGGTGCGTTCAACGTCCGGCGCCTTGTTCCGGCTCGATCAGGTCGCGGATGTCGCTTATGACAAAGGGCAGACCGAGATCGGACGTGAGAATTTGCGCCAGGTGGTGGGGGTGACGGGGCGCTTGGAAGGCAAAGATTTGGGCACGGCAATCAATGAGATCAAAACCCAGTTGGCGAAGGATGTGAAACTGCCACCGGGTATGACGATTGAGTACGGCGGCCTCTACCAGGAACAACAATCAAGCTTTCGCGAGCTAATGATTTCGCTCCTTCTGGCCATCGTGCTGGTTTTTCTTACCCTCCTGATCGAGTTTCGTTCCTTCGCGCATCCAATCGCGATCGTCACCGGCGCTGTGCTGGCTCTCGGTGGCGTGCTGCTGGGTCTTTTCATTACTAAGACAACGCTCAACGTCGTTTCACTTATGGGGATGATCATGATTGTCGGCATCGTGGCAAAGAACGGCATCCTGATGCTCGACGCGGTTGAGGATCACCTCGCGGCGGGAGACACTGTGCGCGAGGCTTTGCTGCGATCCGGCCGTCGTCGTTTTCGTCCGGTGCTGATGACTTCGCTGGCGGCCATGCTCGGGATGCTGCCGCTGGCGTTGGCCCTCGGTGCAGGCTCGGAACTCTTGCAGCCTCTGGCTATTGCCGTCATCAGTGGATTGGCTGTGGCCCTGCTGCTTTCTCTGGTGGTGACCCCGACCGTCTACACTCTGCTGAGACGCAAGCCATCGTAACCGCAAACCAAGGGGAGTCTTAACATGAGAAGTAACAGAATATCGAAGTGCCTCTTCGGCATGGTCTTTTCCGCAATTCTTTTTTCTTCTTCACTCAGCAGCCAGGCACAAACACCAAGTCCTTCACCGACGCCGCAACCTTCGGCGACGCCAACGTTGGAGAGGCAATTTTTCAAGAACGTCTTAAGTGACCAGAAAGCGATCTGGACCTCGCCATTTCACCTGCACGGTGGCGACGCGCGTTGGCTTGCGCCGCTAGGGCTGGGGACCGCAGCCTTGATCGCCACCGATCGACGCACGGGTGACGCGATCGGGACTTCGACTAGACAGTTGAATATCAGCCGCATTGTGAGTTACGCGGGCTCAGGTTATGGCGCGGGCGGAGTTGCCGCGACGTTTTATTTGTTGGGACGAGCCACGAATAACCGGCGAGCTCGAGAGACGGGCATTCTCGGCGCAGAAGCATTGATCGATAGCGCGATCGTCGTGACAGCGCTGAAAGAAATTACGCAGCGTCGTCGCCCGACTGCCGTCAAGGGACGCGGCGATTTCTTTGACGGAGGATCTTCCTTTCCTTCTGGACACAGCGTCGAGGCGTGGTCGCTGGCCACAGTCATCGCCAACGAATATCACGATCGACCTTTAGTGCAAGTGGCCGCGTATGGAATTGCCAGCGCCGTCAGTGTCGCTCGGTTCACGGGGCGTAATCATTATCTTTCTGACGTGCTGGTTGGCAGCGCCTTGGGATACGGCATTGGGCGCTATGTATATCACGCGCATCACCGCGAGAAGTCTGTTTCAGGCTCAGGCGGTGAAGAAGAGTCGGGGGGACGCTCGCGGGCGTGGCCGGTGATCGTTCCTGAATACGAGCGCCATGCGCGCGAGTATGGTGTCGCGCTCGCGTGGAGTTTCTAATTAGGAATCACAGGCAAAGTAGCGCAAGTTGTTAACTTGCGTCCCTCCGTCGAACTACCACGCAAGTTAACAACTTGCGCTACAAAAGCAATGTTCGATTCGGTTCGCACACGATTGACGTTTTGGTACGCCGGAGTGCTGGCGCTGTCGCTGATCGCTTTCGCGGTGCTCGTTTACTACGCGGCCGCGGGGATTTTTTATGCGCGCCAGGACGAGTCGCTTCGCTCGACGGCCGAAACAGTCGCGAGCGCATACGTGCAGGAATTGGAAGAAGAACAATCCGTGGCGAAAGCCAACGAGGTCGTCCTGGCCCAGATGGTCTTTCCAAATCGCTACGTGGAAGTTGTCGGCGCCGATGGCCGCGTGGCCGCGTGGTCGAGCAACCTCGTCGGTCATCAATTGACGATTCCCGGGCCGGCGCTCAGCGAAGCGCGCCAGCGCGGCGGCAGCTTTGTAGTGTTGCATGGCTTGCGAGTCGCGGTCGTGCCCTTATCACGGGATAGCAGCAAGCAACTCGGCTTCGCCATCGTGGCGGAGCCTCTGAGCGTTATCGAGGAGGGCCTGCGGCGTTTGCGCCGCGATTTTCTTTTCGGCGTTCCTCTAATCCTGCTGTTTGCTTCACTGGCCGGATATTTCCTGGCGCGCAAAAGCCTTTCGCCAATCGCTCTGATGAATCAACAGACCCAGCGGATCACAGCGGAAAATCTTTCAGCACAGCTTGACGTGGCAAACCCCCGCGATGAAGTCGGGCAGTTGGGTCTGACCGTCAACGCGCTGCTGGCGAGACTGAGTGAGGCTTTCCAGGAGCAGAAGCGTTTTATTGCGGATGCTTCCCATGAGTTGAGGACGCCGCTTGCCGTACTGCGTGGCGAAACCGAAGTGGCGTTAGAGAGGGAGCGCGCCCCCGCCGAATACCAGGAATCCTTGGCGCTGATTAAAGACGAGGCTGAGCGCCTGTCGCGGATCGTTGAAAATCTTTTCCTGCTGGCGCGCGAGCCGGTCGATGCGCATTCGATGATGAGAGAGCCTTTGCGGCTGGATGAACTCGTCGGTGACTGCGTCCGGGCGGCGCAGGTCCTGGCAGCCCAAAAAGGATTACAGCTAAAGATCGATGGCCGCATGCCGGCGATAACCTTAAACGGAGATGATGAACTGCTGAAGCGAATGCTGCTCAACCTTCTGGACAACGCAGTGAAGTACACGCCCCCCGGCGGCGAGATCAGCATCGCGTTGGAATCGCAGAACGGCGATGCACACATCGTCGTCACGGATACGGGCATCGGTATACCGGCGGCGGATCAGCCGCGCATCTTCGATCGCTTTTATCGAGTCGACAAGGCGCGCGCTCGCGCTCTGGGCGGCGCGGGTCTGGGTCTCTCAATCGCCCTCTGGATCGTCGAGGGGCACGGTGGATCTCTTTCAGTTGAGAGCGCGGTGGGTCGTGGCAGTGCTTTTACGGTGCAGTTGCCTTTGAAAGAGTAAGCTGAAGACAATTCATTGGCATTTGATGTGAACTGACTAGTTTCCTACCGTGATTCGTGAGCAAGTACCCGGCGTTCTAGTGATGTCTAAGGAGTCACGACCCTAATTTCAAATTTGAAATCTGGAATTTTGAATCCCACCTGATCCTCTCATGCCTCCCGCTGTCGTTGCGCTGACTCTTGGGCGCTTCGCAGGCTGTCAATAAATTTCTTCTCGCTGAACCTCACGGCTCCTGCTTTAGTCAGGCTGGCCAACTCCTTGAACAACTTCTCATCCACCTCTTTGAAGTTAAAGCATGACTTGCCCTGCATTCGCTTCTTCAAAGCGGGTGACATGCCCTGCAACAAATCCGGGCTGGCATAGACCGACATCAGGTAGAAGCTCACGTACGCTTTGCCCAGGCGCACGCCGCCAAAGCAAAGCGGCTGTTTGTTCTTCATGACGTATCGCGTGTTCAGCAAGTAGTAAGTCTGGCTGTCGTGGGCGACGTCCATCTTTTTAATGTAGGGCTGAAAAATCGCTTTCAGCCTCGCAAAGATTTTCTCGAAATTGTGGTTGTCAGGCATGTTGGTTTCTCCCTCGAGCGACATTATGAAACGCCTGCTGTGCCAGATCAATTATCTAACCCGATAGCAGATTATTAATTCCCGCTGAATGCTTACACAAGAATCGTTTTCCTGTATTGTTTTAATATTCTGCACAGGATCTCCTCCACAGATCACGGCTGATATCGCCCGGCGTATTAGCTTCAGCGCGCCGGTTTCCTGTCTCCTGAAAGCTTATACAATTCGGATGGCCCAATGGTATGGGCATTGCTTAACACCTGCACGAGCTAAGTGCGGAATGAAAAGTTTCATGAGGACACTCGGCTGTCTTAATCAAATCAAAGGAGTGAATTATGGACGACTATAAACAGGGAACAGCACCGCAACGCTCGCCGATGGTGACGGGCCTTTTTAGAGATCCAGAGAGCGCTGAAAGGGCGTATCGATCTTTAAGTGATCGCGGTTATGGGAAAGACGACGTCAATTTGCTGATGTCAGACGATACGAGGAAACAGCATTTCACCAAAGGCGAGACGGAACTCGGCACTAAAGCCTGGGAAGACGCCGGCAAGGGCGCGGCAATCGGCGGTGGCGTTGGCGCTACACTTGGGGCCTTGGCTGCGATCGGTACTACGCTCGCGCTGCCCGGACTGGGCTTACTTGTCGCGGGTCCAATTGCAGCGGCGTTGGCGGGCGGCGGCGCGGGCGCATTGACCGGCGGTGTGATTGGGGCGTTGGTTGGCAGCGGCATTCCGGAAGAACGCGCGAAGGTTTATGACAAGGGCATCCGCGAGGGTGGCATCGTCCTGGGCGTGACACCTCGGAGCACCGAAGACGCTGACTACTTGGAAAATGATTGGCGTACGAACCGCGGCGAAGCGGTATACCGCTGAGCTGGCGCGGGAAGGAAGGACAAAACTATGCGACGTAATCTGGTGCTGGCGTTCGCGCTGACTGGCGCGGCTGTCCTGGCGGGGTGCAGTACAACAGACAACACGAACGGCAGAGCGAACACCAATGCCGGCAATCCACCGCGCGAGGGCGTCGTTGAGACAAATGCGAATATCGCGCCCAATACCAATAGCAAAACTGTCTCATCGAACACTGGCGTGCTGACGAACAACAACGGAAATAAGAACACGGCGGGCGTTAACTCTATTAACGGTAACCGCAATCGCAACCGCAATCAGCGCTAATCCGTTACTCTTAAAAGGACGGGTATGAAGGAGGCTTTTACATGAAAAAGTGGAGGCCTCTTTTTCTGTGGCGACGATTGGCCAGGGAAAGGAGTTGAAGGAGCCGTACTCACCGTACTTCGAAACCTTTCGTGCTTACTGCGGTGAAGGTGACTGAATGAGTTGCAACGGGGATAAGGGAATCGCGTTTCGCTTCTCGGTACATGGGCGTATGATCCGTTCCCATGACCTCGTCAGTGAAAATCCAGGAATTATTCGGCGGCATCGATATTTATTTGTTCGATCAACTCCTGAAGGGACGAATTGTTCCGGGGATGCGGGTGCTCGATGCGGGTTGCGGCGCCGGCCGGAATCTGGTCTACCTGCTTAAGAGCGGCTTTGAAGTTTTCGGTGTCGATGAATCCGGCGGAGCGGTAGCTCAGACTCAACGGCTCGTGACAGAGCTGGCTCCGCAGTTGCCCCTCGAGAACTTTCGGGTAGAGCCCGTGGAGCGAATGTCGTTTGTCGACGCCGGGTTTGATGTCGTCTTAAGCAGCGCCGTACTTCACTTTGCTCGCGATGAAGAACAATGGCAATCGATGGTCAGGGAAATGTGGCGCGTGTTAACGCCCGGCGGGATCCTCTTTGCGCGTTTGGCCTCGAGTATCGGGATTGAAGGCAAGATCACTAGGATTGACGGGCGGCGATATCATCTTCCCGATGGCAGCGAACGCTTTCTGGTGGATGAGGCGATGTTGGTCAGCGTCACCGCGGCGCTGGGTGGTGAGTTTATTGAGCCGATCAAAACTACAGTCGTGCAAAACATGCGGGCAATGACTACCTGGTGTTTGAAGAAGCGGTAGGCGGCGAGCTTGGTAGTGTCTTAGTTTCGCGAGCGGCGTTCAGAGTACCGACTTCAGTCGAGTTTGTTCTTTGCGAGAAAGGCCGAACTGAAGTTGGTGCTCTAGCACCGCAAAGCTAAGAGACTAAGGCTGGAGACAGCAAGTGAGTAAAACCAGCGGGAAGGTTTTCGGAATTGTTCTCGCTCTGTTGAGCGGGTTCCTTGTTATCTACACAGCCCAACTACTTTATGTGACGGGCTGACGGCGATCCGCACCGGCGGCCAGGGCGCGTACGTGGGCGCAGTAATTTTCCGTTGCGGGCGATTCTGTTTGCCTAGGGGGCGTGGGGACTCTGACGATTGAAAAAATAGACGGGTGCGGAGTCAATCGGTGTCCGTTTCGATCAAGTCCAGCAGGGTGAGCTATTGACAGGAAGCCGGTGACCGGCACACCGAAATCGGAAAACCAGAAAACCCCGCTGGCGGCGGGGTTTTCGTCTAATGTGTGCAATGCTCCAAGCTATCGGTTCGCGTTACCTCGGCGAGCTCGGCGATGCCTCCGACGTGCGGCCCGACGACTATGGCGGCGACGGGATGGTTTCGACATCGTGTTTGCGCTCATCGTCGTGCTGCTGTTTGAGTTTTGGCCGGCCGACGCCCTCTCGAACACGATCCCGCCCAGCCCCAACATTGCCAGAAGCACCAACACTAAAACGATCTTCTTTCTCATGTGAGTAATATCTCCTTTTAACGTAAGTGGTTTTACGAACGAGGCGGGAGCCAATCTATGCCCAGAGCTGTCTTAAGTCAATACTCTTAATGCACCCGGGCGCCTCAGGCCGCTGTGATTTTTTCAATTCCACCCATGGACGAACGCAACACTTCGGGAATAGTCACGGAACCGTCCGCCTGTTGAAAGTTTTCCAGCACGGCAACCCAGGTGCGGCCGATCGCCAGGCCGGAGCCGTTCAACGTGTGCACAAATTCCGGCTTGGCCCCACCGGCGCGGCGAAACCGAATGTTGGCGCGGCGCGCTTGAAACGCTTCGTAGTTCGAGCAAGAGGAAATTTCACGGAAAGCATTCTGCGAAGGCAGCCAGACTTCGATGTCGTAAGTCTTGGCGTTGCTGAAACCGAGATCGCCGGTCGAGAGCGCGATCACGCGATAATGAATTCCGAGCCGCTGCAAAATAATCTCCGCGTTGCGGGTCAGCGCTTCGAGTTCATCGTAAGAATTTTCCGGCAGCGCATATTTCACCAGCTCTACTTTTTCGAACTGATGCTGGCGAATAATGCCGCGAGTGTCCTTGCCGTAGCTCCCGGCTTCGGAACGAAAGCAAGGCGTGTACGCGGCCCACTTCATCGGCAACTGGGACGCGTCGAGAATCTCGTCTCGATAGTAATTGGTCACCGGAACTTCGGCCGTCGGGATGAGATAGAATCCGCGCTCGTCTTCGAGTTTGAAGAGTTCCTGTTCGAACTTTGGCAAATTACCGGTGCCGAATAGCGAGTCGCGATTGACGATGAATGGCGGCAGGGTTTCCTGATAACCATGTTCGCGCGTGTGCAGGTTGAGCATGAAATCAATCAGGGCGCGGCTGAGACGGGCTCCGGCGCCGTTGAGAATCGCGAAGCGCGCGCCGGTGATTTTTGTCGCGCGCTCGAGATCGAGAATGCCGAGCGCGTTACCCAAATCGACGTGATCTTTGGGCTCGAAATCAAACTCAGGTTTGGTCCCCCAGCGGCGGACCTCGACGTTCGCCGATTCGTCTTTGCCGACCGGGACGCTCTCGTGCGGGATGTTCGGCAGCGTCGAAAGCAGCTCGCGCATGCGCGTCTCTGACTGTTCACGCTGCTGATCGAGTTCGGCAATGCGCTCTTTTAGTTCGTTGACTGCTTTGCGACGGGCATCGGCTTCTTCGCGCTTGCCGTCCTTCATGAGCGCGCCAATCTCGCGGCTGGCCGTGTTGCGTTCCGCATTAAGCTGATCGGATTCGGCAATCACGCGCCGGCGCTCGTCATCCAGCCTTATGAATCGTGCCGAAAAACGATCGTGCGGTAAGTTGCGATTCTTGAGCGCTTCAGTAACCTCGTGAATTTTCTCTCGCACATAATTGATATCTAACATTTGTTCTATGCCGCCAAATATGGTATTCAAAAACGACTTGGACTAAGTACAGGAAAATGTGACGCTAGCCGACGTAGAGATACGTGTCAAGAACAGGTCGTCTGAATCGGAGTCGATTCCATTCTTATTAGCACCTCGCTTCAGCGAGGTGATCAAGAGCTACGATTACGACCGAAGCCGTTTTAACGGCTTATGAAAACCGTTTGAAACGGTTGTCTGGTTCTTGTTGGTTTCTCAGATCACCTTGCTGAAGCAAGGTGCTAATGAGAACCTGAATCACTTATGCCACAACGAGTACGCAAAGCAGTTTTTCCCGCCGCCGGTCTGGGCACGCGCTTTCTGCCGGCGACGAAGGCGTCTCCGAAAGAGATGCTGCCCCTGGTCGACAAGCCGCTAATCCAATACGCCGTCGAGGAAGCAGTGGCTTCCGGCATTGAATCAGTGATCATTATTACCGGCCGCGGCAAGAGCGCCATCGAGGACCATTTTGACGTTTCCTTTGAACTGGAAGCGCTGCTTCGCGAACGCGGCAGGGAAGCGGACCGGCGTCTGGTCCGTGAAATTTCAGACATGGTGCGTGTGAGTTATGTGCGCCAGCGCGAGGCCCTCGGCCTCGGTCATGCGATTCTGCAGGCACGCGATCTGGTCGGCGACGAGCCGTTTGCCGTGATGTTGAGCGACGACATCATCGATTCCCGGACGCCCGCGCTCCGGCAACTGCTCGACGTTTACGAGAAGTATGACGCGCCGGTGCTGGCCACGATGGAAGTCGAGGGCGAAGCGATTTCGCGGTTTGGCGCGCTCGAGGTCGAAGAAGTCGGCGACGGCGTTTATCGAATCAAGGACATGGTTGAAAAGCCGCCGCTGGCGACCGCGCCCTCGAACCTGGCGATAATCGGCCGCTATGTTTTGACGCCGGATATCTTCGACGAGATTGCGACCACAAGTCCCGGAGCGATCGGCGAGATTCAAATTACCGACGCCATGCGCGCGCTTTTGCGAAAGCGTGATTTCTACGCCGTGCGGTTTGAAGGGACGCGCTACGATGCCGGCGACAAGCTTGGATTTCTGATCGCAACGGTACAATTTGGCTTGAAGCACACTGAGCTCGCGGACAGTTTCCGGTCATATCTCCAGTCAATAAAGGTTCATTGAGTCGTCAATATTCATATGTCGGATCAAAAACAATTCACTGGCCGTAGCGCAATCGTTACCGGCGCCACGCGCGGCATCGGTCGAGCAATCGCGTTGGAGTTGGCGCGACGCGGCGCGGATGTCGCGTTCAATTATGCGAAGAGCGCCGAAGCTGCCGAGACCTTGCAGGCAGAAATTGAAGCGCTGGGCGTGCGGGCGCTGGCATCGCAGGGTGACGTGGCCAATACCAACGCCGCCGCGGAAATGATCAAGCAGGTAAAAGACACGTTCGGTCGCATTGATTTTTTGGTGAACAATGCGGGTATCGTTCGTGACACTCTGATTCTAAGAATGAAGGAAGAGGACTGGGACGCGGTCGTCGATACGAATTTGAAGGGCGCATGGAACTTCGCTAAAGCGGCGCTGCGGGTGATGTTGAGACAGGACGATGGGGCTTCGATTCTCAACATCACTTCAATCAGCGGTGTCGTCGGGATGGCCGGCCAGTCCAACTACTCAGCCTCGAAAGCAGGCATGATCGGTTTGACCAAGGCGCTGGCGCGCGAAGTCGCCAGCCGCAAAGTCACTGTGAACGCGCTGGCGCTCGGCATGGTCGCGACCGACATGGCGATGACGCTCAACGAAGAGTACCGAGAGAAAGTCCTGGCACAGATTCCACTCGGCCGCTTTGCCGAAAGTGACGAGGTCGCCCGCATCGCTTGTTTTCTGTTGTCAGACGATGCTCGGTATATCACCGGCCAGGTTATTCAGGTTGATGGTGGATTGGCAATGTGAGTTTTGTCGATTGCCAATTTCCGTTTGCCGATTTCTCACACTTGGGCATCGACGAGGTCAGTACCGGGAGCGGCCGTGAGAGCGCCCGCTTGGTTAGGAGCTGCAAGAGCGCCCGCTAAGTCACACGAAATGACTCGAAATAGAAAGCCTGCTTAGGTGTGGTTTCGTGGTTCGTGCTCCAGTCTCTCAAGAGCCCGACGGTTTGAAAAACCGGCAACCGGGAATGAACAGAGAAGCGCCCCGCCGTTCTTTCGAAGGGCGGGGCGAAACTTCAGGGTAGGTTCGGGCAATTCAGGGGTGGCTAGGAACAGACTTGAGAATCGTCACATATGGCCGATTCTGTACTTCAAAGGTGGTGCTTTTTGTGGACGGCGGTATAAAGTCAGCGGCGAAAATATGAAAGCTGCCGCACGCGCTTCTAAAACTCCGCTCCCTCTTTGAAGGCTCTACCTTGCATGCCCCTCTTCAAATAACTTGCTTGCTGCGAACCTGAAACTACACTCGTTAGAGGTACTGCGTCAAGTCAAATTTGACGAATTCGTAACAGCTCTGTGACAAACGCCTCCGCCGCTTCACGGTGCGCGCATCTCAGACAGCCGATAGGCCTGCCGCCTTACCGCTTCCGAAACGTTGCGATTGATGGCAACGGATTTCAAATCCTTCGTCCGAAGTCGCGGGAGAATGTGAACCGCGGTGGCCATTGGAGTCCGCGGATTCCGAGCCAGGTTATGGATGATCGGATATGAGCGGGCCCACGCGCGATTCATGCCAATCAGCCGCAGGACTTCTTCAGGCACTGTGCGCATCGTCGAGATATTTTCAACCTCCTGATCGGTCAGCCGCGGGTTATGTATCACTCCAGCGGCGACGATCCGGTTCGGGTCGCGAACGAGGATACTGCGCGCCTCGCGGTCTCCCTTGACTGCGAGTTTGACACGGTCCTTAACGGTCATAAACATGATGCGCCGAATCAGCGAGATGCGTTCGGGGGAAGCATTTCCCTCCAGCCGCTCTGCATTAATCACCGCCTGGGCGTTGGCGGCAAGCTGCTCCGGCGACTCAGTCATCAGCTCCTCGATAAACTCGCGCGCCAGCCACGAATCGTCAATGTCGGCATCTGACACTTCGATGTGTTGCGCAATCACCCAGGCATCGTCGACCGACAGTTGACCGTTGACGTTGGCCAGCTCGGCGGATTCAAAGAATTCCGCCGCCGCGGTGTTTCCGCGTGCGCGGAGCTCCTGGGCAATCTGGCGCGCGCCTCTTTCTTTCTCGAAAAACTCTCGTCGCGTTTCCTTTGCGCGGCGTTCGGCTTCCGCCGTGCGCGCCGGATTCAGCAGGATCGCGTCGATAATTTGCGGCGTCCGAATCAGACGCTGTTGGTTTAAGGTGAGGAACTCGAGCAGGGAAGCATCCGCGGTGATGCGAGCCAGCATGGCAATCGCTTCGTCCGGAGTGTTGCTGTTCGCGGCGACGGCTTCGTGCAAGTCACGGCCGCCGTTGGAAATGGAAGCAAGGTGTCCCAGCACGGCGGGCGCGGCATCATCTGATTTCGCGACGCTCAACAAATCGTGCGGCTGCTGTGTCCCCAGCGTTGATTGCGCGGCGTGGGCCACTGCCGGATCATCGTCGGTACTTAGGTGGACCAACGCTTCGAGCAGATCAGTTTGCGATAACGGCAGCAGCCCTCGCGCGGCGGCCAGACGAGCCGCCGCCGGCGCTTTGCGCGAGATGATTGATTTAACGACGGGGTTGGTTGATGTGATTTCAGTGCTCACCAGGAACAGTGTAGCTCAAACGTAGAGTGGAATTCGAAGAGGACTAATAGAAATTGAAGTTGTACTGAAGTTCCATGATCATCGACACGGGTTTGCCGTCCCTGGTCGCGGGTGTGAACCTTATTCTACTAGCCGCCTGAATGGACTGTTCAGTAAGTCCGTCGGGAAGCGATCTGACGACCAAAACATGTTCAACGACCCCCGTCGACGAGAATACGGCCCGCAAAATTACCGTGCCTGCGATTCCGGCCATTCGCGCCCGCTCCGTGTATATGGGCTCAGTCTTTTGCAGGATCTTAACTTTGGTGGTGACTTCCCAGCCGGCAAACACTCGACGCTCGGCGGCTTGGGCGGCACCGGCAAACGCTCGCAGAGTTTCCAACTGCCCTTGCCAGACTGCCGTCTCCCTATCCGAAGCGGCAAGCTTTAAATACATCTCGAGCGCGTCGCCTGCGATGGCGTATGACTCGGCCGTTTTGCGCGCGCGTCGCCGGCGCTCTGCAATCTCACTTTCACTCAAAGGCCCGTCGGTGGGAACGTGAATTACTTTTGCAGATCTGGCCGAGGCTTCCCCCTCGATTGCCAGGACTGTCTGGCATTTTAAAAGATAAGCGGGAGCAAACTTTGGATCCTGGGCAATCGCGATATCTGCTTCTGACCTCGCTTCCGTATTACGCCACAGACGCAAATGCACCACTCCTAAGATGTAGTGAGCTTCGGTATCGGCCGCCTTCAACTTGATAGCGGTGCTCGCCTCACGACCAGCTTCTTCATCTTTCCCAGCGGCCATCAGAGTGAAAGCCAAACCCGTGTGCGCGAAACCGAAGTCCGGTTTCAATTTCACCGCGGCGTCAAATGCCTTGCGAGCATTTTTCAGATCGTCCTCGCGAACCAGAGCCATGCCCAGGTAATACCAGGCGAAGCCGTCTTCTTTATCGCTCTTGACGGCGGCGCGGAGTGAACTGATGGCCCCTTTGGTGTCTCGTTGATTGTAGAGTTGGATCCCGCGCTCGCGATCATTCGAAGCGGTTGTCCCAGACTGTTGCGCGCCGGTACCGAGCCCGCAAGCGAGCACCACGAGCACTGAGATGATCGACTGCTTGAACCTTGCGGTGGGTTCGTGAGGCATCAGTATTTCGGCTGGATCGTTACTGCTCAAAAATAAAACTCGTGTTCGGGCGTGTAAGGTTTTAGCCCCACGCCTTTCTTGAATTCGTAAGAGAGAGTCTCAAACTGCGAAACCGGCTTACCATTGCGCATGGCCGGCGTGAACTTGATTAGTCGCGCGGCGTCGATCGCTGCTTCGGTCAATCCATGCTTCAAAGGTTTCATGGGAAAGATGTTTTTCACCGTGCCGTCGGCGGCCAGCACCAGGCGAAGACGTACCTCTCCATTGGCTTTGGCAGCACGCGCAGTATCCGGGTAAGCAGCCGCGGGAGCATCAACCAGGCGTGCTCGCTTTTGAACTTCACCTGCGCCGAACACTGAGCGGCTCTCAGGTGGGCTGATCGGTTGCGAGTAAAGCCACATCGTTTCGCGTTGTTCGCGCCACTTCGCTTCGTCCGCGGGATGCAGCTTGAGAATTTCGTCGATGGTGGCGCCTGCCCGGGCGAAACTCTCGGCAAGTTCATCCTGCCAACGCGCAATACGTTCGCGAGGGTTAGGGGGAAAAACCTTCTTAGCCGGGCCGTGAAGAAAAAGGTCTTCGATGGCCTCGTACCGCTTTTTGAATTTAGCTTCGAGTTGAGCCAGCGTGGCTTGCTGGGCGGCGGTGGATTGCCCTTCCACTGGCTGCGGACCGGCCAGGTTCACGAGGAGCAGAGCAAGCAGAGATAACGAGACGGCCTTAGCAGTTCGCATGACATCTCCTAACTAACGATGCTCAAGCAGAGCCTTGAAAAGACAGAAGAGTAGTAAAGCGATCCACGATATTACACGAAAGAAATCTTCGCTACTGGTCGAGTTGGGAAAGCATGATTCGCCCTAATCCTGGGAGCGCGGACGGCCCGTCCGCACCGCGCAGCAGGCGTGAATTCGTTAGATCCAACCGCGCCAATAATTCGTCGCGCTTCGCGCTCAGTGCGGACGAGCCGTCCGCGCTCCCAGCAATAACGAGCTTCCTGATCTGAAAACTAGCGCACGAAATTTCTTAATATCGCTCGATGGGGGTGTCTCAATCAGCGTCTTGCTAAGCCATGCCGTGGCACTTCTTATATTTTTTCCCCGAGCCGCAGGGACAGGGATCGTTGCGGCCGACTTTGGGCTCGCTGCGAGTTACGGTCTTAACTTTTCCGGCTTCTTCACCCGCTGGAGCTGCGCCTTGATTCGGACCGGTGAAGTTCATCGAACGCGGGCGCGCGGCCCGGCGCCGTTGCAGTTCATCCGGCGCTTGTTCGGCGACGACCTGAAGGTTAAAGAGCGATCGGATCGTGAACGTGTCGATGCGATCGAGCATCGCCTGGAACATATCGAAGCTCTCTTTTTTGTATTCGACGAGGGGATCCTTCTGTCCGTATCCCACCAGGCCGATGCCCTGCTTCAAGTGATCGAGCGCTAATAGGTGGTCCTTCCACTGCGCGTCGATGATGTTCAGCATGATGATGCGCTCGTAGGTGCGCATCGCTTCGTCGCCAATCTGCTTTTCTTTATCGACGTACTTTGCTTGTAGCCGGGCCCAGATTTGTTCGTCGATCTCTTCCGAGTTCGCGTGCCCAAAGTCGATCCCTTCGGCATCGAGGTCAATCCCATAGATCGATTGAATCTTGACCTTGTAGTTTTCGATATCCCACTCGTGCTCAGAGACAGCAGGATCCAGATACTGCTTGGTTGTATCGGCGAGCAAATCGCGCGCGACGCCGGTATCACCGACCAGATACTCGCGCTGGTCCGGTTCTTCCATCAACTGCCGGCGCAGGCCATAGATGGTCTCGCGCTGCTTGTTCATGACGTCGTCATATTCCAGCAGGTGTTTGCGAGTTTCAAAGTTGCGGCCTTCGACCGACTTTTGCGCGGCGGCGATGCGCTTGGAAACCATCTTGGATTCGATGGCGACGCCTTTCTCCATGCCGAGGCGCTGCATCAAGGCCTTAACCTTGTCGCCGGCAAAGATGCGCATCAGATCATCTTCTAAAGAAAGAAAAAACCGTGAAGATCCAGGATCGCCCTGACGGCCGGCGCGCCCGCGCAACTGATTATCGATGCGGCGAGATTCGTGGCGTTCGGTGCCGAGGATGTGCAGGCCGCCACGCTCGACTACTTCCTTGTGCTCGACTTCAATGATGCGTTTGGCCTTGGCGAATGCGTCCTTCCACTGTTCGTCAGTCGCCTCGTCCGGGTCGATCTCTTCCTCTTTCAGAAACTCGCGCGCCATGAAATCAGGATTGCCCCCGAGCAGGATGTCCGTGCCGCGGCCGGCCATGTTGGTGGCGATCGTGATGGCGCCTTTGCGTCCGGCCTGGGCGACGATTTCAGCTTCGCGTTCGTGATACTTCGCGTTCAGGACGTTGTGCGGGACGCCCACCCGCTGCAAACGGCGGGCAATCAATTCAGAGTTTTCCACCGAAACCGTGCCCACCAGCACGGGTTGGCCGCTTTCATAGCGAGCCTGAATCTCTTCAACGACCGCGTCCCATTTTTCGGGCAGCGTGCGATAGATCATGTCCGGGTTGTCCTTGCGCACCATCGGCATGTGCGTGGGGATGACGATCACTTCGAGTTTGTAAGTCGAGTGAAACTCGCCGGCTTCCGTCTCAGCGGTGCCGGTCATGCCGGAGAGTTTTTCATAAAGTCGAAAATAATTTTGCAGCGTGATCGTCGCGAGGGTTTGGTTCTCGCGTTCGATCTTTACCTCCTCCTTCGCTTCGACGGCCTGGTGCAGCCCATCCGACCAACGCCGACCCTTCATTAGCCGGCCGGTGAAGTCGTCGACGATGATCACTTCACCGTCCTGCACCACGTACTGATGATCCAAACGATAGAGCGTGTGCGCCTTCAGGGCCTGCTCGACGCAGTGCAGCAGTTCCATGTTCCCTGGATCATAAAGATTCCCGACACCCAGAAGCCGCTCAGCTTTATCCACGCCTTCCTCTGTCAGCACAGCGGAATGGTTCTTCTCGTCGACGATGTAGTCGCCGGTCTTCTTGCCTTCTTCGAGTTCTTCACCGCGCTGAAGCTGGGGAATGATCGCGTTCGCCTGATAGTACTTATCGGTCGATTCTTCCGAGGGTCCGGAGATGATCAAAGGCGTGCGCGCTTCATCTATCAAAATCGAATCGACTTCATCGACGACCGCGTGATAGTGACCGCGCTGGACGCAGGTCCCCAGATCGAACTTCATGTTGTCGCGCAGATAGTCGAAGCCGAATTCGTTGTTTGTGCCGTAGGTGATGTCGGCGGCGTAAGCGGCCTGCCGCTCAAAGTCATCCATATCATTCTGGATGCAGCCGACTTCCAAACCGAGGAAGCGATAGATCTGGCCCATCCATTCCGCGTCGCGGGCGGCGAGATAATCGTTGACCGTGATCACGTGCACACCACGTCCGGTCAGCGCGTTGAGATAAGTCGGCAGAGTAGCAACCAGTGTCTTGCCTTCGCCCGTGCGCATCTCAGAAATCTTGCCCTGGTGCAGCACGATGCCACCGATCATCTGCACGTCAAAGTGCCGCATGCCCGTGGTGCGCTTGCTGGCTTCGCGGACTACGGCAAAGGCCTCCGGCAGAATCTCGTCCAGGGCTTCCCGCTCGAGCCGCTGACGCTCCAGCTTGTTGGACGCGTCCTTAACTGCGTCGGCAACCTGCTCTTTGAACTTCTGGGTGCGCGCGCGCAACTCATCGTTGGAAAGCGCCTGGATCTCAGGCTCCCACTCATTGATCTCAGCGATCGTCGGCCCAGTGGTCTTGAGGAAACGCTCATTGCTGCTGCCGAAAACTTTGGTTAGTACTTTATCGAAACTCATAATGGTTCTAATTACTCTCTAAGGGCCGCTGTTGTTCCAAAATACCGAGTTTGTGCAATTGGAGATTGTACGAGAGTGGGAAGTTGGGGGGCAAGCGGCTGGCACGTGAGAAGACCGAGCGAGTGCGATGCGGGACTTCCTTCTGGCACCCCAGCCGCGGAGCGGCGATAGATCTGTAGCCCACGGCGCGAGCCGTGGGTATGGATTGCGTTTGGATCAGGTAGCCGCAGAGCGGCGGCACACGAACGAAATCGGACTGAATGTTTCGCCCCTAGCGGGGCTGGATTGGATGACGACTTATTGACCCATGGCTGGTGCCATGGGCTACAGATCTTTCGCGGTCCGCGGCTCATGCCTGCATGCAGCTTGACAAAGATTCTGCCGCCAGCTAGTTTCGTTTTTCGCGTTAATGTTCTTTGCATTTCAGAGTAGAGGCGCGGCCTTTAAGAATAGGCGAGTCAGAGAACGTGAAGGGTTCGACGATGGCTCGGTCGAAAGGGAAGGCCGCCGAAGCTCGGGCGTGCGTCTTCAGGCACGACGAGTTGGTTGCTGTGGCTAAATCCGCAGGACTGTCACTGAGAGTGGCACAGACTTCAGTCTGTGATGATCCAAACCACAGACTGAAGTCTGTGCCACCTGGTGGAGAGCTACGACAAGACGCCTGATATTTTGGGGCGCAAGAGTTTCTCAAGATGAGGGGCCAGTCGTATGCTTTGCGATTGGCCTTTTTCTTTTGTGGAGTGCCGAGGCAAGCGTAGCGCGACGCCGCTTTGGATCACGGCAGCAAAGAAATCCAAAGCGCCGCCGGTGTCGGCGCACTCCAAATAGTCTTATGAATCCGACTATCATGAAATTTGGCGGCACGTCCGTCGAAGACGCGCGCGCCTTTCGCAACGTCGCGGCCATTGTGAAAGCGGCCGTGGCGCGTCGACCGGTGGTCGTCGTCTCAGCGATCGGCGGCTTCACGAACGCCTTGCTGGCGAGCGTCCAAAAGGGGATTGCAGGAGACGCACGCGCTGCAACCAGATCGCTCGATCAGGATCTGCGGAGACACGTGGCAATCGCGCGCGAATTGCTCAACGCGGAATCGAGCTCGGCTTTTGAACTCACAGTCGCAGTCGCCCGGCGCGAGATTCGCCAACTGCACAAAATTATCGCCGTCCATCCCGTGACCCATCCACCGCTGCAGGATGAAATAGTCGCTTATGGCGAACAGCTTTCTGCGCAACTGCTGGCGGCGGTGTTGCGCGAAGAACATCTGGCGGCGCGTTACGTTGACGCGCGCCGTTGCGTGAAGACCGACGACAACTACGGCAGCGCAATGCCGCTCCCTGAGACCGCGGAGGCGACGCGCGCTGAACTGCTGCCGCTGCTCGAAGCCTCGAGCATTCCGGTCCTTGGCGGTTTCATCGGCAGTACTGACAAGGGCGTAACTACCACGCTCGGGCGCGGTGGCTCGGATTACTCAGCGGCGATCATTGGGGCGGCGCTCGATGCGCGCGAGATTCAAATTTGGACTGACGTGAGCGGCGTGTTAACGGCCGATCCGCGGGTGGTAAAAAAAGCCAGAACGATCCCCGTCTTGTCTTATCAGGAAGCTGCCGAGCTCGCTTACTTCGGCGCCAAGGTTTTACACCCCAAGACAATTCAACCGGCTATTGATTGCCGGATCCCGGTGCGCGTGTGCAACTCGCGCGCGGCCGACGAAGCCGGCACGCTAATCGTCGCTGAGTCCGAAGCTGCGCCGCAAACTGTCAAGGCCATCGCGCACAAGAATGGAATTACCACGGTGCAGGTGAGTTCGGCGCGCATGCTCGGGGCTTACGGTTTTCTGCGCGCGCTGTTCGAGGTGTTCGATCGTCATCGCACCGCGGTGGACGTTGTCACTACGTCTGAGGTTAGTGTTGCGCTTTCCATAGACGATGCGGGCGCGCTGCCGGAATTGATTCCCGATCTGGAACAACTTGGCGCGGTTGAAGTCGAAGAACATCGCACAATTATTTCGATCGTGGGCGAAGGTTTGCGCAGTACGCCGGGTATAGCCGCCCGCGTGTTTTCCGAGCTCAACGACATCAACGTAATGATGATCTCGGTCGGCGCGTCGAGTGTGAATCTCACTTTCATGGTCGAAGAATCGCGCGCGTCTGAAGCGATCAAGCGTCTGCACTATGTTTGCTTCGAAGCTCCCGAAAATGCCGATAGTCGTACGGAACTGTCTGTCGAGGAGGCTACGGCTTGAGCGAGCCAGTAGATGTTTTCAAGCTTACGCGCGAACTGATCGATATTCCTTCGGTTACCGGGGAAGAGTTTCACATCGGGACGTCTCTAGCGGAATTGCTTAATCGGCGCGGCTATCAGGTCGAGCTGCAGGAGGTCGAGGGTGATCGCGCAAACGTGATCGCGACCGCGGGCGACCAGCCGAAGATCGTGCTCTCGACGCACATGGATACCGTGCCGCCGTACATCGCCGCGAGCGAGGACGACGAATTCATCTATGGCCGCGGCGCTTGTGATGCCAAAGGAATAATCGCCGCGCAGATAGCCGCGGCTGAGAAACTACGCGCGGAGGGCGTAACGGAAATCGGCCTCATTTTTACCGTCGATGAAGAAGTGACCAGCGCGGGTGCAAAGTTATTGAACGAACTTCCACTCGCTGCTTCGTGTCGCTACTTGATCAATGGTGAACCGACGGACAATCGACTGGCCGTGGGAACAAAGGGCTCGCTGCAAGTAACGATCAAGACAGAAGGGCGTGCGGCGCATTCCGCTTATCCTGAGCAGGGGGAGTCGGCGATCGAGAAGTTGCTCGACGTGTTGAGTGACCTCCGCCGGATCGTTTGGACATCGGATGAAACGTTTGGCGAAACGACGTGTAATATTGGTGTGATTTCAGGAGGCACGCGCGCGAACGTGGTCCCCGATGAAGCACACACTGTCTTGCAGATTCGCTTGGCGACCGCGGCGCAGGGTGCAAAGGATTTGCTCGAGCGCGCTGTGGATGGGCGAGCTTCGCTGGAATACACGTCGGTTCACGATCCAGTTGGATTGCACTCGCTGGAAGGCTTTGAATCCACACTAGTGCGTTTCACTACCGACATTCCATACCTGACGAAGTGGGGCACACCTTTGCTGATTGGGCCGGGTTCGATTCTGGATGCGCATACTCAACACGAGCGAGTGGCGAAGAGTGAGTTGATCAAGGCGGTAGAGATTTATCGCGAGTTGGTTAATAGGTTGTTACAGGTTGTAAAGGATTAGAGTGGCCAAGCGGGAGAAAAAGGAACACTCTGTGCATCCTCTGTGACTCTCTGTGTCTCTGTGGTGAAATACCTGACAAAGCGTTCACCACAGAGACACAGAGGTCTCACAGAGAACCACAGAAGGGGCCTCCCTAAACTACGGAGTTCAATTTTGAAACTAGCTCTAATCGGATATGGCGCCATGGGTCAACTCGTCGGCAAGCTGGCGAGCGAGCAGGGCCATCAGGTCGTACTCACGCTCGATATTGAAGATGCCGCTCGCGGTGTCGAGGATCTCGCGCATGCTCTGCGCGGCTGTGACGTGGCGATCGACTTTTCGGTTGCCGACACGGTTCCCAGGAATGCCGAAGCTTGCGCGCGCGCCGGCGTTCCGCTGGTGGTCGGGACAACCGGCTGGCAATCGCGCGTGCCTGACGTGCGACGCCTCGTGGATGAACATGAGGGCGCGTTGATCTACGGCGCGAACTTTTCCGTCGGCGTGCAGGTCTTTTATCGAATCGCCGCGCGCGCGGCTGAGTTGTTTCGCGGACTTGAATCTTACGACGGCTTCATTGAAGAGGCGCACCATAAACGAAAGCTTGACGCGCCGTCGGGTACCGCCGCGCAACTGCGGGACATCGTGGCCGAGGGTCTGAAGCGTGAGGTTCCGGTGACGTCGACTCGCGCCGGATACATTCCCGGGACGCATCGTCTTGGATTTGATTCTGTGGCTGATCAAATTACTTTGACGCATACGGCCCGTTCGCGTGAAGGATTTGCAGCCGGTGCGCTGGTCGCCGCCCGTTGGATCATCGGACGTAAGGGTGTCTATGAATTCTCGGAAGTGTTTGATGAGATATTGAAGGAGTGCTGAGTTCATCGGAGATTTTCCATAAATCATTTGTCATCGATCCGGGGATTTTCATACGCGTGATTTACCGGCAGTCAGCGCCATACACTTTCTTCGTTGGCTCCTTGGCGACGAATGACAAATGAGAAATAGAAAATGATATATGGAAAATGATCTGGCTCATTTCCTGGAGGTGTGAAGATGACGATGAAGGTTGATTGGATTCGCGGCTGCGCGACGGCGCTGGTGACTCCGTTCAAGGGGGACGGCTCAATTGACGAAGATCGCCTGCGCGTCCTGGTGGATCGTCAAATTGTCGGCGGGGTCCGTCTGCTGGTGCCCTGCGGCACCACCGGCGAGAGCGCCACGATGACCGAAGTAGAAGACCAACGTGTGATCGCGATCACTGTCGAAGTCGCACGCGGTCGCGGCCATGTCGTCGCGGGCACAGGCAGCAACTCGACTGCGGCGGCGATTGAATATTCGCAGCGCGCGCGCGAGCTGGGCGCCGACGCGATGCTGCAAGTCGCTCCCTGGTACAACAAGCCGACACAGGAAGGCTTGTACGCGCACTTTCGCGCCATCGCCGAAGCGGTACCAGAGACGCCGATTATGCTCTACAACGTTCCGGGTCGTACCTCGTCCAACATTGCGGCTCAGACGGTGCTGCGGCTGGCCAGGGATTGCGAGAACATCGTGGCCATCAAAGAAGCCTCGGGAAACCTGGCACAGATTATGGAGATTTTGCGCGAGCGACCGGCGAACTTTCGCGTACTGTCCGGCGACGACGCAGTCACGCTCCCGCTGATCGCGCTCGGCGCAGAGGGAATCGTGTCCGTAGCGTCCAACGAAATTCCTGATTTGATGTCGCGCATGACTGAACTCGCCCTGGAAGGAAACTGGACGGAAGCGCGGGCGCTGCATTACCGCCTGCTGCCGTTGATGGAAATTAACTTTATCGAATCAAGCCCGGGACCGGTAAAGGCCGCCATGGCGATGATGGGATTGTTGGAAGAGAACTTCCGTCTGCCGCTGGTGCCGATTCAGGAGAAGAGCCGCGCGCGGATTCATGAAGTGATCACCGAACTAGGTCTGCTGGAGCGGGTGCATGCCACCGCGTGAAGAATCTGCTAGTTTTGCGGCTCAGCCGCCCGATGTGCGGAAAGGCTCGGCCTTTCCGGAGGTACTTTGAAGTTGTCCGGGAGGCTATGCCTCCCCGCGCGCAGTCTGAGGCGGAGCCTCAGTAAAGAACCGATGCCTTCGGAAAGCCATAGGCTTTCCGCACATCAAGCGGCATAGCCGCGCACGGTCTATCATTGGTCTGGTTGGCGTAAGGCACACTTTCCATGTCGTTGCAGGAACAGATCGAACAACTAGCCGATCGCGACAGGGCCGAATATTCGCAGGAAGAATTCGCGCTCTTCGATGAATTCAAAACCGCGCTGACTCGTGGGGAGATACGCTCCGCCGAACGAGATTCAAACGGCAAGTGGCACACGAACACCTGGGTCAAGCGCGGCATCCTGCTGGGCTTTCGCATGGGGTCAATTATTGAAATGACGCCGCCTGGAGCGAGCCTGCAATTTCTCGATAAGCACACCTATCCCATCAGAAAATTTTCGATCGAGGATCGCGTGCGGATAGTGCCGGGCGGATCGAGCATTCGTGACGGCGCTTACATCGCGCCCGGCGTGGTTTGTATGCCGCCAATGTTCGTCAACGCCGGAGCTTACGTCGACGAGGGCACAATGATCGATAGCCACGCTCTGGTTGGTTCATGCGCCCAGATTGGGAAGCGCGTGCATCTCTCAGCCGCGGCGCAGATTGGCGGCGTGCTCGAACCGGCTGGGGCGATGCCCGTGATTATCGAAGACGACGTGATCGTGGGCGGCAACTGCGGCGTCTACGAAGGCGCGATCGTGCGCGAGCGCGCTGTGCTGGCCTCGGGCGTGATTATTACCGGCTCGACTCCGGTCTTCGATCTGGTGCGCGAAGAAGTCTACCGGCGGAATGGCGATGCGCCGCTCGAGATTCCCGCGGGTGCGGTCGTGGTCCCGGGAGCGCGCGCGGTGCAAAGCGAAAAAGGACGCGAGTGGGGCCTGTCGCTCTACGCGCCCGTGATTGTGAAGTATCGTGATGAGAAGACGAATGCGGCTACGCAACTGGAGGATTTGCTGCGTTGAGTGTTGCAAATTTGATTACTTGACAGCTTAGGCTAACGCTTCTAATGTTCAGGCAAGAGGTTTTCCATGATCTACATTCAAATTCCAGAGACTCACAGGGCAGATGCTTTCCTGCTGTTGGTAAAGAGCGGCTTTTCCGTTGTGTGTCTAGCTGGGAAGATTTATGGAGTCCGCGAAGAACATCTCAAGTTTCTCAAGCGCAAGCGAATTCCCTTCAAGAAACTGGACGCCAGTAAGATTCGAATGCCGGAGCCCAGCCTCGCAGTATGAGAAAATACGAGATCTACTTGCCTTTGAACTACAACAGCGGCGAGCGGATCGAATCAACGAAAATCACGAACATCTGTGACGAGTTGGCTGCAACTTTCGGAGCGATCACCGTGAGCGGATTGACAACACCATATCAAGGCAGGTGGAAGTATCGCGGGGTTGAGTATGTCGACGCAATTGTGAAGGTCGAGATCATCACTTCTGGCGACAGGGTCACAAAGAAGTTCCTCAAAGACTTCAAAGAACGTCTGAAGGAGTCTCTCCAGCAAGTTGATATCCTGATCACAACTCACGGCATACAGGTGCTTTGAGTTATGTCGTGAAGCAAGTACCGATGAAATCGATCATGATCGTCAAACTGAAGAAAAGGAATGCGCGCTACCGCGAACTGACATTTGGCCAGCCATATGTCGTCATCGGCATCGAAGGCGATGATTTCCGCATTTTGAATGACGCCGGTCGTCCTTTTCTGTATCGAGATGATCTGTTTTCATTCATCAATTCCCAGGAACCTGTTGATTGGGTTACAGAGTTCGGCGATGATGGGGAGCGATATTCATATCCACCACCTCTTAACAAGTCAGGTTTCTTTGAGGACTTCTTCGACCAGAAGGCCAAGGCCGTTGCGACATTCTGGCGCGTAGTAAATCAGCGGCTTGCGGGAAGCGAGCGGAGAGTTGCGTAGCCCGCCTTGCCAACCACAATACCATTACCCTCGGGCGCTAATCGCGTGTGAGTTCAATGAAAAAGTACTCAGTCGTTGAAGTCTCGGAAAGGCAGTTGGAAGACTTGGTAAGGCAGGCGCCTGATCTGATCGAAGCAGGCCTTAGGTTCGTTGACCATCAGGCTTTTACAACCCGTGGCCCATTGGATGTGCTGCTCGTAGACAGCGGCCCAGCTTTAATAGTTGCAGAGTTGAAGGTGGTAGAGGACGACACGATGCTCGTCCAAGGCATTGACTACTATGACTACGTACTCAGAAATCTAGACGGATTCACGCGAGCTTACAGTCGGTATAACATCGATGCCACACAACAGCCACTATTGTTTCTTATAGCTCCAAGTTTTTCGGTAGCATTCTTGAATCGTATCAAGTGGATCGATATTCCTATCAGACTTTTCACTTTCCAATGCATCGAGTTTGAAGATGCCAAAGGTGAACTAGTCCCGATTTACAAAGAAATCACACCTCCTGAGCTCCCCGATCCCTTTACCGGAGGATACTCGGTCGACGAAAGATACAGTTACATTACTGACCTCAGCATTAGAACTCTGGCAGAGCAACTGGTTGCAGAGATCCAGGGGTGGGACTCTCAACGTGTGTTTCCAGAAGCCACAAAGTATGACATCTCTATCAAGCTTTCAGGACGTGTTCTTGCCCTAATCGGACCGCGTAGAAAACATTTCATGATCTATACAAGCGATGCAGAAGGTAAGTGGACTGGATACTCGGTCAACAGCGAAGCTGATCTAGAAACCGTGACGCCCCTACTGCGAGCTAACTTCAACAGATTTGGTGGCGGCCAAGCGATCTAAAGTTCCGCGGCTCGGTTTTACAAGGTGGGAAGCTCTCATTGAAACCATTCCAACCAGCCGCCTTCCTGCGCGGCATCGAAAAGAGCATGATCCGAAAGATCTCGGATCGCGCCAAGCCGGGCAGCATCAGTCTCGGTTTGGGCGAGCCGGATTTGCCGACGCCGGAGGTGATTCGGCGCGAAGCGGTGCGCGTCATTCAGGAAGAACAGAGTGGCTACACGTTGCAGGCGGGCATACTGCCATTGCGTGAACGGATCGTAGGCGACTATCCACACATGAACCTCTCGACGGATCAGGTGATAGTCACCGCGGGATCGCAGGAAGCTCTCTACCTGATCTTGATGACGTTGATCGAGCCCAGCGATGAAGTGCTGATCCCAAATCCCGGCTTCATTGCTTACCCAATGATTACGCGGATGGCCGGTGGTCGCGCCGTGACGTACGCATTGCCCGCGAAGAACGATTTCAGTTTTGACCTCGAAGATTTCAAACGCCAACTGTCGCCGAAAACGAAAGTTGTGATCTGTATTAGCCCGTCGAATCCGACGGGACGCGCTTTGACGAAAGACGATCTGCGTGAAATGGCGGAGGCAGTTTCGGAGAGCGGTTCGGATGCTTTCATCGTCAGCGATGAAATTTATCGGGAGCTTTACTACACGCCGGAACGCCCGGCTTCTATCTCCGAGTTTTATCCGCGCACGATCGTCGTGAGCGGACTTTCAAAGTCGATGCGGATGACGGGTTGGCGAATCGGTTGGCTGGCCGGAGAGGAATCTGTGATACGCGCGGCGCTGGTCCTGCACGGGTACACAGTGACGTGTGCTTCAAGCATCTCGCAGAAAGCGGCGCTGGCGGCCTGGACCGATGAGGCGGGCGTGGCGCGCGAAGAGATGCGTAGGATATTTCATCGCCGGCGCGATCATCTGCTGCGGCTGCTGCGTAACGAACTCGGTTTGCGCTGCGTGACACCCGAAGGCGCCTTTTACGCGATGGTCGACGTTAGTCGTTATGGCGAATCCCTGCGTGTGGCGGAAGCCGGACTCGATCAGGGGGTTGTGACGATTCCGGCATCGGCGTTTGGCAGCGAAGGCGAGGGGTTTCTGCGCATTTCGTATTGCGCCGACGAGGCCAAACTGACGGAAGGCATGCGGCGCCTGGGTGAGGCGCTGAAGTCGCTGGGGTAAGAAATTTAAACGCAAAGGAACGCAGAGGTTCTCGCAAAGGGACGCAGAGGAAAACCTTTGCATCCCTCAGCGAAACCCTCTGCGCCCTTTGCGTTAAATATGATCTGAGCAAAACGCAACTAAACATGACTGATTCAATGAACAAGAAACTTCGCGTGGGCATTCTGGGTGCGACTGGCGTGGTGGGCCAGCGTTTTATTCAATTGCTCGAGGATCATCCGCAGTTTGAGGTCGCGGCGCTCGCGGCATCCGATCGATCGCAGGGGAAGACTTATGCGGAAGCCTGCACCTGGCGTCTGCCGGGTGAAATGCCCGAGGGCGTGAAAAAGATTGTCGTGCAGCCGCCGGCGCCCCCGCTCGATTGCGATTTTGTGTTCTCGAGTCTTCCCGGAGAAATTGCGGGCGACGCGGAACAGAGTTTTGCGCGCGCCGGTTTTCCGGTCATCACCAATTCATCTCCGCATCGCATGGACGCGGACGTGCCGCTATTGATTCCGGAAGTGAATCCGGAACATCTCGAACTAATCGGCACACAGCGCGGCGCCCGCGGTTATGAGCGCGGGTACATCGTCACTAATCCGAATTGCTCGACCATCGTGATTGCCATGGCTCTGGCGCCGTTGCATCGGAAATTCGGCGTTGAGTCGTGTATCGCGACCACGATGCAGGCGATTTCCGGCGCCGGCTACCCCGGCGTAGCTTCGCTGGATATTACCGACAACGTCTTGCCGTACATCGGCGGTGAAGAGGAAAAAATCGAAACCGAGACTGTGAAGATCCTCGGGCGCGTCGACGGAGCGACGATCAGGATGGCGGAGATGAAGATCAGCGCCCAATGCAACCGCGTGAACGTAATCGATGGCCACTTGGCAGCAATTCGGGTGAAGCTGGCGCGCACGGCTCCAATCGATCAGGTTCACGCGGCGCTCGGCTCTTTTGTGTCGCTGCCGCAGGAGTTGAACCTGCATTCAGCTCCGGCTCGACCTATCATCGTGCGTGACGAGGTTGATCGTCCACAGCCGCGCCTGGATCGCGATGCCGGATTCGGAATGAGCGTTACAGTCGGCCGCATCGCGCGCGACAACGTACTCGATTATCGTTTTTTGGCGCTGGGTCACAACACGATTCGCGGGGCGGCGGGCGCGGCAATCTTGAATGCGGAGTTGCTGGTGGCGCGCGGGTATTTCTAATTTGGATTGGGGTGCCAAGCGTTGACCCGACACCGCTCTTGAGGAGTGCGGTAACTTGTTACTGCTTTTACGGCTGCGACTTGTCGAAGCCAACAGCCCACTCGTAAAGTTCGGCGACAAGTCGCCGGATACCAAAGCGCTGACAAGTCAGCGCACTCCAAATTCGTCATGCCTTCAGTTGCTCTTATCTGCACTGCTAACAGGTGTCGCAGCGTGATGGCTCACGCGATTCTTGTGGCCGAGGCCAAAAAGCGATCTCTCGCAGTTGAAGTGTATTCTGCCGGGGTGTTTGATTTCTCAGACGCGCCGCCGTTGGCCGAGACTTCAACGACCTGCTTGCAGCACGACACACCGCCTCCGAAAGCAGCGCCTACCTGGGTTCGTCACCTTCCACTCGACTCGATCGATCGGTTCCTGGTGATGGAGCAGGATCACGCCGACGTGCTGACCAGCGAATACGGCATCTCACCCAAGCGCATTAGCCTGCTCGGTACCTTTGACCCGCAGCGCCGCGGCGCCGAGATCGCCGATCCTTTCAGTCTTGGCAGCCTTGTTTATGAACGCTCTTACCAGTTGATTCGTGACTGCATTATTGGTTATCTGGATACAACTGACGAATTGGGCTGATGCAGAATAGTCCGCGTAGCGGACGAATCGAAAATAGCCCAGCGATTCATCGCTGGGTGTTGGAGTGAGGTTCAAACCAAGTCCGCAAAGCGGACGGCAGAAATTGACGAGCGCAATCAACCCAGGTGGTTCTGTCGCCGTTTCACGGTCTTCTTCAATAAAAACGCCTTACCCCGCACTAAAGCGCTGGGCTACTTTTCACTCGTCCGCTTCGCGGACTCTACCAAAACCCACTCAGTAATCACCGCCTTCAACTCGTCCAGGTGATCGTCAAAGAAATGGCCTGCGCCTTGGATGATTTTCAATTCCGCTGGCGCTTTGAGTTTCGCCACTAATTCACGCAGGCGCTCGACGCCTCCGAACTCATCCTGATCACCCTGGACGAAAAGTATGGGCTTAAGACATTCTTCCAGAAAACTGAAGTCGTACTTGTCTACCGGAGTGCCGATGCTGATTAGCCGCTCGGCGCGGTCGTCCGCCGTGCCAACTTCCGTGCCTACGCGCGCGCCGAACGAAAAACCGCAAAGCGTGATTTCCTGATTGGGATAATTCGCCGCGAGATAATCGAGCCCGGCCCGCGCATCGTCCCGCTCACCATGGCCTTCGTCGTGCTTGCCCGTGCTTTGTCCCACGCCCCGAAAGTTTAGGCGCAGAACGACCAGGCCGGCATCGTTGAGAGCCGCAGCAGCACGAAACACGACTTTGTTGTGCATGGTCCCGCCAAAGAGCGGATGCGGGTGCAGTACCAACGCGGCCCCACGAATCGCGCCGCGTGGCGGTTTCAAAATGGCTTCCAGTTGTCCGTGCGGCGCTGGGATGAAGAGGTTTCCTGCTGGATACATAAAGAATATTTCGATTGTCGATTGCCCGCGGGTAGTTGTCAAAGATGAGCACTTCACTCGGCCATTGGGTATTACGACTAGAATCGTCCCTCCTGACGGCCGGGCTTCTGAGACGCAGGTTTTGGCGGCGTGATTGACTCGCGATTAAAAATAGGATTAGCTTTCGATCACCACAATGAACGAACCAGCGGCGGACAATCTCAAATCTCCCCTGAGCGATCTGTATCACACTAACCGCGTCATCGCCGACACTGCCTCAGACGCGATCATTACCATCGACGACGGCAGCACGATGGTGTTCGTCAATCGCGCGGCCGAGAAAATCTTCGGCTATTCCCCCGCCGAACTCCTGGGACAATCTTTGACGATGTTGATGCCTGATTATCTCAGGCATGTCCATCGGGCGGGCCTGCAACAGTACATCTCGACCGGAGAGCGACATATCTCATGGGAAGCCGTCCGCCTGCCGGGACTACACAAGAGTGGAACGGAGATCCCCCTGGAATTGTCCTTCGGCGAGTTCGTTGAAAACGGCCGGCATTTCTTTACCGGCATTGCCCGCGATATCAGCGAGCGACGCCGGCTCGAGCGACGTCTGGACGCGCAACTTCAAGTCGCCCGCATCCTGGCCGCATCCGACTCAATGGCCGCTGCCGCGCCGGCGCTATTACAGGCAATTGCCGAAAGCGTCGGCTGGGAGATGGGCCAAATGTGGGGCGTTGATCGCACGGCGGATACGTTGCGCTATCTGGCAGTTTGGCATCTGCCCTCAGACGCATTTTCCGAGTTGGAAGAGGCGAGCCGGAGCCGGACATTTAACCGCGGCACCGGCCTGCCCGGGCGAATCTGGGCCGCGGGGACTTCGGAATGGATTGCCGATATCGCAGACGACGCGAACCTGCCGCGCGGACCGCTGGCGATCAGGGCGGGCTTACGTTCGGCTTTTGGATTGCCGATCATGGTCGATCAGGAAGTTTCCGGAGTAATGGAATTTTTCAGCTCGCAGAATCAGGTTTCCGATCAATCGCTGCTGGCGATTATGGATATGATCGGCCAGCAGATCGGCAACTTCGTCGAGCGCAAACGCGCCGAAGATGAACGCGCCGTAATCTACGAGCGCGAGCAGCGAGCCCGGCTTGAAATCGAGACTGCAATCGATCGCATGAAGCAGGTCCAATCCGTTACCGATGTTGCGCTCGCTCATCTATCGTTGGACGAATTGCTGGCCGAACTTCTGACCCGGGTGCGGGAATCAATGAATGTGGACACGGTCGCGATTCTGTTGCTGGAACCTGAAGGCGATGAGTTAGTGGCGTGGGCCGCCAAGGGACTGGAAGAAGAAGTCGAACGCGGTGTGCGCATCCCGGTGGGGACAGGGTTCGCCGGCCGGGTAGCGGCTTCAAAGAAACCTGCAATAATCGACGACATCGGAACCACAGACGTTCTCAATCCTCTTTTTCGAGTGAAAGGAGTTCGCTCTCTGTTGGGCGTGCCTTTGCTGGTCGAAGGCCGAGTCATCGGGGTAATGCATACCGGTAAATTTTCGCGCTACAAGTTCACCGAAGACGATACGCGCCTGTTGCAACTGGTCGCCGATCGCGTGGCATTGGCTATCGACAACGCGCGTCTATATGAAGAAGAACGCACCGCCCGCCGCGAAGCCGAAGCAGCCAGCCGCGCCAAGGACGAGTTTCTCACCACCATCTCTCACGAACTGCGAACGCCGCTGACTCCAATCATTGGTTGGATTCACATGATTCGCAATGGAATTTTGCCTGAGAAAGAAACGGTGCACGGTCTCTCGGTAATTGAGAAGAACTCGCACGCGCTAAAACGCCTAATCAACGACCTGCTCGACATGTCGGCAATCCTGAGCGGCAAGATGCGCATGGAAGAGTTGCCCGTGCCTTTGGAACAAGTGGTCCGCGAAGCTGTCGAGACTGTGCGGCCCCTGGCGGTCGATCGCAAAATCGATATCGCCGTAACCTTCCACGATTCGGCTGACGCGTTCGTGATTGGTGATCGCGCGCGCTTGTCACAGGTCTTCTGGAACCTCTTGCACAATGCGATTAAGTTTTCATCTCCGGGGGGACGGGTTGAAGTCGACGCAGAAGCCGGCGAGGCTGAAACCACAGTGCGCATCCAGGATGTTGGACTGGGAATCCCAGCCGAGTTCCTGCCGTTTGTCTTTGAACGTTTTCGTCAGGCCGATGGCTCGAAAACTCGATCGTACGGAGGGCTGGGTCTCGGGCTGGCGCTGGTTAAGAGTTTTGTCGAAGCGCACAAAGGGACGGTGAAAGCTGACAGTGAAGGCCCCGGCCACGGCAGCCGCTTCACGGTGAAACTGCCTCTTCACCGAACACAAATCGAAGCCGCGAGCCCGGACTCCGACAGGATTAGTCCGCCATCAACGGCAGAGAGTGTTCACCTGATGATCGTCGAAGATGATCCGGACACCCTGGAGATGTTACGCGCCACAATGGAAGCGCGCGGTTTTCGCGTCACCAGTTGCGAGTCGGCCACCGAGACGCTTGAAGTAGCGCCGAGCGTCAGGGTGGATTTGATAATCTCGGATATCGGCATGCCCCACATGGATGGATTCCACATGATCGAAAAGTTGCGGACCATTCCAGGCTATCAGGATGTTCCGGCGATTGCCTTGTCGGGCTATGCTTCGCAGAAAGATGCGAAAGCGGCGATCGCGGCCGGCTTTGATGCTCATGTTTCCAAGCCCGTAGACCCGGCTGAACTAGTGGTCACGATTAACGGACTGCTGACAAAGAGTTCGCGATCAAAGAGCTGATTCCGGTACGGAACCGGTCGCGGTAGCGGCCGGGTTATCTCAAGGCAAGTTAGCCGCTTGGTGCCGCACGCGGTTCCGTACCTTTCTTGCACCCGCGGTTTACCTGTCAACCACGGTTACCCGCCCGCGCCACGTCCGCGATCCTTTCAAGCCGAACCAGGACACACCCTCCTGCAGCATGTCGATTTCCAACAGGTAGTCGCCGGGCTGGACCGGAGCACCGACGGCAAATGACAGCGCTGTTTCCTGACCTGGGCCAAGGTCGATGGCTAGCGGGCTCCGGCCCTCCTCTTTCGACGCGACCTGGCCGTTCGCATTCAACCAGTGGCTGCCCAGACTAATCTGAAACTTTCCTGCGCTACGCTCGCATCCGGGCCAAAGCGTGTCGCCGCCGTTCTTGATCAGCACGCGCAACTTTAGCGTCTCTGCTTTCGGCACAGTCGCCGGCATTTCGGCAACGCTGATTTCAGTCCGGAACGCGCGGTCGGGTAAAGGCAGGCGAGGTCGCGTATGAGCGTCCGCAATATAGAGCGTGTAAGGATCCACTTGAGAAAGGATCTGTCCCTGCGCGCAACTGTCTTCGGTTGAGATAACGAGGGCGCTTGCCGGCGGCGACTCTTCCGGTTCGAGACGGACGAGCTGAGACAAGGGGAAGCCTTTCAAAGTCGCGTACCAGTAAGCCTGAATGTACGGCGTGGTCATCGCGTCGGCGAGATAGATGGGCCGGGAGCCATTGGCGACGGCTTTATCAAAAATTTGCTGTGGATAGTCGGCGTCGAAAAGATGCCGCCGCCAGGGCGAGTTCGCGGCGGTGTGATACTGCCATTGGAATAATGAGCCCTGGATTAACGTCAGCACCATCAGGACCAGCAGTGAAACTTGAGCTTCACGGCGGTGTCCGCTCAACTCAAATAGCCATGCAAGGGCGGGCACGGTTAACACGATGAGCAGGACTGGCAGCGCCGACAGACGCAGCATATGAAAATAGTCGGCCGTCAGTGAAGCCGGAACGATTGACGCAACCAGGCTGTAGAGAATGTAACGCCACCAAGCGTTCTTCAGATGACGTCGTACGACCAGCCATGCACCGATGACCGCCAGAAGCATGGTTGCCGCCAACATGGCCGGCGTGCCGGGCGTGTGCGCGACCTGATAGACGTTCGGATCCCCGTTGACGAGGATATTTACCGGATTAAGATTAGCGAGATAGTGTTTGATAAACTGCCAGCCGATTTCGATAGCGGAGCTGTCAGGCTTGATATAACTAATCAGTTTGAATCGACCTGTCAGCGCGTCAGAGTGCCGCCGTTGAAAAACGATCATTGGCAGCAACGTCAGAATGTATATCGCCCAGGTTCGTAGGATGCCCGACCAGCGGGCGCGAGTGGCGAAGGTTACGAGACCAACAGCCAACAGCGGCGCGAACAGACGGCCGATCGAGTAGGTGTAAGTCAACAGCGCCAGGGTTGACGCAAGGCAACCTACGTCGAGCCAGTTCCACCTTGCTTTGATCGAAACGCGCTGCACGCATAACAGAAAAAGCGTCACTATCAGTGGATACAGCGCGACTTCAAAAGCGACGCGGCTCAATTCGAACAGCCAGGGAGTCAACAACGCGGATGCTGCGACGAGCACGCCCACGCCGCGGCGACCCGAGACGCGGACTGCTAACAAACCCAGCAGTAAAGCGTTGACGACGCCCGCGACTGCGCCAACCATTCGGGCGGTGAGTATGCTGGGGCCGGTTAGCTTGAACAGCGCGGCCAGCAAATAAACGTGAACCGGATTTTTATAGTCGCCAAAAGCGCGAAAGAAGAGCGGCCAGGAATTTCCGAACTCATCCTGGCCGCTTTGTGAGATGGTGTAGGCGTTATACGCGACCGATGATTCGTCGATAAAAAAGCCGGCCGGATTGCGCGTCAGGTGCCAGGTGTAAAGCGCCGCGCCACCTACAAGCACGAGGGCGAACAAGAGGGGAAGACGGTAGCGGCTTCGTTCGGAGTCCCGCCTTGAGGCGAACAAGTCGCGCCCGCTATTCTGGCTATCTATCTCGAAGTTTGAGGCGATGTGCCTTCAACCTTTCATCCGTCAATTTCGACGAAGGTTTGCTTGCGAAAATCGCACCCGATACTAACAACCGCGAAGCGGTTATGCCACACAGCCCAGGGTTGCCGCGTCGCGCGGCTAGCCTGGGATCGAGCTGTGGAAACGAACGCAACCCCAACGGGGTTGCTATCATTAGACGCGTTTGCCCTGGCTCCGTAGGAGCCAAATATTTATAGCCCGGCGATTGGTTTATTTGCCGCGCTCCGTAGGAGCGCAACAAAAGACTGTTCCGCTCCTACGGAGCGGTGTATGAGGCCCCGGCGGAGTCTATAAATATTTCGCCTCTACGAGGCGAGGAATACACCAGGCAGTTGACGACTTGATCGGAACTTCCTTTAGTCTTTGATTTTCACCAGTCTTACGTTAACAGACCGATGGTACCTAAAGTGAAGAATAGGGTGATGCGAGAAGACAAAGAAAAATCTGGAACCCTCACGCAGCGTCTCCGCCGCCCGTCGCTCGCTCGACTTCAAGTGCTGCTGTTTCTCTTCCTTTGGCTCGGTTACGGCGTGGCGATCAACTCTGACAACCTGTCGAAGTTCAACCTGCAGCAGATCGGCGTCGAAGCCATCGTCGAGCGTCATCAATTTTATTTGGAAGGCTCAGACGTTCCGGAACTATTTCCCCGGGGTGATGTGTTTTTATTTCGAGGTCACAAGTATGCGGCTAAGCAACCGGGTCAGTTTATGGCGGGCGCCGTAGTCTACTCGGTTCTAAGTAGACTCGGGCTGCGATACAAAGACAGTTACCTGCTGACATCTGCCTTGGTCACTTTTTTCACGACGTCGTTCGTGCTGGCGTTATCCGCGGTCGCAGTTTTCAGGATTGCTCGCAAGCTGACACGTGAATCACAGTCGCTCTCGTGGCCGATGTTGACGACCTTTGCTTATGCACTCGCGACGACGATCTTCGCTTACTCGGGGATAGCTCATCACGATGCGCTCGCTACGGGTTATCTCGTCATCGCGTTCTATCTGATTTTCGATCTCCCTCGCCGAGGTTGGGATAGGCGGCGCGAGATGATCGAGTCCGCTGGCGCCGGATTGTTTCTTGGTCTGGCCGTGACGACTTCAATGCTCGTCTTTTTTATGGCGCTAGTCTGCGCGATTTACTTTCTCTGGCAGCGGCGCTGGAAGTTGATTCCGTTCTTCCTGGCCGCAATCCTGATCGGCCTTTTGCCGCTCTTTGTTTACGATGCGGTCAGCTTTGGTAACCCGTTCCTGTTGCCGAATGTCGCCGGCGCGCAGATGTTCGCCGATACGTTTTTCCATTTCAGCGCGAAGAATTCTGGCGACAAGCTTGTCTGGTACTCGACCATGCTGGTCGTCTATGCGCCAGTGTTCGTGGCCGGGTTATTTGGGTTTTCATACTACCCAAAAGCTTTGAAACGCACGCCAGTGTTTGTAACTCTCGTGGTGATGTTGGTCGTCCTGGCAGTCTACATCCTGAACATCCAGACCGGCGGAGACTGTCAATTCGGGCCGCGCTACCTGCTGCCGGCAATGCCTTTCGCCTGTTTGGGGATAGTCGGCTACGGCTATCTTTCGACTAAAGCCGAGCGGCGTCGGGCGGCCGTGATTGTCCTGCTGATAGCCGTGGTTTCTTTCGCAATAAACCTTCTAGGCGCGGTGCAGGGATCGATGTGCTGTCCAGACGGCCGGAATGCTTTGCGAGATCAGTTGGCGCTGCTAGCCCGCGGCGATGTGCACTACTTTCCCCTGGCGCCGTGGCTGGTCGCGCCGCTCTTGATCTGTGCAGTGCTTCTGGCCTGGACCACCCGGCAAGCGCGCTCTGCGCGCGATCATTTCACGCGATAGACGTAGATGGAGTTTCCGAGGACGGCTTCCGGTTGAAGCGTACGGTATGCGGCGAGATAGTTGACGCGTTGTTCGTCAGAGATGGATTTTCCATTTTCATCCGCGCTCACATAGATGGTCGAGCCGTTGAGGAAGCTCGCGCCGATGGCCACGTAGCGAGTCTCCGGTACAGGAACACCCGGCTTTGGAAAAATCTCATGATAAGTAATTCCGTACTGTGCCAGCGAACCCCAGCCACCAGCCAGCGCGCCGACCACTTCGGTCTCGCCGCGCGCGTGCAGGTAATCGGCGAGGGCGCGCCCGTCCTCGCCCCACTCGACATTGGAATCGGAGAGGTACCACCAGTGTGGGTGGGCTGAGGCGAGTTGATTCATGTAGGGAAGATAATCCGGATAGGCCCGCAAAGCTTCAGCCGACATCCAGCCAAACGCCAGCACTACCACGGCAATCGCCAAATGACGCGGATATTGCACTCTCAGCAGGCGCTCGATCAACGCGCCGCCGGCGATGAAAAAAAACGGGTACACGGGAAGAAAATGCCTGATGCCGATGTTGATGTGACTCGTCATTGAGAGCGCGGAATAGATGGCAATCGGGATCAGCAGCCAAAGAATGCGTTCGTCCCTTCTTCCAAACAATCGCCAAAGCGCCCACCCCAGCGCGGCGAGGGTAACAATCAAAAACGGGAGAGACGTTTTCAGGGCAAACGCCACGGGAAAGTAGTACCACCATCCCTGCGTCCCGTATTGCCCCAGCAGTGAAGCGGCATGTCCATCACGATTGTGGAGCATGACGTTATATTGGCCGAACAGATAGTAAGTAGGAACGATCCGTGAGCCGAGGTGGAAAAACGTCAGCCATTTGTCAGAAGCTTCGGGCGATCTCGCTTCCACCCATTCCACGTCGCCCCGCACCACCGGCGGGCCCTGAAAACGGTAAGCTGCATTGACCATAACCCAGACGAGACACACGAGAATCCCGGCGTGCAGCAGCACACGCTTCCGGCTTTCATTGAAACGCGGCGCCAAAGCGAATCCCATGAGCGCCAAACATCCGAGCACCGGCAGCAGCACGATCATCGAAAACTTTGTCAGCAGCGCCAGGCCACTGGCCAAAGCAAGTAGCAGAACGTTCCGCGTGGTCCTGGCTTGGAAATAAATTCGCAGCGCAAAAAAGAAACACAGGAAAGCGAGGGCGGCGGGAAGGTCGGTATGGACGAGACGCCCGTGGGCGAGCACCGTCGGCTCCAGAGTATAAAGCGCGACCGCGATCGCGGCGGCGCGCGATCCAAAGAGCGAGCGCGCAAAGGCGAATAACAGAACGCCAAGAACCACTGTCAGGACGATCATCATCGCCCGGCTCCAGAACAGAATTCTCTCGAACTGTGATTGGTTACTCTGCCAAAAGCGATGTTCGTAACTCCACGTCAGTCCGTTGAAGGTTCCTTGTTTCTCTTCGGCAGTCGGCGGCGACTCGTTCGGTTGAATCAGGAGCAGCGGCAAGGCCGCCCACATCTTGATGAGCGGCGGATGTTCGTTGTTGAGCTGGAAATCACCGGCGATCAGATGATAGTAGCCGGCCGGGATGTGAACGATCTCGTCATTGGTGATGCCTTTGCGTGAGATAGCCGCGAACATATTTACGGCCATGACGAGCAGCAGGCAGGAACACAGCGCCTCGGCCTGGTGAGCCTGGACGAATTGCTTGAGGGCCGCGATCTGGCCGCGGAGCAAATCGGCCGTCGGTATTGCAATGGTTTCCCGGACCTGGCTTCTTCTTAGCGAACTGTCCATTTGTATTGTGGTAAATATCATTAGCACCTGGCTTCAGCCAGGTGTTACGAATAGTCTGATAATTCCTAAACCGTTTCAACGGTTTGACCGCAAGAAACCGTTGAAACGGTTTGCGCGACAAATGTGCTTCAAGATCACCGCACTAAAGTGCGGTGCTAATGAAACATCACATCCATCAACGCCCCAGCCGCAGCCGAATGACGCCGAGGATAGCTTCGGCGATGATCGCCAAGTCCATCTTTGAGCGCCCGAGCCGGCGCTCGACAAAGATGATCGGGATTTCCGCAATCCTGAATTTCCGCTGGTACGTCCGGTAGGACATTTCGACCTGAAACAGGTAGCCGCTGGAAAAAATCTTTTCGAGATCGATTGCCTCCAGCACTTCACGCCGCCAACATTTGAAGCCGCTGGTCGCGTCGGTCAGCGGCAGGCGCGTAATGAAACGCACATAGCCCGTCGCGGCGCGGCTGAGTATCAAACGCTTCAGGTCCCAATTAACGACGCTGATGCCGTTAATGTAACGCGAACCCAGCACCAGGTCGTGGTCGCTAATCTGTTCGAAGAACTGCGGCAGGTAACTCGGATCATGAGAAAAGTCCGCATCCATCTGCATCACTACTTCATAATCACGCGCCAGCGCAAACTTAAAACCAGCCACGTACGCGCGTCCCAGTCCGTCCTTGCGCGGCCGGTGGACAACAAAAACTTTCCCAGGATGCTCCTGACTCAATTCGTCGGCGATCGCACCGGTGCCATCCTCTGATTCGTCGTCAACGACGACGATGTCGGCGGCTGGAGCGTGCTGCCGGATACTCCCGACAATGGCCCGGAGATTTTCCTGTTCGTTGTAGGTGGGGAGGACGATGAGGCACCGCATCTCAGGCCCGGCTGTGTTTGGCGGCGACGACATACGAATTCATCGAAGGTTTCTGCGAGTGTCGCCAGCGGACGCGCCGGCTCGATCGTGCGTATGGTTTGGAGTCCCGCCTTCAGACGGAATTGCTTTTCTCAGGCACTCGTCGCCTGAAGGCGGAACTCCAAACCAGAAGGCGCATCATTGCACACGAAAGACGTAAATGGAATTCCCGATAATCGCTTCGGGTGTGCGGTGTCTGTACTCTTGAAAAAAATTTACTCGCTGTGTTTCTGTCTCGCGCCCGCTGCCCGGCGGGCCGGGTGGGACGGTGGATCCGTTGAGGAAGCTGGCGCCGATTGCCGTGTACTTCGTCTCGGGCTGTTGGTTGGGTGGCTCCAGCGCGTCGACAAAATCGATGCCATAACGGCCCAGGGGCCACGCGCCCAACATCGCCGCGCGCACTTTCGTTTCCCCACGCGCGTGCAGGTAGGCCGCGAGTTCGGGCATGCTGTCTCCCCATTCAACATTTGAATCGGACAAGTACCACCAGTGTGGATGCGAGTACGCCAGCTCGTTCATGTACGGAATGTAATTGGGATAAGTCCTGACGACTTCGACCGCACACCAACCCAACACGACGGCGACGATGGTCGGGCCTAACAATTTGCGCGTGCGCGTCCGACTAACTCTGGCCAGAAGGGCACCGGACATAATGAAGAGAAACGGGTAAGCCGGCAGATAGAAGCGCACCCCAATATTGATCGTGCTCTCCATTACGAGCGCCGTGAACAGCAGGAACGGCACGAGCACGAAGGCCGGAGTCCAGTCACGTCTCTTTACGATCCGCCAAAGTCCCCAGCAGATCGCCGCGATCGAAGTCAGCAGAAATGGAATGGTGGTCTTTAGCACAAAGGCGGCAGGGAAGTAATACCACCAGCCGAACCTGCCCTGCTGGCCAAAGATCGAACCATCGTGGCCCACCATGCTGTGCCAAATTTGCCAGTAGGTGCCCAACAAGAAATCGGTCGGCACGATGTATCGCAATAGATGTGCGCTGGAAAGAAACAGACTGGCCCGCGTGGGAAACGACGCGGCGATCCATTGGTTGTCGGCTTCAGTGAAGGAACGATGGTTAAAGTAGTAACCAGCATTGATGACCAGCAGCGAGACGAAGACGATCGCCGCCGCCTGCACCAACGCGGCGCGGCGAGTAAGTTTTAACCTCGCCGGGAAGATCAGAAGCACCGCCACGCCCAGGATTGCGAGCGGCGCCACGGCGACCATCGAGAATTTCATGAGCGGCGCAAGACCCGTCGCGGCGCCAAGGTATATCGCGCGGCGCAGGGAAGGACCCGTGACATAAACGTAGACGGCGTAAGCTAACAGCAGGAGAGCAAACGCCGAGGTCATATCCGTGTGGACCAATGGCCCGTGCGCGAGCACCGTCGGCTCGAGCGTGAACAGAGCGAGCGCGATCAACCCTGCGCGTTCTCCGAAAAGCCGCCGGGCGAATAGAAAGATCACTATGCCGAAGAGCATCGTGAAGGCAATCATCGGTACACGCGTCCAGAAAGAAACGGCCCGATAGAACGAGTCGTTCGGGGTCCAGAAACGCTGGCTGACGACGAACACGAACGCATCATCGCGCGGGATCTTTTGCCGCTCGGCCTCAGACAATTCGCCTGGTTGCATGAAGAGTAACGGCAAGGCGCCGATCATCATCGACACCGGCGGGTGTTGATTGAGGAATTGGAAGTCGCCAATAACGAGGTGGTAATATCCGGCAGGAATGTGTACCACCTCGTCGGTGCTGATGCTTTTGCGCGAGACCGCCGCCAACATCTGGGCGCTCATGATGCCGAGCAGTGCAACACAAATCAGTCTCGCGCGCCGCGCACGCGCCCAACTCAGCACTCGCGCCAAGTTTCGTCGCGGAGCAACCGGCCTCGTCTCAGGGGTAGCTGCCTGACTCAATGACTCGTCCATTCAACCCTCGCTGGAGGATAAAGACTGACTCTCTCGCGGCGTTCGCGGTTACGCTTGCGCCGATCTTCTATTTCCTGCCGGCGCTCCGAAATCATCTGGTACTGGGTCCGGACGACGGCATGCTTTTCAATGTTCCGCTGCGCGTGGCGGCGGCCCAGATGGTGCGGTCGGGACATCTTCCCCTCTGGAATCCTTACATTTTTAGCGGCATGCCGCTGCTGGGCGCAGCCCAGGGTGGATTGCTGTTTCCGCTGAACTGGTTCTATCTCGTGTTCTCTCCGGTCGTCGCTACGGACCTGATGGTCATCTCCGCGTACATGCTGGCGGCGTGCGGGGCTTACCTCTTCGCGCGGCGGACCGGCTCATCGATCGCCGGCGCCATCGCGACCAGCCTGATCTGGCAGGCGGGCGGTTTTCTCATCGGGCAAATCAGTCACATCAACATAGTTCACACGGCGGCGATGTTGCCATGGGTGCTTTGGGCGCTGGAACGATACGTCGGCAACAGCAGTCGCGCGCGCGGCGCTTGGTTGGCCGCTTTAATAGCTCTCCAGGCTTTTGCCGGGCATCAACAAACGCTAGCGTACGCGCTGATGCTGGTCGTGGCTTATGCGATCGTCATGGCGCTTACCGATCTGGAAAAGCGCAAACGCTATCTGTCCTCGCTCGCGTTTATGGCGGCCGGAGTGTTGCTGGCCGCGGTGCAGATCGTACCGACGTTCGAGTTACTGCGCAACAGCCCACGCACCACGGCGACGTATGATTTCTTCTCGTCGTTCTCGATGCCGCGCAGTTTTGTAACGACGTTTGTCGCGCCCTACGTCATGGGCGGCGGCGATGGGAGGTTGTTCCGTGCTCCGTATCTCGGCCAGGCCTACTACACCGAGTACGTTGCTTATGCCGGCGTGTTGGCCGTGATGCTGGCGCTCATGGCGCTGCTGCTCAAGCCCGACACGCGCACAAAGTTCTGGGCAATTGCTGCGCCCTGTTTTCTGGTGCTGGCGTTCGGCCGCGGCGCGCCGTTGTATCTCTACCGGGTGATCTACTATGTGCCGGTCCTCAATCTGTTTCGCGTTCCCGCGCGGCACTTGATGGAAGTTGATTTTGCCATAGCAGTACTCGCCGGTCGCGGTCTGACATCTTTGGCAGCAGGACGGGGAAGCAAGGCGGCAATGCGACGCGTCGCGATCGTGGGGGCCGCGGTTTTTCTGTTCACCTTAATTATAGTGACATGGTTACGGCCGGCTGACTTTCGTTTGGGACGCCATGCTCCGGTCAGCCTCTTGCGGGCGCCGGAGTTGTTCATGCCGATCGTCTTTGCCGCGTTGAGCGCGTGGGCGCTGTGGATGTTTGCGCGCCGGCGACGCGGCAGTACGGCGCTGCTGTTGGCGGTTCTGGCAATCGACTTGGTGGTGTGGGGCCAGTCCAGCGGATGGTACGCCTCGAGCGGCAGAATCCCTGAAGAATTCTGGAGCGAGCCTGAGACCGTTCGCCTCCTGCGCGAAAAGGCCCCGCCTGATCCAGCCAGTTACAGAATTCTGACGACTAGGGAAACATTTGATCCGGCCGTTGTAGCCGACCCCAAGCGTCCGCGCGATTGGGTGCTGTGGATCGAGCCCGACGTTTACATGATGTACGGAATACAAAACGCGGCGGGCTACGATGGTTTTGGACTGGAACGCTACAGCCAACTCGCCGGGCAAATGAAATTATGGGGCGAGCTGACTGATCCCGTCGCCACGCTCCGCAGCAACAGCCGGGAAATCGATCTGTTAAATGCGCGCTACCTGCTCTCGATTCGAAAACGATCTGACGAAGTGAAAACAGATTCGTCTGCCGACGAACTGGGCCAGGTTGCTGAGCCGGCTTTTCCACCTGCTACTGAAAAGTATGGCGGCTTCATGTTTGCGCCGAGCGATCTGGCTTTGCCTAACATTAGCGCGAACAAGCGCGTGCGGTTTGCTATCCCGCCGGTTGAGTCCGACCACATCGCGCTCTTAACCAGCCTGTCGTTTGCTGAGGATGTTCCCAGCAACACGCCTGTCGGTCGTCTGCGCTTGAAAGCAAAAGACGGGCGCAGCTTCGAATTCGTGTTGCGCGCCGGCGTCGACACCGCCGATTGGGCTTATGACCGCCCGGACATTCACGCGCGCATTCGGCATCAACGTCCGACGGTCGCGACGAGCTATGACGTGGCCGACGCTCAAAACAAATATAAGGGCCACACGTACGTGACATCGTTCGCGCTGCCAGAGCGAACTACGATCGAGAGCGGCGAGATCGAGCTTGAGCCAAAGATTGTACGGCCCGACTTGCTCTTAACTGTGCTGCGCGTCTCGCTGGTTGATGCGAGCCAGGGAAAGACGTATCCGCTCAGCCGCGATCTCGTTCACAGCGAGAGCAGTTCGACGGTGACGGAGGGATCGCGCGATGAGCAAGGCGATCGCTGGAAGCTTCTGGCCCAGGCGCGGTACGTCGATATTTACGAGAATGCCCGGGCTTTGCCGCGGGCTTGGCTGGCGCCGGACGCGCGCGTACTCGACGAAGGTGCGATGCTGCAGGTCGTTCGCACCGGCTTCTTGCCCGACGGATCGAAGTGGAATCCGCTGCACACAGCTTTGGTCGAAGCCGAGCTGTCGAGTCCGTTAACAACCACCGCCACGGACGGGCGCGCGGAGATCACCGGGTACGAGTCAAACCGGGTGAACTTGCAGACTCACTCCAGCGGCACTTCACTTCTGCTGTTGAGCGAGAACGACTACCCCGGCTGGCGGGTTTACATTGATGGCCAGCCTGCCGACGTGGTGCGTGTCAACTATGCCTTGCGCGGAGTGTTGGTTCCCAGCGGCGAACACCGGGTTAGTTTTGTTTATCGTCCGTGGTCGGTGATGGGCGGGTTGTTGGTTTCGCTGCTCACAGGGGCGGGGTTAGTATTTTTCAGCCGGAGGAAGCGACCGCGGAGGAGTTAAGCAAATCCGTTCATTTCATCGGCCGAGCAGTGCAGACTGGTAGGTACCGTCGGTCTTACCCTTCAATTGTCGTCTTTTGGTTTCACGCCAACTCTCTCACAATCGCAACACAGGCTGAAGAAAGCTCTGATTAAGTCTACCGTTCGCCTAAATTTTCTACCCAGCGAAGCGGGTGAAAGCATAAAGCCTGGGGTGGAGCGGAGCGGAACCCCAGGTGGACGAGCGTAAGAAAACCTAGCGCGCGATAGCGCGAAACCTCGGTTTACGTTTAATGAATAGCCGTCGCCGCGCTTCGCGGGCTCTTTCTTTCTACTCTCACGATCCTGGGGTTCGCTCTGCTCACCCCAGGCTTTATGCTTGCGCCAGCTTCGCGGGCTTAGGACCAGGTTTCACAAACTTGAATCCGAACCTCCAGAGACTGGGTGCCACTTAACCTGTGGCTCAGGGCTTGCTCACCTCAACGCGTTTTGCACTTTCTTATGTGAACAAGACCAGAGGTGATCAGATGCAGAGAGAGATCGCAGGCGGTTCGTTACGCAGGCCGGCCGTCGCCGAGTGGTCGGCGCGCGTTTACGGCAAGCAGGAATTTCCCGGGGCAGGGAAGACCAATACGGGATTGCTGGTGCCGCTCGAACGCCGGCTGGCGAGGTTCGTACTGCCGCGGATTCCGCGCTGGCTCGAGACCTATCACCTGACGCTGCTGACTCCGGTCTGGGCGATTCTAATTGTGGTGTTCGGTCATTTGGCTGCGCGCGATCTGCGTTGGCTTTGGATGGTCAACCTGATGATCGTGTTTCATTACTTCACCGATCATTTCGACGGCAAGCTGGGCAAGTTCCGCGACACAGGCCTGCGCAAGTGGGGCTTTTACATGGATCACTTGTTTGACTATGGCTTCCTGTGTTCGATCCTGATCGGGTACTCGTTCCTGCTCCCGCCAGAGGCCGTCTTCAGCATGATGCTGGTGCTGTGCGTGTTCGGCGCGTTCATGTTTCACACGTTTCTGATGCTGGCGGCCACCGAGGAATTCAAGGTCAGCTTCTTTGTTTTTGGTCCGACTGAACTGCGCCTGGCCCTGATTATTATTAATGGTCTGCTGGCGAAATTTGGCGCCGGGCCGCTCAAAGGCGCCTTGCCGTATGTCGCGGGATGTGGCACAGTAGCTCTTGCCCTCCTAGCTTACCGAGCACAGAAGAGACTCTGGAAAAGCGACATGCAAGCCAAGGCAGCGAGTGCTGCCGGCGAATAAGAGAATGGTTGTGAGTGGATAACTCTGCAACCAAAGCGAGTTGAGCGGCGTCTAAACGTTGCTTTCCCAAAAAAGAGATCAGGCTGAATAGCGACGGAACTTTCAAGCAGAGAGTTCGTTAAATCAAATCTAGAAACAGCCTGCTCCCCGTTAAAGATTATGTCTGAGAAAAAAGTAGTAAGAGTAGTTAAGCGTGAAGACCGTAGCCAGCGAAAGCCCGGCACGGCCAGGGCTGCCCGCGAGGCCGCGCGCAAAGCTGCTACCGACATGGTGAGCAACGTCACCAACTGGGTCAATGAATTCCAGCAGAAACAAAGCGACGAAACCGCCAAAGCTGTAGAGACTCTCATCCGCTCTCGCCAGCAGCCGCACGAAGCCTAATCAAGCTGACTCTCGAATCCAAGATCACTTAGCCCGCGTTCCAACGGGGAGGCGGGAGTGTAAGTAGGACTCCTCATTAGCACCGTGGCTCAGCCCGGTGATTAGGGTTGGGTTCGAGAGGGAAACCGTTTGAAACGGTTTCAGATAATATGTGGTGCTCAAATTCACCGGGCTAAAGCCGCGGTGCTAATGAGAAAGCTCTGCCTGCAAACAGTAGATCGCTTGCGGTGCGAAACCCTTTGACACTCATTGCTCGCGGCGATAGCATCATCCTCATCCCGGCAGAAACTGAGACGGAGAGTAATCGCCATGAACGAAATCGGTCAGTCCTTCATCGCCTGCGCGCGCGCTTCCTTTCTCGAAGATTACCTGCTGAAGATCGAGCGTTCGCTGGAGTTGCTCTCCGACGAGCAAATCTGGTGGCGCGCAAACCCACAGTCAAACAGCATCGGAAATCTCCTGTTGCACTTGAGCGGTAACGTCCGGCAATGGATCGTTTGCGGGTTGGGTGGGGCCGCGGACGAGCGCGATCGGAATTCAGAATTCGCCCAACGCGACCAGATGCCGCGCGACGAAGTGTTGGCCAGGCTGAAGCAGACTCTGAGCGAAGCTGATGCCGCGCTGGCAAACTTCGACGCCGATAAGCTGCTGGAAAAACGTTTGATTCAAGGCTGCGACACGACTGCCCTCAACGCGATCTTTCACGTCGTCGAGCACTTCTCAATGCACACTGGACAGATAATTATGACGGCCAAGATGTTCGCGGAAGTCGATTTGGGCTTTTATGATTTCACCGGTGCGACCCCGGTCTTGAAATGGAAGCGAACGCAGTGACTTGACGATTGCTATGGAGCGGTTTAGAACGTGGAGCGTCGGCTTTGCCGCCTGATGTGCGGAAAGGCTTTGCCTTTCCGTCACGCTCTGCTCCAATGCGAGGAGGCTGTGCCTCCAAGTCGATAGGAGGCGCAACCTCTCATCTAAAAAAAAGGACCATCACGGAAAGGCGGACCTTTCCGCACATCAAGCGCCAAAGCCGAAACCTCCTCAATCGGGGCTTTGAATCTTCGGCGATTCATGCTTAATTATGTTGCTTGATTACGAACTTTGGTTCCGTAGACGCAGTAACTGAATCACACCTGGAGGCTGATTTCGGATGACCTACATTGTTGCCGAACCCTGTGTAAACTGCCGCTATACCGACTGCGCGCTCGTCTGTCCGGTCGATGCGTTCCATCTCGACGACGACATGTTGGTGATTAATCCTGAAACCTGCATCGACTGTGACGCATGCGTTCCCGAATGCCCGGTCGAAGCGGTGTTCGCCGAGGACAAGTTGCCGGCGGAATGGGCCAGCTTTACGCAAATCAATGCGGATAGAGCATTCAGCGGCTTGCCCACGATCAATGTCAGGCTGGATCCTTTATGCCAGTAACGTCCGGTATTCGAGACGGATTCGAAAGTAAATCAGAGAGGCGCGCCGGCCGCGGCCAACTGAAGCGGCTGTCGCGCCCTCTTAGTATTCTCGGGGAACACGCCTTGCCGTTTAGTTTTCGAATTTTAGACCTCCAATTCTTTTCTGAGTTCTTTCGGATCGGGCACCGCCCGGTAGGATTAGAGGCGTGATGAGAAAGAACACAAAGCGCCTGGTTGGCGGAATAGCCCTGGCGGCCGGAGCAATAGGAGCGATCGGTGCAGTTGTGATGAAAAGAAGCAACCGGAAAGATCGGGCGCCGCGCGAAAGAGACAAGTCCGCCGATACGTGGGCGCGGCCCGGCATGGAAGTGATTTTTCGGGCTGAACTAATGCCCGGGCGACACACTTCTGATCGCACTTTTCACGTCACGACTTTATTGCCGAGTGGGCGCGTGCTTTTGGATGGTGTAGCCGGCGAGCACGCACAGAAGGAATTTCAACCGATTAGGGATTAGCCATCATAAGGCAAAAAAGGCACAACGCGAGTTTCTGCCCTTGTGCCTTTTGTGCTTTTTTGCGGCTGCTTAATGTTCTTAACGTTGGATTCACCACTCATACACTCGCCCGATTTCCATCACACTCAAATTATCCATTCCTAATTCAGTCAGTTCGCGGGCGACGGTTTCGCGATAAGCCGGCTTGAGGTGCACTGCCAGAATATCCATGCCGTTGTGACTAAGCTTGCCCAACTCGTGGTGGAGCATTGCGGGCGTAAGGTGCTTTGATGCTTCGGCAAGAGCGCGCATTGAGTTCGGGAAAGAAGCTTCGATGAATAACGCGTCAAGGTGTGGGGCGCGGCTGGCGGCCTTCCAAAAATCTTCGGTCTCAGCGGTGTCGGAACTGAAAGCGACCGTGACCTGATCGTCAGAGACGATCAAACCTACGGTCGGCACGATGTGATTGACGGGGATCGCCGTGACTGTAAGATGGGCCACTTTGAATTCTTTGCCGGTCACAAACGGGACGTATTCCATCACCCGCCCGCGTTCGTTCTTTAACTCATCAAACTTTGGATAGACATTGTCGTTAAAGACATCGCGTTTCAACAAGTCGATCACCTCTTGAGTTGCATGAATGCGGATTGGCTGTTCGAGCTCGCCGAAAAGATCGTCCACAAAGATCGGCAGGCTGGCGATGTGATCCATGTGGGGATGCGTGACGATGACGTCGCGCACCTGGCGCCGCTGGTCATCGTTTAGCGCAATTCCGATGCTGCCCGCGTCGACGCTGACGCGATCGTCAACCAGGAAGCAGGTCAGGCGTTGCGCCGCATTGGCGCGCCCGTTGGCATCGAACGAGCTGGGTAATAGTTGAATATGCAAGTATCGGGTGTATTGGGTTCAGACTCTGAAAACAGCGCCCTCAAGTATAAGCCAACCGCAGCAAAGGCGCGAGAATTTTCCACCGCGCTTGAATTCTGCTCTAGCGCGGACCTTTCTGAGCGTAGCCAAGTTGCCGGCGTAGTTCCTGCAGCCTGGACAGATATTCGTTCTCGCGCTCCTGAGCCAGATGCGGATTGCGGCCAATCCCGCGAGCGACCCGGCTGCGATGAAAAGCGAGTTCGCTGGCCATCTGGTTGCACCGCATGCGTGTCCGCCACGGTGAAACTCCCTGCTTCGTCAGAGCGTTCCAGGACATCCCCAGGCGACCGCGAACCGAGCAGAGCTTTTCGTATTCATGGGGATCGAAAAAACCGTTTTGAAGATCGGTATAGAGAAACTGGCGCACGATGCGGCCCTCGCGGCGCAACGAGAAAAATATGACCATCAGCGTGATAATAAAAGCCGGTCCCATGATTCCAAAGTAAGCTGCAAAAAACCCGTACTCGCCGCCATAAACAGCCGAGCCGTTCCAGGTTGCGTGCATTAGAACCGCTAACATGAAGCCCAGCACCGGGGCCACGACTTTGACGAAACCGTGGTTCGATTGGCGGGACCAGCCGAGTCCAATCCCCGTCATGCTGGTGAACAGCGGGTGAGAGAAGGGCGCGGCCATACCCCTTAAGATGAACACCGCTGTTAATGCGTCCGGTCCTCCCTGCAGCGCCCGGCCATAGTAGAGAACGTTTTCGGTCATGGCAAAACCAAGGCCGACCATGCCGGCGTAAACTATGCCATCGATGATGCCGTCGAATTCATCTCTCCGAAGAAATAGAATAAACAGGATGAGGGCCTTCGCACTCTCTTCGACGATAGGCGCTGAGATTACGGCGCCAATATTCTCGCCGATTTGCTGATTATGAGTCGCGACCGCGGCCATGATTGCGATGCTGGTATTAAAAATAAAAGCAATGAACACGGCGACCAGTGCGCCCCAAAAAAAAGCCGTGGCCAGCATCCACAGCGGTTCAGATTCGTATCGATCGATCCAGAGCAACAACATCACATAGATTGGCACCGGCAAGGTGGCGCATATCAATCCGATAATTAACTCGGCTGGTCCGGTTTCGGCTCCAATCAGCGCCAGCACGATCAGTCCGAGCAACGCCGCGACCATCGCCGCGAACACTGCGAGGATAATCTTGAAAGCACTCTGATGACCTGAAGATCTGATCACCGGGCGAATCGGAGGACGGACAGCATTGGGCGTGAATGCGTTATTCATGGGTTTGAAGAACCAGGCTGAAATTCAGGCGCAGTATATCCATGTTTCGAACCAGCTCCAACAAATCTGATCGGAGGGCGCTTAGTTTGAACTCACGTTTTCTTTCCGCTTGGAGAAGAGAGATCCAAAAACACTAAACTCAGCCCAACTTCGTGCGCCTTCGTGGAGCGTCTCGGCCTCGCAAGGTAATCTTTCAGAAAAAGACACTACCTCACCTCGGTGTGCGGCGATACGGGTGAAGCGAAGGAGTATGAGTGGGAGCCTGTGGAGCCGGCCTCGCCCGCTGGCGGACAGGATGTCCGCGCTCCGTGCTAACACTCATCGCGCGCAGGTGAGCGCCCGCCCGCCGTCGATTGAATAGGTCGCGCCCGTGATCCAGGAAGCCTTTTCTGAAGCGAGATAGAAGATCAACTCGGCTATCTCTTCTGGATTTCCCACCCGTCCGAGGGGATGAGTAGTCTTTGAGTGCTCCAGAAACTTTTCATAATCCGCTTCGCTCATGCCGCCGCGTTTATGAATTTCCGTGACGACGACCCCGGGATTCACGGCATTAACCCGAACGCCTTTGGGCGCGAGTTCCAGCGCTGCGCAGCGCGTCAACTGGTCCACGCCGGCCTTTGATACGCAATAGGCCAGGACGCCGGGAAAGGAGCGCAGGCCGGTGACGCTCGAAACATTGACGATGTTGCCTTTCGTTTTGATCAGATGCGGAACGGCCGCTTGCATCAACTGAAATACCGCGCGCAGGTTGACGTCCATCATTGCATCCCAGGCTGACAGCGCGGTGTTTTCGATTGAACCGCTCGAAATGTGACCGGCCGCATTTACCAATACGTCCAACCGGCCAAACCTGTTAATAGTCTCGTCGATGGCCCGGGCGCCTTCGTCGCTATTCGTCACATCGGCTGTCAGCGTCAGCGGTTCGCCGCCGGAATTCTTCACCGCTGTCTCGACCTCGCGCAGCGCCGCCTGATCCCGGCCGAGTGCGACTACGGACGCGGAGGCCGACGCGAATTTCACGGCGACGGCGTGACCAATACCAGAGGTGGCTCCGGTTACGAGCACAACTTTGTTGGCTAAACTATCTTCCATTGATGCTCCCTTTTCTTTACGTGATCCGGAGGTCATTGCTTCAAACCAGACACGGATCCCAGATGCGGATCAAATTGAATTCAGCGCGACATATTGACATACGCTGCCTCAGATTGACTATAATTCGCGCGGGCAGTATTCACACACGAGAAAGAGTGCTTACGTACTGATCATCGGATCCCGGTAAGAGCACCCCGCCGGTCTCGATAAAACTCGTCCCCTGGTTTGAGTTCACTCAGAAGAGCGTTGTCGATCGAATCACACGAACCCGGTTTTTACCCGTCGCGGCGCGCACGCATCCGCCCAGAGTCCTCGCTTCCCAGACCGCGCGGTCCGGTGCGAGCGCCATCGGTGTCTGGCTTCATGACCGCCGCCGCCGCCGTCTCGGCGGTCTTATTCTTCGTCCTTTGGTGGGTGTTGCAAACTGAAGAAAACCCCTGGGTGCCCGCGGGTATGGCTGCCAGCGTGTTGATGCTGGTCGCGGCCGTTGCGCGACTCGCAGTAGCGAGACGAGCGCGGCATCGGCCCCTCCGTTCTTCGCACGGCCACGATCGATATGGCCCTTCGATGCAGCGGCCGTCGGGTAAGGTGATGCAGTCGACGAGCTTGCATTCCGCCGCTCTGCGCGCGCTGCAAAGGCAATCGGCCGACGCCGATGCCCGAGACGTACCTCCGCAAGGTCACCGCGATCTTTATGATCTCTGCACTGATTACCTGCACGGCGCCGAACAGGCCTGGCAGTCACCCAGCCTTTCAGCCGAAGCCCGCGTGGCTTTGCGCGCGGGTCAGGAGCGGGTGCGGACTCTGCAGCGGCATCACCTGCTAACGTGGGCCAGGGGTTCCGCGCGCTCGCTGACGCACGAAGCGCAGCAACGGGTTCGCTTGTATGAAAAAGTCGAGACTGCCAACCGCGCGTTGGAGTGCATCGATTCTGCTTTGAAGGTTTATCCCGACGAGGAAGAACTCCAGGTCTCAGCTCGCGCGGTGCGCGATTTCATTACTTCGAGTAGAGTTGCACATTGGGTTGAGATGGCAGAGCGGGCGGCATTCAAGGGCTATTATCGCAGGGCGATCGATCGTTATCGAGACGCTTTGTTCTATCTTACTCGTGATGGCGGGGACCATGACCGTGAGGCCAGCGCGGAACGGATAACCCGAGAGATCGAGTTGTTAAGAGCGCGCCTGGCCACCGGGCGAGCCCCCATTTCACCTCGCAGCAACAATACTAGGGGGCCGGGACAATAACGGCTGGCCTTTTGTGTTTTCAAACGCTCACGCCTTTTTAGAGAGAACAGATACCGATGTTTAGAAGAAGATGTCCAAGATGTGGGAGCGACAAAATTCGCGCGGGTTACCGGCGCATGCCCTGGTTCATGCGAATGTTTGGCATCCACCATCTTTTGTGCGATCATTGCAACTGGTTATTTACAGGATTTGGACTTCCGGGGATGACCGCACGCAGGGCAAAAAAACGAAACCACTAGGGGCCTGTTTGTCGTTGTCACAGTTTTCGGGATCGAGCCCTGGATTGCCTCGCACCAACGTATGGGACTGGCCTTCAATGAATGAATTAAAGACTTTTGAGGTTTAGGTTATGAGCAAGAGAACTCTCATTATTTTTGCATCCGTGTTCAGCCTTGGCGCCCTCTTGACGGTGCTTGCATTGGCTCAATCACCGCAGAGTGTTCAATCGCCGCAGGCTGTTCCCCCAGACCTTCAGGCCAGTGCGATGGACAGCCAGGGAATCAGGCGATACCGGGTGGGGCCGGGGGATCTCCTGGACGTGAGGGTTTTCGGTCAGCCCGATCTAACCTCTACGGTAGAGATTGATGAGGACGGCAACGTCTCGTCGCTTCCCTTTGTTGAAGATCCTATTCCTGCCAAATGTCGCAACGAAAAGGAAATTCAAAAAGCGATTACCGAAGTCTATTCCAGATACCTGATAAAGCCGCGGGTCAGTGTGCGAATTCTCGAGCGCCGGAGCCGTCCGCCCGCAGTAATATTTGGCGCCGTTCGCGCTCCGACGCGCGTTCAGATGATGCGTCGCGTGCGGCTGCATGAATTGCTTGCGTTGTCTGGAGGCATTACGGGAGGCGCCAGCGGCACAATTCAAATCATGCACACCGAGCCGGAAATGTGTCCCGAAGCCGAAGACATCGCCGAGCAGCTAGCCACTGCTAACCAAAAGGCTGGGCCAGATCCAAAGGCGGCCGCTGTGGTCCCTAATGCTGCCACGCCGGATATAGGCCAGCTTGAGGTCTATCAGATAAACACGATCAAGACAGGTGGGGTCGGGCTCAATACCGTCTCAGGCGGTGGCCTCGGCGCCGATCCATTTATTCGTCCCGGCGACATTGTTATCGTGACCGAGGGTTTACCCATCTACATAACGGGCGCAGTGATGCAGCCGGGAGCGGTTACCCTGAAAGACCAAATGACCCTGTTGCGAGCCATCGCAATGGTGGGTGGAATTCAAAGACTTGCGAAAGGATCGCAGGTTCACATTTATCGTCAGAAAGAGGGCAAGATCGGCCAGGATGATCTGAAGATCAACTACGACGCCATCAAGAGTGGCAAACAACCGGACATTCTGCTGCAGGCTTATGACATTATTGACGTCAGAATGCAGAACCAGTTTTCTCCAAAGAGTCTCGGAGATTTCTTCCTGAATATGAGTAGGAGCAGCATGGGGATCCTGCCCACAAGGGCAATTTACTAGGCGCCGTATCGCTTCGATAGTCGTACGGCCAATGGCAAAATGAGTCAAAGAATAAAGTCCAAAAAAGCCAGGCGCGCCCGTGGTTTTACCTACCTCTGGATCCTGGTCCTGGCGGTTTCCACCTTCCTGCTGATTTATTTCGAGCAGACTTCGTTACTGTACATTCTCGCTACGCTGGGCGTGACGATACTGTTGGTCGTCGTGGCCTTGGCCGATCTTGGACGCAGTGAGCTGGGGTCAGACACGATGCAGATGTCGGACCTTAGGCCTCCGGACGCAAAGTCGCGGAACTAAAACACTCCGGCAATCAATCAGCGGCGATGGAAATGATCCGTCGCCGAAGAGGTCGCTACCGGAAGCGATAGCGACCCTCGTCTCACTGTCTCGGCGGTGTGAAGTCTTTCAGACACTGTCGCTACCTGCCCTCACTTATCTGGTTAGTCAATCTCTTAAATAGAGCAACTCAAGAACCGGCGCGGTTGGATTTTTGCCGCGCCTGTGATTAAAGTATGTTCGCCCAGAAACATTCCTATTGATTTCCGGAGGACCAATCCAAATGAACCAGATCCAGCGAACCCTGGCGGCGCTCATGCTGTTTGTCCTGACGCTGTCTCTCTCGAGCTCTCCACTGCACCGAGTAGCCAGCGCCCACCATGGTGAGATTCCCAAACTCACTTATCCGGAAACGAAAAGAGGCGAGGTTGTTGATGACTACTTCGGCACCAGGGTGCCCGATCCCTATCGCTGGCTCGAGGATGACAATTCCCCGGAAGTTGCAGCCTGGGTCGAAGCCGAGAACAAAGTCACCTTCGGTTATCTCGATAAGATTCCTTATCGCGCTCAACTCAAGAATCGCTTGACGACGCTTTTGAACTATCCAAAATATTCCGCGCCAACGCACCGCGGCGAGAACTTTATCTTCTCCAAAAATGACGGCCTGCAGAACCAGAGCGTCTACTATATTCAAAAAGGCCTGGACGGCACGCCTGAGCAGTTGCTCGATCCAAATAAGTTTTCCGCCGATGGCACGTCGCGGATGGGAGCTTTCTCGTGGTCGCGTAAGGGGAAATATATCGGCTATGGCATTTCCGAAGGCGGCTCAGACTGGAACGATTTCTATGTGCTCGACGTCGCGACCAAAAAGCCGCTGACGGATCATCTGCAATGGATCAAGTTCTCGGGCGCCTCGTGGGTGGGCGATGAAGGCTTCTATTACAATCGTTATCCCGAACCCGATCAGGGCAAAAAGATGACGACGAAGAACGAGTTCCAGATGGTCTATTATCACAAGGTGGGCACACCCCAGACTGACGATAAACTTGTCTACGAAGATAAGGACCATCCGAAAGGGTTCCACGGGATTAGCATCACAGAGGATGAGCGCTACGCGATTCTTTCCAACTCCGATCCGGCCCAGGGGAAGAAAGGAAACGCGATTTTGTTCCGCGAACTGGCCCGGCCCGATCAGCCCTTTACTCCGATCGTCGCCGAAATCGGCGATGACAGCTATGGCGTAATCGACGACGTCGACGGTAAGTTCTTAATTGAAACGAATCATGGGGCTCCCAACAGCAAGGTTGTCCTTTATGATCCGAAGACCAGCGCCTGGAGAGATGTTTTACCGGAACGTCCTGAGCCGCTGGAAAGCACCGGCACCGCCGGCGGTAAGTTGTTTGTAACTTATCTGAAGGACGTTACGACGCGAGCGTATGTTTACAGCCTCGACGGCAAGCTCGAGAATGAAGTCCAACTTCCCGGACTGGGTTCAGCGGGCGGTTTCGGCGGCTTTAAAGACGACAAGTTTGTTTTCTATAGCTTCACCTCATTCAATTATCCGCCGACGATTTTCAAGTACGACATAGCTACGAAGAAATCGTCCGTCTTTCGCTCGGTGACTATCCCCGGCTTCGACCCGTCGAACTATGAAACCAGGCAAGTCTTCTACAACAGCAAAGACGGTACGCGGGTGCCGATGTTCATCGTGCACAAGAAAGGGATCAAACTCGACGGCAACAATCCCACAGTGTTGTATGGCTATGGCGGCTTTAACATTACGACCAGTCCCGGCTTCAGCGCGTTAAGAATTGCTTTGCTCGAGCAGGGCGTTGTGTATGCGTCAGCAAACATTCGCGGCGGCGGCGAGTACGGCGAACAGTGGCACGAAGCCGGAACCAAACTGAAGAAACAGAACGTATTCGATGACTTCATCGCGGCGGCCGAGTTCCTGATCAAAGACAAAATAACGTCCCCGAACAAACTCGCGATCCATGGCGGATCGAATGGAGGATTGTTGGTCGGCGCGTGTTCCAATCAGCGGCCGGAACTGTTCAGGGCAGTTGTCGAACAAGCCGGCGTGATGGATATGCTGCGCTTTCATAAGTTTACCATCGGGGCTGCCTGGATTCCGGATTACGGATCGAGCGATAACCCTGAACAGTTCAAAGCGCTGTATGCCATCTCGCCGATTCATAACATTAAATCGGGCACGAAGTATCCGGCGACTTTGATCACCACCGCCGACCACGACGATCGGGTCGTGCCCGCACATAACTTCAAATACGCGGCGGCGCTGCAAGCGGCCCAGGGCGGCGACAACCCAATCCTGATTCGCATCGATACCAAGTCGGGTCACGGCGCTAGCAGCACCACTAAGACCCTCGAACAGCAGACGGACATCTACTCGTTCCTGTTTGAGAATCTGGGCGTCACACCGAAGTGGTGAACCCACCATTCCCACGGAATCCCTGGAGGCCGGCTTCTTATGGCCGGCCTCTTTTTTTGAAGACTGATCGCCGACGAGCTTCTAGCAACTTTCGTCTCTGACCTCTCTAACGTCAAAAATACCTATAGCTTAAAAATTCGATTGCGAGTACTATCCGGCACTGGCAGCCGTGAAGTTCTCGGATTTCAGCGAGGCCTCAAAAGCCTCTTGAAGATGAATTTCATCGCGCAGCCAGCTTTTCGTCTTCTCCGTTCAAGAGAAGAGTTGATACGACAGCAACCCCCGGCGGTCAGCTTATCTGAGCGCATTGGTACGCAGGTGTTATGACTCTGCGTGCCCACTGCCGAAATCGTTGTTCGCCAGTATTCGTCCAAAGTGGCGCACAACTTCACCAGAAAGGTTAAAGCGCATGAAAAAGCCGAAGTTCGCAAGTGTAACTAAAATGGTGCTCGCATTTGGTTCGGTGCTGTTCGTCATGACCATAGCGTTGACGACCGCGACGATGACGCCACTGAGCGAAGGATTCGAAGCAGGTGGAAAGACTTCGTATGCTGCCGCCAACGTGACGCTGGGAACCGGGTCATGGTTCATGGACGACTCACTGACCGGCAACCTGTCGACCGACAGAAAGACGGGCGCCTACTCAGCGAGGGTGCGAAACATCGGCACAGTCCACATGAATTTCAACAAGACAGGTGTGGGAACTGTTTCGATTCAGCATGCGGTTTTCGGCACGGATGGTTCGAGCACTTGGCAGTTATGGTCGTCAACCAACAATGGCAGCACCTGGACCCAGGTCGGCTCAACCGTGACCACGAGTTCGACGACGCTGCAGACGGCGAACTTTACCGTCAACAACTCTAATGCGATTCGATTCGAAATTCGCAAAGTGTCCGGCGGAGCTAATCGGATCAACCTCGATAATATTCAGATTGGCGACTTCACGTCGCCGACACCCACTCCGACACCAACACCGAATCCCTCGCCGACACCAACGCCGAACCCCTCTCCTACTCCCACGCCCAGCGAACATCTCACCATGGGCAACCCCACCAATGCGGTAACCAATGTGACCGTGCCGGCTAATTATCTAATGGAAAAGCCACAGTACTCGCTGTCTTACAATCGCGATAACGGAGAAGCAAATTGGGTGAGCTGGCATCTGGACGCCTCCTGGTTGGGCAGCGCGGCGCGACAAAATGACTTCCGCGCCGATACAACCTTGCCGGCCGGTTGGTATCAGGTTCAGGCAACTGACTATTCGGGTTCGGGTTTCGATCGGGGACATATGTGCCCCTCAGCGGATCGCACGATCACGATCACAGCCAACTCGGCTACTTTCCTTATGACCAACATGATTCCGCAGTTGCCGGCGAACAATCAGGGTGTGTGGGCCAATCTGGAAAGCTATTGCCGCACTCTGGTTTCCCAGGGTAACGAGCTTTACATTGTTTCGGGCGGACAGGGACTACAATATTTTATCGCCAACGGCCACGTCGCGGTGCCGGCTAACACCTGGAAAGTAATCATCGTGTTACCTGTCGGAAGCAACGATGTTTCTCGCGTGACTGCGTCGACCAGGACCATCGCGGTCGTCATACCGAACTCAGGATCCATTGGGACGGACTGGAAGGCCTATCGGGTCAGCGTCGATCAAGTCGAGGCGATCACTGGCTATGATTTCTTTTCCAACGTGCCGACTTTGATTCAAAACGTAATTGAGGCCAACGTCGATAACCAATAACGCCGAGTCGGTAGCGTAAGGCCGGTGGGCGCCGACGCCGCCTGGCCCATGTAGGATGCCCGAGCTGTCACTTGAGGGAGCGCGGGCATCCCTGCCCGCCCGAGCGCGCAGCGCCAACCGACGGGGCCTAGCCTGGCCGTTTACGGAGGGCTTTGTCCAAGCCCTAACACGGCACACGCTACATTTACATTCCCTAGATAACCAACTTGCTATATACTCCGCACCGCCCTTCCCCTTTTCAAAAACAGATAGTCTTCTTCTGGAGGTTGTTATGCGGAAACTCAATAGGTGTCTTTCAGTGATCTCGATTTCTCTTTCGATACTGTTTACTCTATTCAACAGCGCTCGCGCCGCGGATTTCAAGCGCGAAGTCATCTATCAAATCGTCATTGATCGGTTCTTTGACGGTAGCACCGCGAACAACAATCCATCACAGAGCTCAGGTCTTTACGATTCGACAAAGACGAATTGGCGACTTTACTGGGGCGGAGACCTGGCCGGGATTCAGCAGAAGATGTCTTATCTGTCGGGAATGGGCGTGACCGCGATTTGGATTCTGCCGCCGGTGGATAATCTCAATACGAACATCCCAGACGGGCAGGGCAATCCGACAGCTTCTTATCACGGCTACCAGGCCCGCGACTTTAAGCGCATCGAGGAACACTTCGGCAATACAAGTAACACCTGGACTGACTTCGATAATCTGGTCACCGCGGCGCACCAGAGTGGGATTAAGATCATTGTCGACTTTGCGCCGAACCATTCGACTACGGACAACGCAGGCGAGTTTGGCGCGCTTTACGATAACGGAACTTTCCTGGGCAACTACACCAGCGACCCGAACGGTTACTTTCATCACAACGGTAACATCTCGAACTTTGACGATCGTTACCAGTTGCAGTATTACGCGCTTTTCGATTTAGCAGATCTCAACCAGGAGCACGCCACGATTGACGCCTACCTCAAAGCGGCTGCCCAGCAGTTTCAGCAGCACGGCGTCGACGGCTTCCGCATCGATGCCGTCAAGCATACGACCTGGGGTTGGGAATACAGTTTCGCCAATTCGATCTACACCTACGGCGACAGTTTTCTGTTTGGCGAATGGTACCAGGGCGGTACGTCTGATCCGCTCTATCACGATTCTTACAAGTTCGCCAACAAGAGCGGCATCTCTCTACTCGACTTTCCGCTGAACACGGCGATTCGCAGTGTCTTCGGCGCAAGCAACAGCAATTTTTCGACAATTGACGGCGTGCTGACGCAGGAGGGAGGCAACTTTACCTGGAAAGACGACCTCGTCACGTTTATCGACAATCACGACATGGCGCGTTTCCTTTCCATCAACAACAACACTAACCGGCTGCATGAAGCGATGGCTTTCACGCTGACCACACGTGGTATTCCCTGCATCTATTACGGGACGGAACAATACCTGCATAACGACACAAACGGCGGGACGGATCCATACAACCGAAACATGATGGGGGTTTTTAGCACCAGCACTACCGCCTATCAGTTGATGAACAAGCTCTCTACGCTGCGTCACAACAATCCCGCGATTTCTTATGGCTCCACGACTGAGCGCTGGATCAATAACGACGTTTACATTTACGAGAGAAAATTCTTTGGCAGCGTCGTGCTCGTCGCTATCAACAAGAATGACAGTTCGTCCTACTCGATCACCGGGCTCAATGCGGGCCTGCCAGCCGGGACATACACTGATTATCTCAACGGTCTGCTGGGCGGTTCTTCGATCACGGTAAGTACCGGATCGGGAGGCAACAACCCGGTGACGAACTTTACCCTACCGTCACACACCGTTGGTGTCTGGCAGTTCACCGAAGGTTCTGCGCCGCCTGAGGTCGGCTCGATTGGTCCAACTTCCGGCCAGTCAGGCGTAAAGGTAACAATCGCCGGTCGCAACTTCGGTTCGACAGCGGGCAGTGTGAAGTTCGGCACGACGACCGCAACGATCAACTCCTGGACGCCGACGCAAATCATCTGCACCACGCCCTCGGTTACTAACGGCGTGTACAACGTCACGGTCACTAACTCATCGAGTCAGGTTTCGAACAGCATTCAATACACGGTGCTGACGGCAAAACTGATTCCGGTAACGTTCACAGTAAACAACGCAACGTCGACCCAGACGGGTGACTACATCTTTCTCACCGGTAACACGGTCGAGCTTGGCAATTGGAGCACTACCTGGGACGGAGCAGTCGGGCCGATGCTGACGCCGAACTATCCGAACTGGTTTCTCAACGCGAGTGTTCCCGCAGGGCAAACCATCCAATTCAAGTTCATCAAGATTGCCGCCAACGGTACGGTGACCTGGGAGGCCGGCAACAATCATCAGTACACAGTGCCAACCACCGGCACCGGGTTCGTGACTGTGAATTGGCAGTATTAGCGATGTTTCCAGGGCGGAAACGCGGCGATAACGGACTACTCGGTCATCAAGAGTTGGAACCGCAAGGCAGCAAGCACCTCGGCGCGCAGGTTTGTCTCGCCCAGCACACCGAGGCGCTTGATGAGCCGCTGTTTGTCGAGTGTGCGAATCTGGTAGCAGAGAATAATTGATTCAACATCAAGTCCGGCGGTTCCGCCAGGAATGAGTGCTTCGTTCGGATAGATACGCCGGTTCTGCTTGCGCGAGGTGATAGGGAGAACGTTAACGACGGGCAGAATATGATTTAGCCTGGTATCGCTCAAGACGAGCACGGGACGCGTCCTGCCTTGTTCGGAGCCAACGACCGGGTCGAGGTTGGCCAACCAAGGCTCCAGCGTTCCGGAGTCATGCGGGAGTTTCCTCAGCGTCAACGTGGCTGAAGTCTTCCATGACTTCACGCAGGTCAGCCAGGAACAACTCATCCTTCATCGCTTCCTGCATGACTTGGAACCTGGAGTCTGATCCGTTGTCCCCAGCCTTCTGAACATTTAGTTGCACGACCTTGTCCAACAATGCCTCTTGGTCTGATGGTTCAAGTTGAGTAATTGCGCGCGCCAGTTCGTCGATAGATTGCATGATCGTGTCCTCGATTCTGTTCATGTTATCGCTCCCAATGTAAAACCGACAAGCTCAAAACCATTGTATTAATCTGAACTAAAGGCGTAGTCCTCCCTTCAACGGCCGCTTCATAGATGACCTCAATACCCGCCCCCTAAAGGCAGTGCCTAAGACAACAGCTTGGTCAGCAAGTTGGGATGAAGGTGCCATCCGAGAAGACCCGCCAGGCCCATGACGACACCGAACACCGTCGGGAACAGTGCGAGCACAAACAGCCAACGCTTCTGCGTTAAAGCGGTCACAGCCATCAGTGAAATGGCCAGCGCCAGCATCGCATCCGAAAGATCGAACTGATCGTCGTGAAAGTTCAGCTCGTTATAGGTCTGATCGGCCTTGTCGGCATCGGCTTGCTGAGTTTTCTTTTTCTCTGCCTGGTCCTGGGCGATCGCCTGGTAGGTTTTGATCTGTTCTTCGAAGACCGGCTTAGCCTGTGGCAGCGCCGTGGCTGCCTGGGCGGTCAGTTGTGCGACCGTGGCTTTCGCGACTTCTTCACGGATGTTGCGGGCCTGGTACCACGAATAGTTATCAATCTTATCTGCCTGCGCCTGTTGCATCGCCTGCACGATGTTGTCGTCCTTGACCTTGCAAATGCCCATGAACGTGGCGAGTAACGCCACCGAAATAGCTACCCACGTGTTCAAGTGAGCTTTGGTTTTCTTCACCTCGCTAGCGGCCGCGGTGTCTTTTTTGTCGTCGTCTTGCTCAACAAACTGCATTGGATCGGGATCCATATCAATGCCACTCCTTCTGCGTAAGAATAAGTTCGCCGGGTTCGCAGTACTCTATCATTTCAAGAGTTCTCAAACGGGGAATTACCAAAGAAGCGGAGCCTTATCAGTTGAAAGGGAAAGTGGACGCGCCGGACGAGTGGACGTTCCGGTGAGAATTCGACGAACAATGTCGCGTGCTGAAAGAAAGCGGTGCATACCCAAACGAAGACGTTGACGCGTCAAATAAGAAGCTTCTACTACTCTCTAAACGCTAAAGAGCCTCGCATTTTCCTTTGCCCACAGTCCTCGCGCCGAGCGTGGAAAGGACGATCGGGTTCCAGTTGGGGCGCTGCCACATTGTGCCGTCGGCGAACTGAATTTGGTTGATGATGACGTCCTTTACCATTGGCTTCGCCGGCACAGACGCGGCGCCGGACGCCGCTACCTTCACTACCTTCTGATTGGGGTAAAGCGAAAGAACTTTGACGCGTTTGGTCTCGCCCGCGGCTATTTTCGTGTTGCAAAGAAATTCCTGGTCCTGTGTGTATTGCAGAGCGGGCGAGGCCTGATACGCCCAAACGAATCCGGTGATTGGTTTGGCAGAGCCATTCTTTATCTCGGCCTCGGATTCATAGAGCCGGATTCTTGATGGGCGGTTTGTGCCCTCCCGTTTCGCAGTAGCTTCGAGCGCGTGCATGTTTTGCACACGCAGGTTCGTCTGTCTCTCGAGCCTCTCAGTTTCCGTTTCATTCCTGTTAGTGGGCCGTCCCGCATTCGGATTGGGTCTGGTTACACTCGACGGCGGTTCGGAACTGTCGGTTGTATCCACGTCCGGGTTGTAGACGCTTTCTTTCACCTTCAGGCTCAAGACCTCCAGGCCCACTGGATTCTGTGGAGTGCCGGGCGTTTGCGTGAGCGCGAACGATGACAAAGCAAGAATCAGAAATGTTTTCATGAGCAACCCTCAAAGCGCGATTGCGCTTATTGAGACAAGGGGTTAAGACTCAGGCAAAACAGCTCAAGGGATTTCTTGCGGCCGCTGCCTGCGCCGTAGAAGTGATCTTCAGCCGATCAACTAAAATCCAGAAAGGTTTCAAGTGCCCTCTTTGGAGAGGCTTGGTCAATCGCGAGCGGGATGGCTGAAATCGTCCGGCTGATTATTCTGCCAGGGTCGAACGGTTGTCAATAGTTTCTGGAGCGGCAGCCGCTGTTGTGAGTGTCAGCCGAACAACAACTCAGGCTTACTTATTACTGTGCCAAATCTTCTTCTTCGCAGTTTTCTTGCGGCGCTTGATCCCTGTGCGGCGCGGGAGCTTCTTCGGATCGCCCGTTGCGGCTTTCTTCACCACGCCGCCTTCGTCTTCGGCGATCTCTGCCAACGTTCGTTTGCTCAGTACTGAGTAAGGCTGGGTCTCGGCAATGTCTTCGCCTTCTTTGGCGTACTTATCGCGGTGCTTCATCAAGAGCCATTGCCGATCGCGCGTGCGCACCAGCACGAACGAACCCTTCAACTTCTTACCCAGGACCGTGAATTTCAACTCGCCTTTGGCGAGTGCGCGGGCCACGTTCTCAGTATTTTCGGGCGCATAGACGCCATAGTCCCAGACCATCACGGTACCGCCGCCGTACTCGCCTTCCGGAATTACGCCTTCAAAATCCGCGTAGTCGACCGGGTGATCTTCGACCTGCATCGCCAAGCGCTTTACGCCCGGATCCATCGGCGGGCCTTTGGGAACGGCCCACGATTTCAAGACGCCGTCGGCTTCGAGACGAAAGTCGTAGTGCAATTGAGTGGCGCGATGTTTCTGGACCACAAAGATGTTACCCATCTCGGAAGTTTTCTTCTCGGGGCCGGGTTCGGGCGTTTTGTTGAAGCGGCGTTTCTTTTTGTAGTCGGATAAGGAAGCCATGGGGATAGTTTCCGACTTCAGGTTTGAAGTTTCAAGTTGTCGAGTGCGTGTCAGAAGCCCGACCGTTAGGAAGGGCCCGGTTGCGATCCAGCCCTCCCTGACGGTTGGGCTTCTGATACGCTACCGACTTGCGCCAGCCGCTTCGGCCTTCTCTTCGAACAACTCACTTTGTACTGGATCGAGGCCGAGGACTTCGCGAACGCGGGCGAAGCTGCGGCGATGAATTGGCGCGGCCCCGAGTTCCTTCAACAAGCGGCAATGCTCGGGCGTGGGATAGCCTTTGTGGGTTGCGAAGTTATAGCCGGGATGCACGGTATCGAATTCAGCCATCAGCTTGTCGCGGGTGGTTTTGGCGATGATTGAGGCGGCGGCGATGCTGGCCGAAAGCGTGTCGCCTTTGATAATGCCGCGTTGCGGCGCGGTGCAATGCGGGATGCGGCGCGCATCCACCAGAATGAAGTCAGGTTGCGAGGTGAGACCTTCCACTGCTCTGCGCATCGCGAGCAATCCGGCGTGATAGATATTGATTGTATCGATCTCTTCGACTTCGGCGCGGCCGGCGCACCAAACGACGGCGTCCTGCTTTATTTGCTGCGCCATTTCATCGCGCACGGCCATGTCGAGGATCTGTTTTGAATCATTCAAGCCCCGCAGTTTGTAGTTACGCGGCAGGATCACCGCGGCGGCCACCACCGGCCCGGCGAGCGGCGCCATGCCGGCTTCGTCAACACCGGCGATAAAGTTGAAGCCCTGGTCCCAGAGATCGATTTCGAAACGCAGGAGGTTGTGCAGCCGTTGGCCCTCGGCGCGATTCTTACGCCAGCGTTCACGGATCTGCCGAGCTAAATGATGCGCGCCCTGGCGTCCGTCGGACTCGAGTGCTTCGACCAGGCCTTTGGGGATCGGGCGCGCGCGATCGACGAACCGCTCTTTCAGTTCGGGGATTGATTTAGTGAGAAGCTGCTCAAGTAACATAAATCGTTTCGGGACTCTTCTGAGCGGAGCCCTTGCTGACGCGCGGGCTTCTGATACTACCTCTCTCCGCGCAATGCGGCCAGCGATTTCTGATCCAGGATGTAAACGTAAGCCGCCGGTGTCGCACCCACCGCGATTGTAAACACAGTGTCACTTGCCTGGCGCAGACGAGTCAGCATCGCCTGGTTAGTGAAATACGTGCGGCCCCGGGCGTCGATCAGAAAATCCCCTGGCGTCAATTTTTCGAGTTCCGCCGGGTCAGACAATTCCACGCAGACCAGGTCAGCACGATTCGCCCGTTGCGCGTAATACGCGGCCAGGGCTGGGATTTCAGTGGCCACGCGGGCGTTGGGCCGAGCGTGCTTGCCGATCTCGATCATCGCCTCCTTCATATAGGCGTCGTAGAACTCGTCCTGCGGAAAATACGCGCCGGCCTTCGCGGGGCCGCCGCCCAGGGCGTTCACGTACAGACGGTAATGCGGAGCGGCCATCACTGCCGGCCAGAAGGCCGAGATAATCACTACCGAAGCCAGCGCAGATCGCGCGTAAACTTTCATCGATTCATTTCCAAAAGCGCGCGCGCAAAATCTTCCCAGCCGGCGCGCTATGAATTGCACTGCGATCGCTGCCGTAATCATGATTGCGGGCAGAACCGACGTTAGGTACCGGGTGAACTTGCCGCCCGGCGTAAAGAATGAGAGCGTCCAGAGGGCCAGCCAGAGCAACAGGAAATAGCGGCCGTCACCACTCTTGCGCCTGAATAGCAGTCCCAATCCCAGCGCGAAACTAAACAAGGTCATAATTGGGAGCTTGGTCCCGATCAGAACAAAATAGAAATACCACGGCTCGCCTTTGAACCAGTCCTGAAACCGATGCGGATAAAGCCTCCCCAGAAATTCATAGCTGTCGTGTCCCATGTTTCGATAGCTGGTAAAATTCGACATCGCCTTCCACGTTGACGGCAAAAGAATCGTCGGATTGCAGATCAGAAACACCACGCCCATCACGAAAAAGAATTTCAGGAAGCGCTTCTTGCCGATGACCCAGCGAGTGCCCGGGATTCTTTGGAACGCGTAATTGTAGGAAACGGTGATTGCGATCAGCATTGGAACATACTTCGAAGCTAGCATGGCGCCGAAGGCGGCGGCGGTCGCCCAATAAAAGCGTTCCGGGTTGCGCTCCGGTTGGCTCTCAGCGACGCGCTGGCCGCGCAGCCAAAAGAAATTTGCGAGCAGGAAAAAGAAGATCAGGAAGGTATCTTCCTTGGCGATGCGGTTAAAGCCAATTGCCAGGGGATCGAACGCCCATAAAGCAGCGGAGATCAGGCCCACCTCCAAACCGAACAACTCTGAAGCAACTAGAAAAATCAGCACTGCCGTAAAAGCTCCGAACAGCGCGCCGGGCAAGCGCACCGACGTTTCCACCGGCACATTCAATTCGGGATGGCCGCTAACCAACGAACTCTGGTTCCATTTGTCGGCAGCGATGACGCTGATGGTCAGCAGGGCCTTCATTAGCAGAGGGTGCTCGCCATTGGCTGACGTCAGGCCCTGCGCGCGATATTCATTGACGGCGTTTAGCTTGTTCAGTTCGTCATCGCTGAGTCCCTCACTGCTCAGTCCGTTGACACGGAACCCGAAACCTACGAGTACCAGCACGCTGAGAGCGGTGACCAGCAACACACGACGAGCAGAATGAGCGCCGGCTCCAGCGAACAATTCAGGTCTCAGGCCGGCAGTGACGGGCAGGGCAGGGAACGACAAATCTTCAGGTCCTCCACGAACGGGAAAGCTTAACTTTTATGTGGCGAGGGAGCAACCGGGTAACAATTCTAATGGTTGGGTGGCTGACGAATCTCATTAGCACCGCACCTTAGTTCGGTGACAAGAGGCGATTTTTCGAGCTAGCCGTTTTGACGGTTTCTTGCGTTAACCATTGAAAACGGTTTAGGGGGCACGTGGATTCCATACACCTGGCTGAAGCCAGGTGCTAATGAGAGTTAGGTTAACCCAGGATAACGGCTACGGATTTCGCGAAAGAAGCTTGCAATTACCGCACTAATCAGCGAATATTAGCGCTTGATTTAAGACCCATACCCCATCGTGTGCTTGCGCTTTCGAGTGAACACGAAGAGGACCTAACTAGTTTTACACCATCATTACAGCGGAGAGATAACAGATATGGCACCAGAATTACAGATAGAAAATGCTCCAGCTTCTTCGGCGCCCCCCTCCAGGCTGGATCAAAAGCTTCATCAGATCCTCTACAAACCTGAGGTGCGCACTACGCTCGAGGTGAAACCCGAATTGCAGGTTCTGCCGGAGCCCGTGTATCCGATTCACCCCGACCCACAACCGATGACCAAGTCGGAGTACCAAAAGCTGAACGCGATCCGCACCTGGAAGACGTGGGGCTCGCCGTATTTCAAATCGCGCTGGTACAAGAACGACCTGCGCCCAATCATTCCCTATCTGTTCACTGAGTGGAAGTGCAATCTGGATTGTCACTACTGCTGGTCTTACAATAACAAAGTTAAGGGCATGACCGAAGACACAGCCAAGCGCTCGATTGATTGGCTACACTCGATTGGTTCGCGCGTGTTGGCGTTGATGGGTGGCGAGCCGCTGCTGCGGCCCAAGTTCATTCATAAGATCGTCGACTACAGCGCGAAGAAAGACATCTTCGTTTACCTGCCGACGAACGGGCGTCTGATGAAGCCCGAAGTGATCGATCGCCTGGGCGACGCCGGCATTGCCACCGTCAACCTGGCCGTCGATTCAGTTAAGGACCGAAAGTCTCTGCCGAAGGCTCTGGATCCGATTCGGCCTTACTTCGAATATCTGGTGAAGCGGCAACATCACTATGGCTACACGGTGATGTTCAATATCAATATCTGCCGCAACAACATGGACGATGTCAAAGAGTTGACCGAGATCGCCCACGACGCCGGCATCGCCACCGATTATCACATTAACGAAACGCCGATGATGGAGCAGGACCACTTCAAGCATCTGGATGAGAACGTCACGTATCTGACGCCGGATGACTGGTCAAAGGTCGACGACCTGCTGGACTATCTGGATGACAAGCGCCACAACGAAGGCTACAAGATGGTCAACCAGAGCAAGCACATGCAGGAGATGAAGACACTCATGCGCGGTGCAGTGCCGCCCTGGAATTGCCGCGCGGGTCAGAACTCTCTAATCATTCGCACGGATGGAACCCTGGCGCCGTGCTTCCCGATGTATTCGGCCACGCACGACTGGGGCACGATTGAGAATCCGAAGTTCGACCACGCCCAATTGGACGAGATGAAGAAGGAGTGCTCGACGCATTGTCTGTCGACATGCAACTACATCCTCGCCCACTGCTATGACACCAAGCGCGTGCTGAAGTGGGTAGCAAGGCAGGCCATGCACGGGTTTAAGGGATCGACCGACACGATTCAGTAGTTCCACCTAAACATTCGACGAACACACTCGGGCCCGCGATGAAAGTCGCTGGCCCGTTTGCTTGTCCGGCACTTCCCAGCGCTCCGCATCATTGATGGATTCAGGTTGGAAGGGCAACAGTGAAAGTCGTTTTTCGCCCCAGAGGAGCGAGATGTCTATAGCTACGAGGGCTCGGCGAGGATCTCGCTCCGTTAGGAGCGAAACCCGGCAGCGGATCGATTGGTCGAGCAGGCAAAAGCGCTTGCGCTCCTACGGGGCTTTGGAGCAAAGAAAGAACTGCCTGGCTATAAACATCTCGCCCCTCTGGAGCGACAAAATGTTCTGTTGCTTCCAACTTGAATTCATCATTCAAGCCTTTCTCCCGGCCCTCGGTTTGCTTAGTGGTGGCAGGCGTTTCACTGCCTCAGCCGGACATCCGCTGTTACTCAGCGAAATTGCTGCTTTCGAAAGCATATTTATATGACCCGACGCCTGGGCCGGGCAAAACGCCACGGCGACTCGGGCCAGACGGCCCGTATGCCAGCCTCAATATGATCTCGACCAAAATGAAAACTGCGCATCTTAAAGTGGAAGCGAAGATCGGGCAACAAACCCCTGCGCTATCGGCAGCGAACGAAAACCTGCAGCCAGAGACAACGAACGACAGGCCACTAGCGGCAGTCCCGCATCCCTCCGCCGTGCGTCATCGCGAAATCATCGATTGCGCGAGTGACGCGATCTACCGGACAGGTACTCACGGACACTTCACCTTCTTCAATCCCAGTGCTGCAGCGCTGGTTGAACGCTCGGTTGAAGAATGCGTAGGGCTGCACTTCCTGGATTTGATCAGGGAAGACTATCGGGAGGTGGCCGCCCAGTTCTATCGGCAGCAGGTGAAAGCAAAGGTTCCGCTTACCTATTTTGAATTCCCGGCAATGACCAAGGATTCCAGCGAGGTCTGGATCGGCCAGAAAGTGCAACTCATAATCGAGGACGGCAAAGTCGTCGAACTGCAAGCCATTGCCCGCGACATTACCGCCGGGAAGCGGATCGAACAACAACTCCTGGATTCTGAGCTTCGCTATCGACTGCTCTTTGAGGCAAACCCGC